>PNKC01000288.1 GCA_013822275.1 Anaerolinea sp. | reverse complement strand
CAGGGTGCCGGGCCCGGGCTGGCGAAAATGTACCGCGTACCGCCAGACCGGGCCTGGTGGCCTGCCGTTGGCGCTCCGCTTGAGCGAGGGGTTAGACCACACCTTTTGCAGCGGCTGGCGTGGCGTGCAGTTGAAGCCCCAGAGCTGCGACCACTTTGAGGATAGTTGCGAACTCTGGATTGCCTGCAGGAGAGAGTGCTTTGTACAGGCTTTCGCGCCCCAAGCCAGCTTCTCGGGCGACTTGCGTCATTCCCTTGGCGCGTGCGATATCGCCTAGCGCTGCGGCGACAAGAGTCGAGTCGCCTTCTTCGAGCGCGGCCTCTAGGTAGGCTGCCATGTCTTCATCGGTGCGGAGGTGGTCCGCTGGATCCCAGGGCGTTGTGACAGTATTGGCCATGTTCCAGCTCCTAAAGCTCGCGAGCGAGCGCCTTCGCGTTGCGGATGTCCTTCTCTTGCGATGACTTGTCGCCGCCCGCGAGTAGGACGATGTAGACATCTGCCTTCTGGATGAAGTACAGGCGGTATCCAGGGCCGTGATCCACACGTAGCTCTGAGACGCCTTCTCCTACCGGCTTGACGTCGCCAGGGTTTCCAAGGGAGAGGCGACGGATACGGATGTCGATGCGTACCTTGGCTGTTCGGTCGCGGAGGTTCGCGAACCACTTGGAGTACGCAGTGGTCTGACGGACTTCGAGCATACGGCCACTGTATCATATGGGATACGCGCCGCGCAAGGCTGGTGTTTGGTGTGGTCTAACGTTGGAGCTAACCGGACCGCCGCGGCGTGACAGCCAGGGCCGGGCTGCGATGATGCACCGAGTGCCGCAGTCCGGCCGTGGCTGGCATGCCGTGGGGGGTCCGGTTGAGCGACGGGTTAGGCCCCGCTGGCGCCGCGGCGTGCGGCTACAGGTTTGAGAAGTACCTGGCTATGGGCCGCCACGGTGCCGGCCTTGTGGCTGCTACTGGTGACGACGATAGAAATCGTGTTGTCCTTCGTGGA
>PNKC01000287.1 GCA_013822275.1 Anaerolinea sp. | reverse complement strand
TTGAGCCAGGCCCAGCTCGGGATGCCCTTGGTCTTGTCGATCTTCATGCGGTCGTGGAACTCCGTGTGCGTGAAGCCCGGGCAGAGCGCCTGGACCTTCACGCCCGTGCCGAAGAGCTCCATCGCCAAGCCTTCCATGAACACACGCTGGTAGGCCTTCGTGGCGCAGTAGTTCACGTTGCCCATGCTGGCCGTGAAGCTCGCGACGGACGCGACGGTGATGACGAAGCCCTCGCGCCGCTCGATCATCTTTGGCACGACCGCCCGTGTGAGCAGCATCGGCGCCATCACGTGCAGCTCCAGCATCGTCGCCTGTTCGCCCACCGGACGCGTGGCCAGCTTGCCCTTGGTGCCGAAGCCGGCGTTGTTCACGAGCACCATCAGGCGCTCTTCCTTGCTCAGGCGCTCGGCCAGCGCACGCATCGGCTCGTCGCGCGAGAGGTCGCACTGGTACGGCTCGGCGGAGATGCCGTGCTGGAGCGAGAGCTCGTCAGCCAGCGCCGTGAGGCGATCGAGGTCGCGCGCGACGAGGAGGAGGTCGAAGCCGCGCTGCGCGAGCTGTGCCGCGAACTCGCGGCCGAGTCCGGCGGAGGCGCCGGTGACGCAGGCCAGCGGCCGGGGGAATGCCTGATTGGTATTGGTCACGGGCCTAATCTATCATTCTCGGGCGATGGGCATCATCAAGGCCTCGATTCCCCTGTTCTTCCTGCTGATTGCCGCCGAGCTCCTGTGGAGCAAGGTGACGGGCCGGCGCGTGATGCGCCTGAACGACTCCCTCAGCGACTTGAGCTGCGGCATCCTCAGTCAACTGGCGGGCATCTTCACCAAGCTGTTCACCATCGGGATCTTCATCTGGGTGGCCGAGCGCTGGTCGCTTCAGGCGTTGATGCCGACGTTCCCGCAGTGGCCGGAACGCGCGCCGATGTTCGGCGTCGACGCGTTTCCCTATGTCGGCGTCGATGTGGCCGCGCTGCTGAGTTGGAGCGCCGTCTTCGTGCTGGTGGATTT
>PNKC01000286.1 GCA_013822275.1 Anaerolinea sp. | reverse complement strand
CGAACGCGAGGGCTTCGTCGTCCTCCGCGCCTTTCTCGCCGGGGACGAACTCGCTGAGCTCCAACGAAACCTGGACCGCTACATCGGCGAGGTGGTCCCGAATCTCCCCGACGGGGACGCCTTCTACGAGGACCGCGCCCGTCCCGAGACGCTCAAGCAGCTCAACCGGATGCAGCAGGATCCATACTTCTCCGCGATCCTCGGCGACCATCTCTGGAAGTCGACCGCCGAAAGTCTGCTTGGTGAACCGGCGAGCGCCCACGGGGCGGAGTGGTTCAACAAGCCCCCGGGCACGGACCACGCGACTCCGCCCCACCAGGACAACTTCTACTTCTGCTTCACGCCGCCGCGGGTCCTGACGATGTGGCTGGCGCTCGACGAGGTCGACGTCGAAAACGGTTGTCTGCGGTACATCCCCGGTTCGCACCTCCGCGGCATTCGGCCGCACAACCGAACGAAGACCCTCGGGTTCTCGCAGGGGATCTCCGACTATGGAGACAACGACCGGGCACAGGAGGCAGCGATCGCGGCCCGGCCCGGAGACCTGCTGATTCATCACGGCGACACGATACACCGCGCCGATCCGAACCGTTCGCCGGTTCGCCACCGCCGCAGCTTCGCAATCGTCTTTCAGGGGGAGAGCTGCCGCCGGGACGAAGCGGCCTACCAGCGGTATCTTCGCTCCGCGGCCGACCAGCATCAGCAGATGGGACTGGTGACGCCATGAAGACCTTCGCGCAACGTCTCCTCCGCGGGATCTTCCTGATCACTCTGTCCGCGACGTCGAGCTGGAGCGTCGCCGCGGAACCGGTCGCCGTCGCAAAGGACGAAAAAGACCGCTGCATCGCTCTCCTTCGCGGGGGCCTGGCCTCCGAAGAGTTCTGGCCGGCCATGCACGCCGCCGAGGCGCTGACCCTGGCCGAAGAGGGGGAGTCCGTCGTGAAGGGACTTCGCCCGCGGCTCCCGCTCGAGACCAATGACCAGCGGCGCTGCGGGCTGGCGCGGGAACTCGTCCGGGCC
>PNKC01000285.1 GCA_013822275.1 Anaerolinea sp. | reverse complement strand
GCGGAGGCGGCGGAGTACCGCCGCCGCTCTGGCTCGATACCCTCACTTGCCGGACCTCCAGCGGGCTTGACCCCGGCGGCACCGCCCACACTTCCGTGGCCAGCGTCGAGCCGCCAGTGATGAACTTCACCGTGTAAAGCGTGTAGGGCGCCGCGGTCGTGCCGGGCACAAGCCGGACTCTCATCAGCCCGCCCACGATCCCCACGCTCAGGCTCCCCTGCGGAATGCTCGTTCCGTCAGCGGCGATGAATGACTCCCAACTCACCACCGCCGAGCCCACGAACGGTGTGCCGTCGGCCCGGTACAGCGTGTCCTGGATCATCGTCAACGGCGGCGCGGCCGAGGCCGGCGCCACCGCAAAAAGAAGAATGGCCGCTCCCGCGGCCCATCGCGCTGGTTTCCACATGCGCTTTTTCTACCTCCTGGTCAGTCCATGCCCAATTGGGCAGGATCGGCCATAACGCTACCAGCCGAAAAGTGGAAAGCGTCCAGCCGGCACGAGCCGGTTTTCCTTAAATATAGGAACAACAACGCACTGCGGGGAAAAAATAAAGTTCCAAATCGCGTCACCGGCGGCGCCGGCCTCATTCTGCAACGCCGCTTCAGGCCGAAGCGTAAGGCGCGTGCGGCGCCGAACGGGGCGTGTAGCGCGGCGCGCGCCGTGCCATCGCCACCCGCTCGAATGCGTAGGCCATCCGGATCAGGTTGCCTTCGTCATTCGCTCTGCCGAAGAAGGAAATGCCCACCGGTAGCCCGAAAACAAGCCCCGCTGGCACGGTGATGTGAGCAAAGCCGGTAACGGCGGCGAACGTCGAACAGCCCTGTCCGGAGTTGTCGCCGTTGATCAGGTCGGTCAACCATGCCGGCCCGTTCGTCGGCGCCACCACGGCGTCAATCCGTTCGCGGTCCAGCAGCGCCGTGAAATCCGCTTGCAGTTTCCGCACTTTCGCGCGCGCCTCCAGATATTGCTTCGCCTCCAGACCCGTCGTCTTCACCGAATTCTCGAAGTACTCCTGCCCG
>PNKC01000284.1 GCA_013822275.1 Anaerolinea sp. | reverse complement strand
GCGACGCGCGTTGGAAGACGACCTCCAACGGCCCGTCGGACGACAACACGCTCTATAGCGCCGCCCTTCCAGGCCGCTTGGCCAGCATGGGAGGCAATGGCGGCTGGTTTGAGTTGCAGCTGTACATGGCTGCGGGACGCGGCGACTGGTCGCGCTTCCGCGACGTCGTCCCCTCCCTCGAAAGCGTGAAGGGGGGCGGGTGGAACCAGCGCACGCAGTTGTCCCGCTGGACTTCGGATCGGCGCGAACTCGCGTTCACCGGCCGCGATGGCTCGGTGGGCTCCCTGTTCACCGGCGTCACCACCGAGTCCGGCACCGGCTCGTGCCGCGACAACAGCGCGGTTCCCAACTCGCAAATCCAGGCTGGCCTTCCGTTACTGGCCGGCTCGGACTGCCCGGACACCTGGGTGGGCAGCACCTTTGACGGCGAGCGCCCTGTCCCCGACTCGGCCTGGCTCAACAACTTCAAGGCGGATCCCAGCGGGTTCACGTGGGATGACTGGAAGATCCCGGCGAGCCGCCGCGCGCAGGACAAGCTGTATGGCGCGTTCCAGTCCTTTGGCTCGGCCGTGGACTACGGCCGCGAGCAGCGCCAGTACTTCGGGTCGGTGATTCCGGGTGGCAGCGGCGCGCCCATCAAGGAAGGCTACCCGATGGGCATCGAGTGGCGCTTCGAGGCCTGGACGTACGCGGTGCCTACGGTGGCGGACGCGATGTTCTGGAAGGCGAACATCATCAACCGCAGCGCCGAGGTCTACGGCGTCGGCCTGAACTACGACTCGCTCTTCCTCGGGTTCATGCTCCGGTGGTTTCCGAACTCGAACCAGACGCCAGCGATGTACGTGGACCTCAAGCGCGGAGCGGTCCTTTCGACCGGCATCAACCAGAACGGCACGAACTGCTATGGCGGCAACCGCGGCGCCAACGTGACAGGCGGATACTCCGCCGGAGGCCTGCTTGTCTCGCGGCTCTGCGTGTCCAATACCAGTTTGTTTGCCAAGGGCGCGAACTCTGGACCGC
>PNKC01000283.1 GCA_013822275.1 Anaerolinea sp. | reverse complement strand
GGGCCTCGCTTCAAGCGCGGCGGCGGGGAGCACATCGTTCGTGACCGCGCTCCTCCTGACGGCGTTCATCTTCCTCTATGACGGCGTTCTCAAGCGGACGCCGCTCGGACCGGTCGTCATGGGAAGCTGCCGGTTTTTCAACGTCCTGCTCGGAGCGAGCGGTGGCGCCGACGGGCTCGATCACCTGTTCTCGATGCCGCAGCTCTGGGTGGCGGCATCGATGGGAGTCTATATCGCCGGGGTCACCTGGTTCGCCCGATCCGATTCAGGACGGAGCCGACGCCTCGACCTAATCGGCGGGGGCATCGTCATGAACCTCGGCCTGATCGGCCTGGCCGCGTGGATGATGGGCGTTCCAGTCCGGCTCGGGTGGGAGTTCTCGACGATTGATCCCGCCGGGGCCTGGAACCTGGTCCTCGCACTGATCGTGATTTCGATCACGGTGGACCGCCGGATCCTTCGTTCCCTGAGCGACCCGAGCCCGGGGACCGTCCAGCTTGCCGTCAAGACGATGCTCCTGACGCTGCTCGTCCTCGACGCCCTGCTGATCTACTACTACCGAGGTGAGCCGGGGAAGCCCTACTCCCTCGCCTGCCTCGCGATGCTGGCCCCCGCACTCCTGCTCGGGCGGTGGCTGTCGATGACGTGAACGCCCCCGCTTCCGCCGTAAGTCGTTCGCGGCCCTTGATATGTGGCCTTCGAAATTCGGGGGCCGATTTGGTCATCCGATCGATGACAGCTCGCGTACTATTCTGTGCCGGAGATGAGACGGACCTCATCTCCGTGCTGTGAAATTTCGCCCCTGCGGCAACAACCCGGCGACAACCTCCCGGACCCAGACAGGCCAACAACGATGTTTATGCCATTCGACCCCGTGTATCTCCTGTTCGCCGCTCCGGCGATGATGCTGATGATGTGGGCGCAGTACCGCGTGAAGTCAACGTTCGCCGAGGCAGAGCAGGTTCCAGCGAGCCTCTCGGGGGCGGCGGCGGCCCGTCACATCCTCGACGAGGCGGGGCT
>PNKC01000282.1 GCA_013822275.1 Anaerolinea sp. | reverse complement strand
GCGCCAACATCCTCAGCCAGTTGGCCCAGCCCTACACCGGCCGGTTCCAGGTGCTCACGCCCTTCAGTACCACCGTCTTCACCCAGTGGAACGGTGACCGGCGCTCCACGAACGACTCGTTCCAGTTGTTCAACCCCGGCTGGAACAACACCTTCCAGACCGGCTTCATTCAGCCCCTCATGCGCAACCGCGGCGCTTACATCACCCGCCTTCCAATCACCATCGCGAAACGCCAGGTCCGCGTCCAGGAGTTCACCTTCCGCGACCAGGTCCTGGGCCTCATTGTCCAGGCCGAAAACGCTTACTGGGACCTCATCAGCGCCCTGGAACGCCTCAAGGTGCAGGAGCAGGCTTTGTCGCTCGCGGAGGAATCGCTGAAGCGCGCCCGCCGCGAACTGGAACTCGGCGCCACGCCCGAGCTCGAGATCTACCAGCCCGAACAGCAGGCCGCCACCGCCCGCATCGGCGTTGTCCAGGTGCAGTACCAGATCCAACAGTTCGAGGACAACCTCCGCCGCCAGATCGGCGCCGATCTCGACCCCGCCTTCCAGAGCATCCCCATCGTGCTCACGGAGGACGTCAGCAAGGCCCCCGAAGACACCGTCTACGATCACGAAGCGCTTGTCAAGTTAGCCAAACAGCACCGCCCCGACCTCATGAGCCTGCGCACCTCCATGGAGGTGAACGACCTCCAGATCCAAAGCTCGATGAACCTGCTCAAGCCGCTGCTCAACCTCCAGGGCACTTACTCCACTACCGGCCGCGGCGGCGTCGCCAGCCTCCGCCCCGGCCAGCCCGGCTACCCCGCCGGCGGCACCGGTGTCGTCGTCATCCCTGGCGGTTTCGCCGACTCGTTCCGCCAGTGGTTTGAGTTCTCCACCTTCGCCTTCAGCCTCAACCTCCAGTTGCCGCTCCGCGATCGCGCCGCTTCGGCCAACCTCGCCGACGCCGTCGTCAACAAGCGCCTCAATGCCCTGCGCGAGCGCAATACCGAACAGCAGTTGCGCCAGGAAGTGCTCA
>PNKC01000281.1 GCA_013822275.1 Anaerolinea sp. | reverse complement strand
GCGGTCAGCCGGCCGCTGATCCGGGGGATTCCGGTCGAACCGGTGACCGCGGAGTTCCACAGCCACTGAAGACCGCGGATGGTGCCGACGCCGATCCCGAAGTGCAGCAGCGCCAGGAGGAGCGTGTACAGAACGCTGACGAGCACGAAGTGGATTTCGCCCATGGTGAGCCCGCCATCACGACGCACGAAACCTCTCCTCCGGGTGATCGAAATGGAAACGTCGCCAGAGCGACTGATTGCCAGCTGGGGATCGTCCCGGTCGGGCAACGCGGCGCGGCAGGGACGCGGCGGAAGTCCTCCGCTCGCGCACACTATCCGACCGGATCGAATTGGTGCCAGCGGGCGCCGCCCGGCAGGGTCGGTTCGGTGGCGAACTCGAGGTGAACGATCCGGCGGTGGAGCGACGTTCCCTCGGTCGATCGTCCGCTGGAATGGACCAGCAGGGGTCGCATCGCCAGGACGTCTCCGCCGTTGCAGAGGACCGTCTCCGCGGGAAAGCCGCCAGTCTCGAGTCTCTTGCCGGTGATGTGCGAACCGGTCAGGACCTCAAGCGGCCCATTGTCGTGCGTCGCGGCATCCAGATGGATCCTCAGCGTCAGCATCCCTTCCAGGACGGTCAGCGGTGGCTCGGTGTGCCATACGCCGGCCCGCATCCGCGGGGGCGAGAACCCGGCGGGGACAGGTTCACCCGGAGGGACGGCCTCCATTGGCTGGATCGCAATCAGCAGATCCTTGTGCCACGGGAGCGCCCAGCTCTGGTTGGGTGGCTTGTCGAAGTACAGGCCTCTGACAAGCCCGGCCCGCGAACCAAGGACGTACGCGACGAAGTTCGTGAGGACCGGTACCTGCCAGACGGTCCGGATCCAGGGCGAAATGTCGAGGATGTTGCGGGCGGCGTAGACTCCCCCCTCCCGCTCGCGCACGAGGTCTCCCGCCGCGGTCGAAAAGTCGCCGAGCAGCCGGCCCGCCCAGGCGGACATGGCGGCGGCGGAAAAGCCGTTGGTGAGGATCGCCCAGC
>PNKC01000280.1 GCA_013822275.1 Anaerolinea sp. | reverse complement strand
GCCGGTGAGGACGCCGACGAGGAGCGTGAACGCGATGTCGTTCACCTCGCCGCCCGTGACCAGCAGGAGCACGACCGCGGTGAGCAGCGTGGTGCCGCCGGTGATGACGGTGCGGGAGAGCGTGAGATTGAGCGAGCGGGTGACGATGTCGCGGAGCGAGCCGGTGGGATTGAGCTTCAGCTCCTCACGGATGCGGTCGAACACGACGATCGTGTCGTTGATGGAGTAACCCATCACGAGGAGGATCGCGGCGACCATCGAGGCGTTGAACTGCCGGTCGAACAGGACGAACACGCCGATCGTCATCAGCACGTCGTGCACCGTCGCGACGACCGCGCCCATGCCGTAGCCGAACTCGAAGCGGAACGCCACGTAGAGGAGGATGAGGACGAGCGCCCAGAAGGAGGACCACAGCGCGTTGAGCTGGATTTCCTTGCCGACGGACGCGCCGATGGCGGTGGTGCCCTCGTAAACGAACTGGGCGTCGGGGAAGGCCTTTTGCAGCGCCTGCGTGAGCTTCTCGCCCTGGCCGAAGTTGGTCGTGACCTTCAGCACCTCGAGGTTGGCACCGAGCTGCTTCTGGTAAACCGGGCTGGCTTCGGCGAAGCCCGCCGCCTGCGCGGCGGAGCGGAGCGCGCCGACTTCGACCTTCTTGGCGAACTTGAGCGTGACCGTGTCGCCGCCGACGAAGTCGATGCCGTAAACTTCCTTGCCCTTGTAGACGACGGCGCCGAGGCCGATGGCGATGATCAGCCACGAGCCGATGAAGGCGGGCTTGGCGTATTTGAGGAAATCGTAGTTCGAGTTCTGCAGGACGGAGAACATCGGCATCCGCTTCACCAGGCCGCCATGGATGATCATTTCCAGGATGAGCTTGGAGACGACCACCGCCGCGAACATCGTCGTGAAGATACCGATCGTGAGCGTGACGCCGAAGCCCTTCACCGGGCCGGTGCCGAGGACGATCATCAGCGCGGCGGTGATGAGCGTGGTCAGGTTGCCGTCGAGAATCGCGGACCA
>PNKC01000279.1 GCA_013822275.1 Anaerolinea sp. | reverse complement strand
TCGAACTCGCCCCAGCGCGGATCCTTGCCCTTGGCCTGCTGGATGACCGGCGAGCCGACCCAGTAAGCGTACAGCGCGAGCACCTGGCCGTACTCGC
The DNA here is from genome assembly GCA_013822275.1 of Anaerolinea sp. Taxonomy (GTDB): domain Bacteria; phylum Chloroflexota; class Dehalococcoidia; order Tepidiformales; family Tepidiformaceae; genus PNKC01. The sequence continues at coordinate 923 of PNKC01000279.1, read as the reverse complement.
CGTTCTTCAGCTTCTCGATCGTCTGCGTGTAGGCCGGATCGGAGCGGCGCTGCGCGCCCGACACCACAGTGAGGCGGCGGTTTTCGGACATTCGCGCGGCATCCATGCAGCGGCGGACTCCGGTTGGATCGACGCCGAAGGGCTTCTCGCAGAACACGTGCTTGCCCGCGCGGATGGCCGCTTCAAAGTGCTCGGGACGCCAGCCCGGAGGCGCACACAGGAACACGACGTCCACATCGGTGGCGAGCACCTTCTTGTATGAATCGAAGCCGACGAAGCGCGTGTCGGGCTTCACCTGAACGCGATTCGCCATGCCCATTTTTTCGGCCTGCTGGCGCAGCCAGTTCAGGTTGCCTTCCAGTTTGTCCTCGAAGATGTCACCCATCGAATGCAGTTCCACGGCGGGGTCGCCGCGGAAGGCGTCGATGACCGCCTGCCGGCCACGTCCGCCGGCGCCGATCAAACCGACCTTCAGTGTGGCGGGGGCCCAACCGGAAACCAGTTCCGGCTTGACGATGGTGAAAGCGGCGGCGGAGGCCGCGGCACTGGATCCGGTGAGGAAGGACCGGCGGGAAGGGATCTTCTTGGCTGTTTCCATAGTGTATGGCACCTCGGGTGTCCGCAATTATATACCCTCTAGGGTATGAAGTGGTTCACACTCCTCCTCATGCTCGCCTGCGGCGGCGCTCTCACCGGGCAGACCTTGCCTGCCGGTCCTCAGGTGCTGACGTTTTACTCTCCGGCCGATGACACGGACCAGCCCTATGCCGTGTACGTGCCCAAGGGCTATTCGGCGGCCAAGCCCTGGCCCCTGGTGGTCAGCCTGCACGGGGCGTTCTCGAATCACCGGTTGAATCTGCGCCGCGTCTTCGGCCAGGGCAACGGCGAGGGCGAATCCGACGCCGAAGCGACGCGCTACTTCC
>PNKC01000278.1 GCA_013822275.1 Anaerolinea sp. | reverse complement strand
CGCGTGAGGAATCCGGGGGAGCATCCAGTGGGCGGCGCGAAAAGGAAACCCTCCTCGGGCGGCGGGGCGGGCCGGATCGTCCTGCCGCCGCATGGGCGGGGATGGCGGATCGGGCTGTTCGGGGGCTCTTTCAACCCGCCGCACGCCGCCCACCGGGCGGTCAGCCTGCTGGCGATGAAGCGGCTGCGGCTGGATGCCGTCTGGTGGGTGGTCTCGCCCGGCAATCCGCTCAAGGACCCCCGTGCCCTGCAGCCGCTCGCCGATCGCATGGCGGCGGCCCGCGCGGTCACCCGCCATCCGCGCATCGTGGTGACCGACCTGGAGGCCCGGATCGGCACCCGATTTACTCTCGACACACTCCGATACCTCAAGCGACATGCCCCGGGCATCCGATTCGTGTGGATCGCCGGGGCGGACGTGCTGTCGGAGTTCCACCACTGGCGCGGATGGCAAAATATATTTCGGCTGGTCCCCATCGCCATCGTCGACCGCGACGGCCGCGGGTTGACGGCGCTGGCCTCCCCGGCCGCGCAGGCGATGCGGGAATTCCGCTTGCCGGAGCGCAACGCCGCGCGGCTGGCGGCCCGGCGGACGCCCGCCTGGGTGTTCCTGCACGGCCTGCGGTCGTCGCTGTCGTCGACCGTGTTGCGGCACAAAACAGGAACCAGGACGGTTGCAAGTTGACCCGCTGGCTGCCTATCTTATGGGGATGCCGGGCTGCCACCTGCGTCCGGCGACACCAATGGAAGGATCGACACCCCTGGCCAACCCGGTGCTTTCGCAGGCCACCCCATCCCGGCCTGCTCCCGTCTCCACGACGCGCCCTGACGCCTCGGAGACCTTGAAGCTCATCCTCGCGCAGCTCGAAGACGCCAAGGCCGAGGACACCGTCACCATCGATCTCATCGGCAAGACAGCCATCACCGACTACATGGTGGTGACATCCGGCCGGTCGAACCGCCAGGTCGGGGCGATCGCCGACCGCCTGCAAAAGGCATTGGCCGAGGCCGGCATCAAAGGGGTGCGGGTCGAGGGC
>PNKC01000277.1 GCA_013822275.1 Anaerolinea sp. | reverse complement strand
CTTGAGATCGTGGGCAAGCATCGCACCATTGTCAGCCGTGGATATCGCCGTCCGGATCCAGCCCTCCCCGCGAGCACGCCTCTCATCCTCAGAGTGAAGCCGGGCTTCGACCGGGAAATCGGTGATACCTGGCAGGATGAGGACGGCAGCCGGCTGGAAAGCAGGATCGCGGAGATCGCGGCGGCACTCATCGTCGCGGGAGAAGCCAAATTCAGGACGCGCCTTCGCGAGGACGAGGAGCACGCGGAACAGGAGCGCATCAAGCGGGAACGGAAGGAGGCAGAGGCGCGCCGCGAACGCGAGAGACGGCGCCTCGAGCGGATCCGCGAGCTGAACGAGCAGCGCGTGACTGACCTCACGACGAGCGGCGAACTGCTACGGGCCGCGCGGGACCTACGCAGTCTGGTGGCGGAAGTGCGGAAAGCCATGAGCGACCGCGTGGATATGGAGCCCGAGACGCTGGAAGCATGGGCGAGTTGGGCATTGCGGGAAGCGGACGCGCTTGATCCCATCCTCTCTGGTCAGGTGCTGAAGCACCTCAGGGCACCGGAGTTGCCAGCGCCCGAAGACTGATTACCGCCGGGTGCAAAGCGGATGGTCGCCCGAGTGTCGCCGAAATTCCCTGCTCCGGGTTTCGAATTCCCTGCTCGCCGCAGCAGGGAATTTGGTCTCGCGCGCTCGGGATTCCGGGCGTCTCACGACTGCAGGATCGCGCCGGAGAAGCAGATTCTCCCAGATTTCCCTGCAAAATACCCTGCTGGCAGGGAACTTTAGCCCTGAGGCCCGTTCGCTGAGGACTGCGTCGCGCACCAGATAGGGGCCCACGCTGCCGCGGCGGGTGGGGGGTGGAGTCCCTACAGGCCCATCGCGCTCAGCCCCGGATGATCCGCGGGGCGCGCGCCCAGCGGCCAGCGAAACAAGCGGTCGTCTGCGGCAAACGGAAGGAGGCAGAGGCGCGCCGCGAACGCGAGAGACGGCGCCTCGAGCGGATCCGCGAGCTGAACGAGCAGCGCGTGACTGACCTCACGACGAGCGGCGAACTGCTACG
>PNKC01000276.1 GCA_013822275.1 Anaerolinea sp. | reverse complement strand
AGGCCGCGCGATAGTACAGGCGCGGGCCGTCGGCGGTGACGAACTCGAAGGCGAAGCGCCCGTAGTCCGACCGTCGCGGCTTCTGGCGCGAGCCTGCGCGGTAGCTGTAGCGCGTGGTCGAAACGTATGCGCCGTGGGCGCCGAGCCAGTGGATGTAAACACGCTCGCGCGTGGGCGGCTCCACGACCGGGATAGGGTGCTCGAAGGGCGGCCGGAAAACTTCGAGCGTGTGCTGCACCCGGTTGCCCGGGCCTTCGACGGCGAACAGGCCAAACCGGCTCTGCGTCCGGTCCGGATTGAGGTAGCCTGAGCGGCGGAAATCACTCAACGGGGCCGCCTCCACGAGCATGATGGAGAGCTCCCCATCCACGGGCAGTTTTTCGTAGATCTGCGTCCAGTACAGGCGTGGATCTTCGCCCTGGAAGGCGAGCCGGATCGAGTCCACAGGCTCGTGTTTGAGCTGCTCGATGCGGTCGAACGGGGACATGTGCGGAGCCGCGCCCGCGGCCAGCCACGCGGGTAGAAACACGCCTGCAATGCGCAAGAGCAGCGCCCCCATACCTACTAAGCTAACCACGCGCGCACCGCCAGGCAAGTCCTCAAATCGGCGTATCTGGCGGGTCATCCGTCTCCGCGCCGAATACCGCCAGCGCCGCCCCGGCATAGAGGAATGCCGTGAACACGGGCAACTGCTGGAAGGGGTAATCGATCAGCGCGTGCACGCAGACCGCGACGAAGCCAAAGCCCCACACGGACCGCACCAGTCCCCTCCATGCCAGCGCGAGGAATGCGCCGGCGAGGACGAACATGGGCACACCGCCCTCGGCCAGCCACTGGAGCCAGTCGCAGTGGGCCTGGTTCGCGAACTGGCCGGTGTCGAAGCGGGCGAACTCGGGGTAAACGGCGGGCCACGCGCCCACGCCCACGCCGGAGAGCGGGTGCGCCAGAAACATCTCCCACGTCGAGCGCATCAACGGCCAGCGGAGGTCGCTCAACGGGTCGATCCCCGTCAGCCGCGTCCACAGCGCGGACCAGCCGGCAATGCCGCCC
>PNKC01000275.1 GCA_013822275.1 Anaerolinea sp. | reverse complement strand
CCTGGTCCGACCACGGCGCCGCGAACCCCGTGCATGCCCTCGCCCGCTGCATCGCATGGTACTCCGACGCCCGTGCGCTTGAATCGCCGCCCGCGCGCCGTTCATGGAACTTCGGCGTCATCGACGGCGGCACCACCGTCAACGCCATACCCACGTCGGCGCGCGTCAAGGCCGACTTGCGCTGCGCCCAGCCCGACCTGTTGAGCGCTATGGCCGCGGAGCTTTCCTCCGTCCTCGAGCGGGCGCTGGAGGCCGAGAACCAGTTGGCGCGCCAGGGCCGCGTTAGCGGCAGAATCCGCGAAACCGGTTCGCGCCCGGGAGGACGCCTGCCGGAAGGCTCGCCGCTGCTTGACTACCTGAAGGTGGTTGACCAGTTCCTCGGCATCCGTTCTGTGCCCGAGTGCGCGTCCACGGACGCCAATGTGCCTCTATCCCTCGGACTCCCTGCCCTCTCGATCGGCGCCGGAGGCACGGGCGGAGGCGCCCATACGCCGGCCGAATGGTACCACCCCGGGGGCCGCGATCTCGGTCTCCGGCGGATTCTCCTGTATCTAGGCCTGCTCCTGATGGCTGAGACCTCCCCCGGCCAATGAGCGCCGCCCCCAGCCTCCGCGCCGACCTTACGCTGGTCACCATTTCCTTCATCTGGGGCGCCACGTTCGTTATCGTCAAGGACGCGCTCAATGACGTCTCGACTCTGCTGTTCCTGTCGCTGCGCTTCAGCTTCGCCGCCGTCCTGCTGTTCGCGGTCTTCCGCCGGCGCCTCGGCGCCCCTCTCGACCGCCACTCGCTGCTCGGCGGCGCCATGTGTGGGGTCTTTCTCTTCCTCGGCTATGCCTTCCAGACCGCCGGCCTCCGGTTTACCTCCGCCTCCCGATCGGCCTTTATCACCGGGCTTTACATCGTTATCGTTCCCCTGCTCGCCGCTGTGCTGGCCCGGCGTTTGCCCCGCGCACTGGAGGTCGCAGCCATCGCCGCCGCCACGGGCGGCACGGTATTACTTACCTCCAATGCCGCTGGCTTTGACCTGAACGCCGGTGACCTGATGAC
>PNKC01000274.1 GCA_013822275.1 Anaerolinea sp. | reverse complement strand
CCCGGCAAGCCAATGCCGTGCTTGCCTTCGAACCCGAAGTGAACAATATCGTCGATTCCGCCAGAAAATCCCGCCAACTATTGGATGAAATAGCCTCGCCTCACCTGAAAGTCACCATCGATCCCGCGAATATTTTTCACGCGGGGCAACTGCCGCGCATGAAGGAGGTCCTCGAAGAGGCCTTCGCCCTTCTCGGCAACGATATCGCTCTGGCGCACGCCAAGGACCTTGACCGCGACGGCGACGCCGGACACAAAGCCGCCGGCGAAGGTCTGCTCGACTACGGCCTCTACCTGCGCCTGCTCCGCGCCCACCGCTTCAGCGGACCGCTCCTGCTCCACGGCCTCACCCGCGCCCAGGTCCCCGGCTGCGTCGCCTTCCTGCGCGCCAAACTCGCCGCCGTCACCGCCTGCCTCCGCTAATGCCTGCACGCGCCGGGACCCTCCCGCGCCCTGTGCTTCACTGGTAAAGTACATGGCTCTCCTCCTGAACGTCGCCTCGGTCTCAAAACAATTCGGGGCGTTTCCGTTGTTTGCCGGAATCTCGCTGAACGTCGAGGAGGGCGAACGGCACGGATTGATCGGCCCCAACGGCGCCGGCAAGTCCACGCTGCTTTCCATCCTCGCCGGACGCCAGACGCCCGACTCCGGCGAAGTCGCGCCCCGCAAGGGTCTCCGCCTTGCCATCGTCGGCCAGGAACCGGAATTCCCCGCCGGTCTCACCGCCGGCCAGATTCTCGAAGCCGCCGCGCGCGAGCCCGCCCAGGCCCCCATCCTCCTCGGCCAGGCCGGCTTCCCTGACCCGTCCATCCCCGCCTCCACCCTCTCCGGCGGCGCCCGCAAGCGGCTCGCCATCGCCCGCGCCCTCGCCGCCCAGCCCGACCTGCTCCTGCTCGACGAGCCCACCAACCACCTCGACATCGAAGGCATCCAGTGGCTCGAACGCGTGCTCACCGCCGCCCCCTTCGCCGCCATCATCGTCAGCCACGACCGCTACTTCCTCGAAAACGTCGCGACCCACATGATGGAGATCAACCGCCGCTACCCCGGC
>PNKC01000273.1 GCA_013822275.1 Anaerolinea sp. | reverse complement strand
GCTGGCAGTCGCAGTCGCGCTCGAACATCGCCAACATCCTCATGCAACAGAGGAAGTACGAAGAGGCGCGGAAGCACTACGCGCGGAGCGCCGAGCTGATGCAGCGGCACTGGGGGGGCATCGACCACCCGGAAGTCGCCGCCTGTCAGAGCGACCTGGCGAATTGCCTGGCCCACCTCGGGGAGTGGGACGAGGCCCGCATCACGCTCGATCGCTCCCGGCGCACCGCCACGCAGTTCACCCGGCGCATCCTCGCGGGCCTCACAGAGGCTGAACAGTTGACGTGGCTGGAGGAAGACCGGGCACTCCGCCTTCAGAGGGCACTAACGTTCGGTCTCAACCGGCGAGACGATCCGGAGATGACGGCGGCTTCGGCCGAGTGGCTGGCGAACGGCAAGGGCACCGGACTCGAGTCGCTCGCGACCCGGGAACTGCTGATCCGGCAGGCATCCGGCGCGGAGCCCCGGCCGGTCGCCCAGCGCCTGCGGGAGATCCGGACCCGCCTCGCAGGGGTCATCCGCGGCGACCTGCCGCTAGCGGCCCGCGCCGCCTTGGTCGAGGAAGAGGAGAAGCTGACGAAGCAGCTCTCGGCGCTGCTCCGCCGGCCGTCGCTCGAGGCAAACTGGACCGACGTTGGCACCGTGCGCAAGGCGCTGCCGCGGGGCAGCGTGTTCATCGACTTGGCCCGGTTCGATTTCACTCCGCTCCCGCCCGGCGGCCGGGGGAAGGAGGGAGAGAGGTACGCGGCCTGGATCGTCCGGCCCGAGGCCGGTACCCCGATCGAGTTGATTGATCTGGGCGAGGCACAGCCCATCGATGAAGCCATCTGGAAAGTCCGGGAGGCAATGATGGTCGCCCCGAACGTCATCGCCATTCGCGGGGCCGCCGAGGCGGAACGGAGCGTCCGGGAGCGGCTCCGGGTGCTCTCGAAACTGCTCCTGGACCCGATGCCGGACTACGTCCGGAAGTCCAAAACGTGGTTCATCTCTCCGGACGCCGACCTCTGGCTGATCCCGTGGTGCGCGCTGATTTACGACGACGGCGAGTACG
>PNKC01000272.1 GCA_013822275.1 Anaerolinea sp. | reverse complement strand
TTGCGTTGGCTGCAGCGCGGGCGGAGGGAGCGAGGGGACGGACGGCGCAAGCGGTCCGCGGTTGCCGGAGGCGGCCGCGTAGACGCTGCCATCGGGCGCGGCGGCGACCGCGGTGACTTCGCGCTTGCCGGTCTGATGAAGCACGAATCCCTCGCCCGCGGGCGTCACCCGCAGCACAAGGCCGCCGGGTTCGGTGCCGGCGATCAGGCTTCCGTTGGGCAGCAGGGCGAGCGAACGAACGTGAGCTTCCTCGGCGTCGAAAAGCACGGTGACTTCGCCGGCGGGCGAAATGCGCAGCACCTGGCCGGGGTCTCCCGCGGCGGCAAAGAGAGTGCCGGTCTTGTCGAACGCCATCGCCCAGATGTAGCGCGCCTTGGGTTCGGCGAACACCTTGGCCTCTCCGTTCGGGGTGATCCTGTAGATCTTCGCTCCGGGCATGACCGCGGCGTACAGTTCATCTTTTGCGTTCAGCGCCAGGGCGTGAATGGCGCCGCCTTCCAGAGTGGCGAGGATTTTTGCCGCGCCGCCGGGCGCAACGGCGAGAATCCGGCCTTCGGCGCCTGCGGCATACAGCGTGCCCTTGGAATCCGTGGCGCCGGACCAAAGCTGCGGCAGAGCCGGATCGTGCAGTTCACGGAATTCGGGCGCGAGCGTCAGCCGCCCGGTGGAGGACAGCGCGAGGTTCTCGATCGTCCCCTTGTCGAATTCGGCGGCCTCGCTTTGGGTCCACAGCCTGGTCTCGACGGCTTGCAGGACGAAGGCGGCCGCGAAGACGAGCAGCGCGCCGCGCTTTCCCCAATCAATGGCATGCTTCATGGGTTTGGAGATTCTTTCGGGAGAGGAATTCATTTGACTCGGAAGCGGACGGCGGCGCTGCCGGTGATGATTTCATCGGCGGGCAAGACGACCTGCGGCCGGGCGGTTTCCTGGATCGAGGTGAAAGGCCTGGCGCCGCGGCCGGTCTGCATCACGTTCAACACGGACGGAGGCACGCCGGGCAGTTCCTGGTCGTCCGAATAGACCGTGGGGCGGGATTCGACGAGAGAGACA
>PNKC01000271.1 GCA_013822275.1 Anaerolinea sp. | reverse complement strand
CTCCCATCGCCAGTTCGAGCGGGAGCCCCGGCTCGATCTCGCCGACCGCCGCCTCCAGCGCCCTGCCGCGTCCGTCCGCCGCCTGAGCCTGCTTTGGAACCGCGGCGGTTGGACAATCGAGGCCGGCCGCCAGTTCATCCGCTGGGGCAAAGCCGACCTGCTCAACCCGGTCGACCGCTTCGCCCCGCGCGACTTCCTCAATGTATTCGCACCTGAATTTCTGGGCGTCACCGCCGTGCGCGCGACCTACGAGCGTGGCGCCAATACGCTGGATGTTGTGCTGGCCCCGGTCTTTACTCCATCCCGTTCGCCGCTGTTGAATCAGCGCTGGGTAGTGTTGCCCGATGAGGTCCGCCCGTTCCCGGTCCAGGACCGCGGCTTCCGTTTCCCTGGCCGCCATCAGGCCGGCCTCCGTTGGAACCGGACCGGCTCCGGCTACGAATTCGCGCTCAGCTTCTTCGACGGATTCAACCACTTACCGCTCATTGACGCTGAGACTAGCGTCATTCCGCAATTTGCCGTCCAAGTGCAACGCTATTTTCCGCAAATGCGAATGTACGGCGCCGACGCCGCCGTCCCTTTGAAGTGGTTCACAGTGAAAGGTGAAACCGCATATTTCACTTCGAAAACTCCGAGCGCCGACGAATACCTGCAATACGTAATTCAAGCCGAGCGCATCTCCGGCGAGTGGGTCTTCGTGGGCGGCTATGCCGGAGAGCAGGTCACGTCGCGCCGCAACCCTCTCGACTTCGCCCCCGACCGCGGAATCACAAAGACTTTCCTCGGCCGCGCCAGCTACAACTTCGGCCCGCTCAGCTCGGCTGCTTTCGAAGGAGCCGTGCGCCAGAACGGCCGGGGCTTCTATGGTAAGTGGGACTACACGCGGATGGCGGGCCGGCACTGGCGATGGACCGCGGGCTACGTGCTGATCCGCGGCAGGAGCGGCGATTTCCTCGGACAGTTCAGCCGGAACTCGCACGCCATATTCACGCTGCGCTACAGCTTCTGATTCGCGGGTGGATTACCGCCCGGAAGAACCGAACCCGCCTT
>PNKC01000270.1 GCA_013822275.1 Anaerolinea sp. | reverse complement strand
AACGTGAAGGCAACAAAGGTGCAGACGAGGTAGGTGCCGAAGAGGATCACCCATTGGTTCAGCGGCGGCTGCAGGTTGATGTGCGGGCCGACGAACTTGGCGCTCGTCCCGGCGCAGGCAAGGCACAGGGCGATCCCTGCGATGCTCGCGAGCTGAAAAATGACCCCTTTGACGGCCCCGCGGAGGCCGAAGAAGGCAAGTACGACGAGGACAACGACATCAAACCACACGGCGCGCACCTCCCTGTCCGCGAGGGGAAAACGTCCCCAACCGTACCGGGCGCCGCAGCGCGGACCGCGCAGGAAATCACGTTTCCTTCCGGTTCGCGAAGTCTAGTTCGGCTGGAGAAACGGGGTAAAGATGAGTTTCGCCCGTCGCCGGGGAACCTGGGAGAACGACCAATCGAGCCCTGATACGCCCGAAACGGCAACGGCGAGCGGCGCGGCGTTAGACCGCCGGTTTGGAGTCACGCTCCCGCGCGGACCAGATCCGCGCGTTGATCGGGAGTCGGCGTACGCTGCGTCCCTGTCAGAATCCGCCGCCGCTTGGGCGGCCAGCTCCACCGCCGGCCGGCGCAGGGACCGCTGTCCCTCCCGGGGCCACGGGAGCGGTGCCACCGGGAGCCCCTGGGACCGGGGGTGGCGCGAGCTGGTTGTAGCTGGCGTAAGCCTCGCGACGGTGGGCATACCGGATGGGGAATGTGGCAAACTGCCAGCCCGGGGGCGTGCCGGGCGTCGATTCGTCCGCGTAGTCGAAGATCTGGCCGGTCCCCGTCGAGAACGACTTCTGCGACAGGTACTGCACAAAGGCGAGCCACTGCCGGTCGGGAGCCATGTTCAGGAAATTCCCGCGCTCCGGCGTGAAGCCGGCAAATTCCCGAGGCAGCGGAGCCGTGTGGAGCGACGTCAGGATGATCGCCACCATCGCATACCCCGTCGCGGCGCCAAGCGCCCATCGGCCGATGTCCCACAGCAGGCCGTGGACCTCGACATACGTCGGCATCAGGTAGTCCGTCGCCATCCGTAGTAAGAAGACGAGCAGCGAAAAGAT
>PNKC01000269.1 GCA_013822275.1 Anaerolinea sp. | reverse complement strand
TATCACATCCACAAAATCAGTGTCAAATGCCCGAAAATCCGCTTCTTGCGAAAAGTGGGCCGGCCGCGGCAGATCCGCCGGGCCAACCGCCGGATTGAGCCGCCTCTTCTCTCCATCTGTTAGCGTGGTTCTGGTAGGTTGAGTCCACCATCTGGAGCCCGGGTATGAAGCCCTATCTCGTCGCACCGCTGATTCTTGCGGCCGCTATTGCCGCTCCCGGCCAGCCCGCGCCCGCGCCCAGGACGCTCACTGTCGCCGCGCTCAGCCTGACGCCTGAGCCTTGGGACAAGCAGGCCAACCTCGCCAAGCTCGAAGGCTTCGCGCGCCAGGCTGCCGCCCAGGGCGCTCAGGTGATCGTCGCGCCTGAAGGCTATCTGGAAGGCTACGTCGGCAACCAGCACCGTACGCCCGGCCTCACCCGCGAGCGGTACGCCTCGGAGGCGGCCGAGCCGCTCGACGGTCCGCTGCTCACCCGTGTCCGCGGACTCGCGCGAGAACTCAACGTTTACCTGATGACCGGCTTCGCCGAGTCGCGCGCCGGCGGAGTGTATAACTCAGCGGTTATGTTCGGGCCGGACGGCAACGTGGTCCTGCATTACTTCAAGAGCCACACGATGAACGATGAGCCCTTCAACACCAGGGGCGACACGTTCCCCGTCGCGTCCACACCCTTCGGCCGGTGGGGCGCGCTGATCTGCTTCGACCGCCAGGTGCCGGAAGCCGCCCGCATCCTCGCCATCAACGGCGCGGATATCATCTTCGTGCCCGCCTGGGGCGGCTACGGCGAGATGAACGACCTGATGATGCGCGTCCGCGCTTACGAAAACGGCGCGTATCTCGCCTTCGTCCATCCCAAGCGCGCCCTGCTGATCGACGCCTCCGGCGCCATCATTGCCGAGAACCATGGCGAGCACGACCAGATCGTGCTCGGCACGTTCACGGTCCCCTCACGCCGCAAGCACTCTCTACTTCAGTACCGCCGCCCCGAACTGTATCGGGACCTCATCCGGCGCTGACGGCAGCCGGGATGAGGGCATCTTCCCGGCCGCC
>PNKC01000268.1 GCA_013822275.1 Anaerolinea sp. | reverse complement strand
TGGAAAAACAGCAGGAGAGAAAAGAGGATGGCGGCGGGGCTGCGGAAATCGCGGAGGGCTTCGCGCCAGCTTGGCTCGGTTTTGCCGCCCGGCGCGAGCCTGGAGCGGGCATAGAGCACGCAGGCTACAGCCGGGACGAACGCCATCACCAGCAGAACGGCCTGGATGGTGTAGGCGAAGAACGCTCCGGCGACGACCAGCACGGTGGTCAGGGCGCCGAGGTTAAAGAGCACGCCGCCGAGGCTCAGCGTGGAAGCCGGTTCGTGTTCGTAGGCCGGTACGATGGCGTGCAAGGCTCCGGTATGGATCAGCCCCGCACCAAAACCGGTGGCGAAGCACGCGGCCAACCGCCAGGCGAAGTGAGCGGGCGGGGAGAAGACGCCCAGCAACGCCAAGCCCGTCGCGGCGAACCCGCAGCCGAGCACGAGGACGTTCACCAAGCCCCGGCGGCGGATGAAATCGCGGCCCCAGGCTGTGCCGAGGATGCTGCCGAGGTTGAGGCACAGAAAGTAGGCTGCGATGAGGAGGAAGTCGGATTCAATGTGGTAGCGCCAGGCGGGGAGGATCGCGCCCAGCAGGCTCATGAGCTGGCCGGACAGAAAGAGCGCCATCAAGCCTCCACGGGCGGAAGGGAGGCGCCGTGCGGAGACGCCGGCGCCGCGGGGGTCCGGAAGCGTCTGGTCAGTTCGCACCCTGGTATTTTACCCTTCTGGGAGGCTTCCGGGGGGGGATCTATGTATTTTGGGATACACAAAATGGGAAACAGGCGGTTTTTGGAAGGGATGGCGGTGGGGCGGGCCTGTGTAGTCAATGCTTTGCGGGATGGCCCGGAAAGTGCATGGAAGGGTGCGGGTCACGTTAGTCATTTGCTTTGTGGGTGGTTGCCTCCTTTGGGACGGACTCCTGTTTGAAGATGTCCGGGTCGACACCCGAGCCCCGCTGGTGCGGGGCTTTTCTTTTGTCCGCCGTACTGGGCGTGATGCGGTAGACTAGAGGGTTTTCCGAGCCTATGCCCCCCCCAGAATCACGGTCGATGCCGGAAGTGCACGC
>PNKC01000267.1 GCA_013822275.1 Anaerolinea sp. | reverse complement strand
ATCCGAGACGTCGCGGGCGAAAGCCTTCTGGACCGCGACCACCGCTCCCTTCATCGAGTCGCATAATTCGTCGAACTGCCGGCGGATATGCACGTCGGCGAGGTCGTAGGCGGCGATCGCCAGTTCCCTGTGCTTGAGGTTGGAGCGCGCGAAGTGCTCGTGATAGCCGAGCGGCCGCCACTGGGCGATGTCTTCGCGGCATTCCGGCATCGACGGCACGAGGTCGAGCAGCATCACGGCTTCGTTGAACAGATTGAGATAGTCGGTGGAGAGCCCGGTCAGCGGATTGATGTTGGCTTCCGCCAGGCTGAACGGGTCCATCGCCAGGCAGTCGGCGCCGTTCGCCGCGCCCAGGGCCTCGAGAACACCGGTAGTCATCAGCGGCGTCCCGCCCCCGGACGTGGAACTCCATCGCGGCCATTTAGGCCGGGCCGAGTTAAATCTGCCTTAAATTGAGAGACTTCCGTCGGCGCGGCGTTGTCCATGAGGGGGCCGCGTGAACGCGGGCGGGCGCTCGCGCGACCTATCAGGGTGGCGGGACGGAACGCCCCGCGGGCCGCCCCCGACGGGCTTGCCAAGGTCGGTCTTTACACCTAGGTTCCGCCCCGGTCGCCCGCCGAAGCAGTTCTTGTGCAGCTGTAGCTCAGTTGGTTTAGAGCGCTGGTCTGTGGAACCAGAGGTCGGTGGTTCAAATCCACCCAGCTGTACCACGCCTCCCCGGCTTCTTCCCAGGATGCGCCGCGGCGTCGCACCGGCGCCGGCGGTCCTGTGACGCGAATGCAACGCGCGCCCGCTTTGCGCATGCGGTCGTCAAATCGCCCCCATGTGGCCGCGATTGTAGAGCGGATAGGCGGCGCGAAATCCAACCAGGGGATTATTCCGGTGAAACTCAAGTCAGTCATCGCAGGCGTTCTATTTGCATTCCTCGCCGCTCCAATGGCGGCACAGGCCCAAGGCGTTCCGGGCGGAGCCGCGCATGGATTTCATGAAGGCGGCCGCATTGCCGGCCCGGTCGGCGCGGTGGTCGGCACCGCGGTCGGCGGCGTGATCGGCGGT
>PNKC01000266.1 GCA_013822275.1 Anaerolinea sp. | reverse complement strand
GTTCCAGGCGTTCGTACCCAGGTCCGGGTTCGGCGTGAACCAGAGCGTGTTGGTGCGGTTCGAGATCAGGTCGCGCTTTCCGCCCATCTGCGGCACCCAGAACGAGTGCAGCACGTCCTTCGTGCGGAGCTGGAAGTTCGCCGTGCGGCCGACCGGGATGTACACCTCGTTGGCCGTCGTCACGCCGTACTCGGGATAGTGGAACTCCCACCACCACTGATGGCCCGTGACCTCGATCGTCAGCGCGCCGGACGGCGGCGCCGCCTGCGTCTGGAAGATCGTCTTCACCGTCGGGATGGCGATCAGCACGAGGATCACCGCCGGCACCGCCGTCCACGTGATCTCCAGCAGCGCGTTGCCGTGGATCTGCTTCGCCGCCGGGCCGCCCGGCCGCTTGCGGAAGCGGATGATCGTGTAGACGAGGGCGATCTCGACCACCACGAAGACGATCGTGCCCCAGAGGAGCAGGCGATCCCACAGCCCATCGATGGCCGTGTTGAAGTCCGTGGTGTGGTTGAACGTGGAATTGGGAGCCGACTCCATTCCACTGCACGCGGAGAGCGCCAAGAGAGCCACTGCCGTAAGCAGGGCTGGTGCTGCCTGGCGCAGGCGCAGCATCGACATTGTCTAAGAGGCTGGGGGGATCTGATCGGTCCCGGGATTGCCCACGGGCGCGACCTGCAAAACTTATCCCACCCTTTCGGGTGGGACAAGCGCAAGCGGCCCTATATTCCGTTTCTGGAATGGTTTAGGACCGAGGGGTCCCTGTGGCGGTCCTAGGACTGTCTAGGCTATTTCGGGCGTCCCCGGGGGCCGCCTCACTCCGGCGCCAACTCGATCGTCACGGCGTGGTCCTTCTTCACCTTCGCCGCATTGATCTCCAGCGCCGTCCGGATCTGCGCGACCGCCTCGCGCAGCACCCGCACCTTGCCCTGCTCCCCGCCGCCACGCCCCATCGCGATGATCATCCCGGCCACCTGGTCGGCGACGAGGCCGAACTGCGCCTTCAACTGCCCCTGCAGGTTGGTCGCGATGCGCTTGATCTGCCCCGGGATCACCCC
>PNKC01000265.1 GCA_013822275.1 Anaerolinea sp. | reverse complement strand
GAAGACGGCCTGCAGGCGCTCGAGCAGCGCTTCGGGATCGACGTTTTCGGCGTCGATCTTGTTGACGATGATCATCCGGCACAGGCCGCGGCGGCGGGCCTCTTCCATGAAGCGCAGCGTCATCATCTCGATGCCGTTCGCCGCATTGACCACGATCGCGGCCGTTTCCACCGCCGGCAGCACGCCGATCGCGCGGCCGACGAAGTCCGGCAGCCCCGGCGTATCGGCGACGTGGATGCGGGTGTCCGCGTGGTTGAGGTGGACGAGCGCCGAGTAGAGGGAATGGTGATATGTCTTCTCGAGCGCGTCGAAGTCACAGACCGTCGTGCCGCGCTCCACCGTCCCCATGGACGGGATTGCGCCGGAGCGGTGCAGGAGCGCTTCCACCAGGGTGGTCTTCCCCGCGCCTCCGTGACCAAGCAACGCGACGGTTCTGATCGACTCCGGGCTTAACATGGGCATTGTGTGCTCCTGCTGATGTCGGGGGGCTGTGCGGGGATGCGTCTGGACAAGCGGTCGCCGTACGAGGCGAACCCAGTATAAGGGCGCGTTTCACCGGCTTTCAAGCAGCCAGATCAAGGCGAGGCCGGGGAGTTGCGGCGCCTTCCTGCAATCTCCATACTCCGGGCTCCGCACGACTCCCATCCACCGCATCCACCCATGAACGACCCGTATTTCTCCGAGCCTCCCGTTCCGCCGGTCGAGCCCGAGCCGTGGCAATGCTGCGGCAGCGGGTGCGATCCCTGTGTGTACGACCGCTATTGGGACGAGCTTGCGCGTTACGAGGTCGCGCTGGAGCGGTGGAAGCGGGTCCGGGCGGGCGGAACGGCGGGCGAAGCCGGCGGCTCGGGCGGCGATCCCTCGATTTGACAAAGCCCGAGTGAGCCCCTAGAGTACGCCCGCGATCGCGTTTCAGGCATTTTTTCACACAGTGGCGGCGGTCCAAGGCTGCCATGCGGACCACCACAAGTTGGTGGATTTAGTCAAGCGCCCACATCAGGTTGTGGTCTCGGGCGCGTCAGGGAAAGGAAGGAAGAGCGTTGCCCTAGCAAGGTAACCGGGCGGCTTTGCGTCGCAGTA
>PNKC01000264.1 GCA_013822275.1 Anaerolinea sp. | reverse complement strand
GCACCCCGGCCATCACGGCGACGAGCGCGGCGGCGGTGACGACCACCCCCCGCCGAGCCAGCCGCTGGCGGAGGGCACCAAGCCCCTTACGCAGGCGGTCCGACACGGTCTGCTGGGGGACGCCGAGGATGCGGCTGACGTCGTGCTGGGTCTTCCCTTCCAGGTAGTACAGGGCCAGCGGCACCCGCAACCGCTCCGGCAGTCCGGCCAGTTCCTCGTGGATCGCCGCCAGAACCTCACCTTCGGGCGGCGCCTCCTCGGGCCGCGGGACGGCCCGCTCGCACAGTCGTTGGCGCGCCGCGGCCCGCCGACGGCCTGCCACCTGGACGTTCAAAGCAACGCGGCGGGCGACGTGCACCAGCCACCCCGCGAGCGGCTCCCGCCGCAGGGAGGGGGCCTGGCAGGCGAGGGCAATGAACGTTTCCTGGAAGGCATCCTCCGCGTTCTCGCGCTCGCCGAGAACCTGCCAACAGGTCGCCCAGACGGCGGGGCCGTGACGCCCGACGAGGGCGGTAAACGCGCCGTGGTCTCCGTGGCCGGCGAATGCGGCCAACAAGTCCGCGTCGGGCCGCGGGTCGTTGCTCCACAACCCCGCCAGTCCGCGGACGTACTGGGCGAACCCGCCCGGAACGTGCTTGCCCATGTTTCCCCTCGCGCCGAGTCACCAGTACACTCAACGCCCGGGGCAGTAATACCGGTGAATTTTCCAAAAAAGTGCGCAACCCCGTCGCCGGCCGCTGAGGTGGATGTTAGAGGCGGGGGGGCGGCTTGGAAGGGCCGTTGTCGTTCCCGGCCTTAAACTTCCGTCCTCCGCCCTCAGCTTTAGCCGCGGGCTGACGCCCACCGCTCACTAACTTCTTGTCCAGCTCCTTCCGCAAGTAGTCGAGCGACTTGACGCGATACGGGTCTTTGTCGGGATCGTCGAAGTCGAGGGCCTCGTTGCTCTCGAAGGGACGGAGCGAGCTAGAAGATTTCGGTCGAAAGGATATTGGCTTCGAGCAGTTTGGCGACCATTGCGGCTCGAGAAGAGCCTCCAAACTTCGCGAAGATTCGCCGCAAGTAAGTTCCGACCGTCCACGT
>PNKC01000263.1 GCA_013822275.1 Anaerolinea sp. | reverse complement strand
AGCCCAGTTCTCCCTTCACCCTGCCGCGCAGTTCCTCCCGCAACACCCGCTCCCACGACCAGCGCTCGGCGTTCGCCAGCCTCGGCCACACGAAGTGAAACAATTCGTGGACAAAGATCCGCGCGCTCTCCGCGGGCTGCCGCCGCAACGCCGTGTCCAGCACCAGCCGCCCCTGCCGCGGATAACTCGCCGCGTGGACCTCCTGTCCCGGGCCCGGACCCGTCTCCAGCCGGTGGCCGCGCGCGCGCAACTCCACCCGCCACTCCACTCGCACCGGACGCGCCGCCCGCAGCCCCAGCCCGGCCGCCAGTCGTGTCAACGCGGGGCCGGCGCCCCGAAGAAGGTTTCGTCCTTGAACTCCACCTTCACCGAACTCCGCACCACGTCCATCCACTTGTCCAGTTCCACCTTCTGCAAATCCATGAAGATCTGGTCGCGCAACTCCTCGAACGGCGGCGTCTCCAGGCTTACCAACTGGAAAAGGTAATAACCGTTCGCCTGCCGGATGGGCGCGCTCACCTGGCCCGGTTCCAGCCCGAAAATCGCCCCGCGGATGTCGGGCGGCAGCGTCGAATCCGTGGGCTTCACCGGCGGAAAATCGCCGTCTTTCGCCTTCGAGTCGGCGTCGTCGGAGTATTTGCGGATCATGTCCACGAAACTCGCCCCCGCCTTCATCTCACCCTGGATCTTCACGAGCAACGCCTTGGCGTCCGCCTCTCCGCGCATCGCCACCTGGCCCGGCATGGCTGAGTTCGTGAACGTCAGGTACAGCACCTTCACCTTCGCACTCGAATAGTCGCGCTTGTTCTTCTCGTAATGCGCCTTCTGCTGCTCAGGGAAAATCTTCGCTTCCTTGTTCTTCTCATTCAGCACCGTTTGCGCCAGGAAGATCATGGTGTTGTAGGCAAGCTGCGTCGCGTAGGGCTCGCGCTTATCGAGCCCCATCTTGCGCGCCTCTTCCTCCAGGCGCAGCGTCAAGCCCAGCGTCTCCACGAACCCGCGCCGGTTCGAGGCGAACTGCATCGGGATGGCCCCGCCGATGCTCTGCACCATGCGCTCGAATTGGGCTTTCGTGTAGTC
>PNKC01000262.1 GCA_013822275.1 Anaerolinea sp. | reverse complement strand
GGCGGCGATAGGATGCTTGTAGATCCACGTTTTGAGCTTCTTCCATGTTTTGCTAAACCAACTCTGCCCCAGATAATCCCAGCGATTGATGCCGTCATTGCCGCAGAAGCCGTAGAGGTTGAGGCCGCCGGCTTCGGCGATGGGGTCGCGGTTGATGAAGCGGCCCATGGAGGGTGAGTAGTAGCGATGGCCGTAGTAGACCAAGCCGGTTTCCTCGTCCTGCCACTTGGTGGAAAAGCGGAACGGGTTGTCCTTGGCATAGCTGCCTTCGCAGCGCAGGAGCTGTCCGGAGGGGTCGTATTCGTAGATGGCCGCGAGTGTGCCGTCGTCGTTGACCAGCGAGGCGACATTGCCGTTGCCGTCATAGGTGGGCAGGAGGGTCTTTTGCTGCACCCAATCGCGAATCTGCACGAGGGCTCCTACTCCGCCGCTGGCGGTCAGGCTGCCGACGAGATCCAAGCCCCAAGTGAATGTGCGCTTGACCGCTAAACTGGCGTCCGTCTCCGCAATGACATTCCAGCCGGCGTAGAGATAGCGACGTTCGCTGCCGGAGGCAGTGTCGTCGCGTTTCATGATGCGGCGGCCCATGTAGTCGTAGCGGAACTGCATCACCTTGTTCGGATAACCGGCCGTGGCGGCGACACTCGTGGTGGCCATGCGGACGAGCCGGTTCTCAGCGTCGTATTGGTAGTCCCAGAGGCCGTCGCCGGAGAGGTTGCCGTCGTCGTCGTAGGTGAAGACTTGGAGTGCTTTCGCCAACTGCGCGGCGCGGGCGGGCTCAGTGCGGATCAGGTCCGCGCCGGACGTGCCGCCACCGGGCTTGGCGGCATAAACATTGACAGTGCCGGCCCATGGACCGCTGGAGTTGTCGACGGGGAGTTCGGCCGCCCAGTAACGGCCTTGGCGAGCGGGCGGGGTGATGAGGCCAGCGACGGCCACAGTCGTGCTGGCGGCGTCCACGGTGCCCTGCACGGGCAGCGAGTCGTTCTTCCTCGCGCGGAGTTGGTTGAGGCTATTGCCGCCTTCGGCCGTGCCGGCGCTGTCGCCGAAATAGCTCTCTTTGAGCGCAGAGCTGCCGGT
>PNKC01000261.1 GCA_013822275.1 Anaerolinea sp. | reverse complement strand
GTCAAAGCCCATCCTGACGCGAACCCCGAACCGCGCCGCCGGCTCCACGGGCCCGCTGGGAAACGGGTAGCGCAGCAGCACGTACGGCGCCTCCCGCCCGTCGCACCGCGCGCAGGGCTCCAGGAAATACAGCGCCCGCGCGCTCGCTCTCAGGTCGTGAACCTCTCGAATCCGGGGATGGACCATCTCCTCCGGTCCGCCCCGGGCCGGCACGCGCCGCAATTCTCCCCCGCTGTACGCCGTCGTGTAGTAGAAATACCGGCCATCCGGCGACTCCACGCCGCCGAATCCCCCGCGCACGGTCAGTTGCTGTTCCGGTCCTCCCGCCGCGGGCAGTTTCCAGATCTGGTACCCGCCCGTGCGGAGGGATGTGAAATACAGCCACCGTCCGTCGCTGGACCAGCTTGGATTGAAGTCCTCCGCGGGGTGGGCCGTCAGACGGACCGGCGCTTCGCCGTTCCTGGCCACAAAGATATCCAGGCCGCCTCCGCTGGTCGCGTCATAGGCGATGCGTTCCCCGTCCGGGGACCAGCGCGGCGAGCCGCACTTCTCTCCTTGCGCATCGGTGATCCGGCGCGGCGCGCTTCCATCGATGCGCGATACCCAGATTTCCCGCCCGCCGCCCCGGTTGGAAGCATAGGCGAACCGCTGGCCGTCCGGCGCCAGCGCGACGTTCAGGTTCAGGCCGCCGGAAGCGGGTATCTCCAACGCGGGACTCTCCCTCGCCGCGCCCGCCCCCAGATTCACCCGCCAGTAGCCCGTGGGGGCCGTTTGAATCGCCCAGAACGCCAGCCTCTTCCGGTCCCGCGAAAGCCTTCCCTCCAGAAAGTGAACGCCCGGCACCGGCAAAAGCAGTTTAGGCAGGCCGCGGCGGTCCGTCCGGATCGTCCAGAACCCCGAAGTGGCTGCCGCCGCCGCATACGCAGTGGAGTAAAGGATCTCGTCTTCATCGCCCGCCCACGAAAATCGCTCTACCGCGCCTGGGACCCCGGCAAGCGGCCAAGGCTTGCCCATGACGCGCCCCTGTTCCGAGAGCCGGGCCAACATGACTTGCCGCAAGCTGCCGTAGCCTCCCACTCG
>PNKC01000260.1 GCA_013822275.1 Anaerolinea sp. | reverse complement strand
ATGGACTTCAGTTGCGCCTCCACCTGGGCCGCCTCGGCGGGGCTGAGCGGCACGGGCTGCCCGCCGTTGCCGGGACGGGCATGCATCTTCCAGGCATCCCATTTGCCCTGGCGCTTGGTGGCCAGGCGCTGCGTGGGCCAGTCCTTGTTGTACACCAGCCCATCCGGGCCCTCCGGCGCGCCGAACTGTTGCGCCAGCATGACGGCGAGCAGTACGTAACCAGTCAATTGGACCTCCCGGGAATCCACAACCTTGAAGATCAGGCACATTATACCGGCGGCGCGCCGGCCCCGGAGGCGGCCTGAAAGTCCGGCTTCCTCCTAGAAGCTGAACCGGATGCCTGCCTGAATCAGCCGGGGCATGCCGGGCAGCATGCCCCGTGTGCGGTCCACGATATAGATGCGGTCGCCAATGTTCTTCGCGGTGACGAAGAACGTCGTGCGCCACTGCTCCACCGGATAGTTGAACGTCGCGTTCCAGACGAAATTGCTCGGGATGCCTCCGCGCTGCCCGTCCGCGGTGGGGTTGATGGTGTTCAGGTCGTCGCCGAACTGCCCGCCGGAATAGACGCCCTCCACCATCGCGTTCACGCCGGAGGAGTGCGAGTAGCCGAGCATGGAATTCAGCAGGTTGCGCGGGGCGTAGGGCAGCCGGTTGCCGGTGACCAGGACGCCGCCAAAGCCGCCGATACTGCTAAACCGCTGTCCGGCAAACTCCGAGACGGGAATGAAGGTGTAGGCGCCGCGGAGCCAGAGACTGTGGCGGGAGCCGAACACGCCGCGGAAATCAGTCCGGCCGGCAAACTCGGCCCCCTGGTGCGTCGTGCGTCCCGCGCTCGTCAGGGTGGCGCCGATTCCGCCGGCGACGCTGGCGGGGACGATCTGGTTCTGGAAATCGAGACGGAAGATGGTGGCCTCAAGCGAAGCGCGGCGGTCAACGCGTGTCCTGACGCCGAGTTCGTAGTTCCAACTCATTTCGGGATCGAGTTCCACCGTCCCGCCCGTGGTGTTGCTGATGATGTCCTCGGCGCGGGGCGGCGAAAACCCGCGGTGGACTCCGCCGAAGACGGTGGTGCCGGCGGTGGGCGAATAGGAGACGCCAAGCCCCGGA
>PNKC01000259.1 GCA_013822275.1 Anaerolinea sp. | reverse complement strand
CGTCAAACACCTCCCGCTGCGCCATGAGCTGCTGGGCCTGCTCGTAGGAGTAGGTATAGGCGTCTGTCACCGCCGAGCGGCGACGGCTCAGGAACCGGTCGTTGACCTTCCGCCGGAAATCGTTGCGGGCGGCGTCCATCTGATCGGTGATCTGGGCGGGCCGGGTCGTGTTCTGCGGTGGGTTGCCGTTCCCCATCGCGATACTCGAATACTTCGGACCGAGGTAGGCGGATTCGTTTCCGCGACCGCCTCCGCCGCCGGGGGTGACGACGATGTGGCCGGGAAGCGAACTCGTTTCGGGACAAAGAGCCTTGGCGGCGACGGCGCCGAGCTGCGGGAAGTCGGACGCCGGCGTCTGGCGGCGGCCGGTCATCATCATGTAGGCCCCCTTGCCGTGGTCGTCTTCGCTCGTGTTGACGCCGCGGATCAGGCACATGTGATGCATCTGCTGCGCGGTCAGCGGCAGCAACTCGCTGATGTGGATCCCTGGCACGGAGGTGGCGATCGCCCGGAATGGTCCGCCGGTGTCGGTCCCCGGCTTCGGATCCCAGCTCTCAAGCTGGCTGAGTCCGCCATGCATGTTCACGACGAGAATCCGCTTCTGCGCCTTCGCGAGCTGCTCGGCGGCAGCGGGCCGGGCCAGGATCCCGAGCCCCCCGACAACGGCCGACGTCCCGGCAGCGACCTGTCCGAGGAACTGCCGACGGGCCAGCCGATGCTCATCGGACTGACAGGCGTAGTGAGCTTTCATGCGGTCACCGGGGCGAGGAGGAAGGTGTCAGGTTCTATCTGTCAGGGGGACGGGATTCGGAGGTGGCGGGCTTGGTCACTGAAACCTGGCACCTCGCACCTGATCCCTGACTTTCAGTGTCCGAATCGGAACTCGGCGGACGTCAGGATGGCCCATGCCAGTTCCTGGACGGCCACCGCTTTGTCTGCCGTCCGCGCGGCGAGGTAGGTCGTCACGTCCTGCGTCTCGTCCGGGGTCGGATTGCGGGTCAGCAGCGACAGGTAAAGGTCCTGCGCCGCCTGGGCGGGATCCGCCTGATT
This sequence comes from Anaerolinea sp., assembly GCA_013822275.1. Taxonomy (GTDB): domain Bacteria; phylum Chloroflexota; class Dehalococcoidia; order Tepidiformales; family Tepidiformaceae; genus PNKC01. The sequence goes on along the minus strand of PNKC01000259.1, from coordinate 60 downwards.
GATCATTCGCTCGGTGACGTTTCCGCTCGATGGCGAAACCCAGCTCGTGAAGACGCCGGC
>PNKC01000258.1 GCA_013822275.1 Anaerolinea sp. | reverse complement strand
TGAGCCCGTACTCTGCGCGATCGTCGGACCCCAGACCACGCGCCATGCCGGCGACATCTGCGACTGCGCCGTCGCTTCAATCTGGAAGAAGAGGGGCGAATCGGGGTTCTTGTCCGCCATGTCCTTGATCTGCTTGTCGGTGAGGGCGGCCTCCAGGGCCTCCGGCGAGTCGGTCTTAATGGCCTGGATATAGAACGGCGTCTGCTGCGGCCGCGTCATGAAGGGCTGGTCCGGCTCGTGTGAGACCCCGCTGCGGATGCCCTGAGCATCGATCACGCTGTATGCGTAAGTCTTGATCCGGCCCCGGCTCGGGGAGACAAAGCTCGCCCGCCAGGCGGCGAATTTGCCCTGCTTGCCGCGCAGGCTATCGAGATCGATGCTCTCCATGCTGTACATCTGCACGTCCTGGGACCACTGCCGGGCGGCCTGGAACATCATGTACGCGGCCGACTGTCCACCCACCAGTTCAGGAGGCGGCGGAGGCGCCTTTGACTTCCTGGCCGTGGGCGAGGTCGACGAACAGCCGCCCAAAATCAGGCTCGCGGCGACGATAACGGAGAAAAGGGTGCGCTTCATGGCGTATCTCCTGACTCCCCTATCTTATCTCCAAGGGGGAGTGCTCTTTCTGACTACTTATGTCATAATGCCCGTAACTCAAGCGGTGTCGAATCCTCTGAGGGGAGAGACTCATGAGTCTGAGAAGTCTGAGCAGTCCGCTTTTCGTCCTCGCACTCGCGATGGCGCTCAGTCTGCCAACCAATGCGTTTCAGGAACCGGCTCCTGCGCCGCCGGCCGGCGGCGGCGGCGGCGGCGGCGGGACCGCACCTTCGCCGGGAGCGGGTACCCGCACCCCGACGCCTTCACCAACCCCCGGTCAGGGCCAGCAGCAGCCGACTTTCCCCATGCCCGGCCAGGACCGCATGCCTCAGATGGAAATGGTGCGTCCCATCTTCCTCTCCGGAAAAGTGCTGACCACTGAAGGCACGCCGCCGCCCGATCCGGCCACGATAGAAATGATCTGCAATGGCATCCCGAGGCCGATGGCTTATACCAACTCGAAGGGCAACTGGTCCTTCCAGCTTGGCGGCGGCAATAACATGGTGATGCCCG
>PNKC01000257.1 GCA_013822275.1 Anaerolinea sp. | reverse complement strand
AACGTGCGCGAACCCGGCCCTCCGCCGCCAGTTCCTCCAAACCAGGTTTCGGCGAAGTGCATTACCGCGGTATAGGTGGAATCCGGCGGTACGGGGATGACGTAGCTGAAGTGGCCGAACCGCTCACCACGATAGAGCTCCGGATCGTCGGTTCCGCTGATGCCTTCGATGCGCTTCGCGAGCTTGCCGCTGAAGAAGTGCTGGTCTTCCATGAAGAGCCTGCCCGCACTGTCGGTATAGGGCTGCTCGCGGGCTGCCAGGCGAATGGGACGGAGCCGCCCGGGAGCGCCCGGCGTCAGCATGATGGCATTCAGCAGCGCGCCCGCTCTGCGGTCGGCGAATTCGAGGCGGAGGATGCCATCCTCGCCGGGCTCAATGTCCCTCCAGGTCTTCACGAGTGCGGCATCGGTGGCGCCGGCCTCGGCGAGAATGTCGAACTCGGTCAGGATACCGGCGCCGTTGACGCGGACGTCGAACAGGCGGTCCGTCACGGCGTTGACCGATGGCTCGGAAAAGTAGAGCGTCAACTCGTAGACGCCGGGTTTGAGCGGGATTGCATAGCGGAAGGAGCCGATCCGATAGCCGGAGAACAGCTCGGGACCCAGCACCCCTTGGACCTCTTCGACGCGCCGCTGTACCGCGCGGCCACCCTCATAAAAGTGGTCTGAAATCCAGACGTTGCCGCGCAGATCGGTGAACGGCGTGGCCGCCCCGCAACGGATGCGGACTTCGGACAGCGTGGCGGGCGCGGCGCTTTGCTCAACGCCAGGGGCGGCAGCCGGGGCGGAGTTTCGGCCTTGCCAGGCCGCCAGACCGGCCAGCACCATCGCCACGGCGGCAATGGCAGCCAATGAAGGCCACCAAACCGTTGGCCGCCCCGGCAAGGCAGGCGCCGGCGCGGGAACCGGCTCCGGCTCGCGGTTTCGTACAAAGACCGGCGCATAGGAACCCGAAGGGATCTCGATTCTGAGATTCCGCCCAGCTCCTTCGGACAGGTAGTAGTCCTTGAGGCGCTTTCTGAGCCGGTGCGCCTCGACCCGCACGATGGAGTCCTTTTTCTGGTCGAAGTCCGGAGGGCGGTTCAGCGCCTCGACGGCGATGTTGTATTCC
>PNKC01000256.1 GCA_013822275.1 Anaerolinea sp. | reverse complement strand
ATCCGCCGCAGCGCCTCGGGGACCAGCTCCACCAGCTCGGCGAGCTGCTCGAGGCCGAGCTCGTCGAGCGGCTCGCCCGGCTTCTCCTCCTCCGCCGCGGCCGGGGCCGCCTTGGCCGCGCGCCGCTTGACGTCGAGGGCCATCTCCCGTTCGCGGGCCGCCCGGCGGTAGAGCTCCACCGGGGGCATCGAGATCTCGCTCCCCGGTTCCCCCTGGCGGATCTGCCACCAGAGTCGGCCGGGGGGGTGCGCCTGGACCGCCCCGACGACGAGCCGCTCGCAGCAGTCGAGGAGCGCGGTCACCTGGTCGGGGGTCCAGCCGCGGGCCGCGCCGACGTTGATGAAGTCGCGGGGGTTGCCCATGCCGTACGCGGCGAGCCGCTTTCGAATCGGAACCCATTCGACCAGATCCGCCGCCTCCGCCCCCTCCTGGCTCCTGCGACTTGAGGGGCTAGGGGGAGAGGGAGGGTATTTCGAATCTGGATTCCGAAAGGGGATTTCGCGTGCGCGGTCTAGAGTGTGCGCCTCCCCACGGTGGGTAGGCGCCTCCCCACGGTGGGTAGGCGCCTCCCCATCATGGGTAGGCGCCTCCCCACAGGGGGCCACTTCGGATAGCCCCTCGGACGACTTGTCCGATCGACCATTCCAGGTCGAGGCATCCGGCTCCCCATCATCGGGAAACAGGGATCGTTGGAAACCCTGCGACCGTGCGAGGTCCACGACTGTGGGCCAGACGATCATGTATTGACTGGGACCCTGGCCGCCCGTCCGGCGTTCGCGCTCGCGGCGGACGACTGCCACCACGCACGCTTCCTCCAAGTCCCGCAGTCCCCGTCGAGTGGTTTCATCGCTGGCCTTCATGAGGCTGGCGATCCGCTCGACGCGGACGACGAATTCCCTGTCGTTCCCGATGATCTCGTGGAGCGCACGCAGCGCTCGCTTCATTCGTGTCCCGTCGGCCGCCATGTCTGACGGCAGCCGTTCCAGCCAGCCGAAAGCGGCCTTGGCCAGACGCGGCGTCTTCGCCGCCTCCCCGGGGTCGAGGAGGCGTGCGTTCCGATCTCTCAGACGGCGGCGGTTTAACTCTGCGGCGATACCGTCGAAACAGATC
>PNKC01000255.1 GCA_013822275.1 Anaerolinea sp. | reverse complement strand
GGCCCGTACCGCTCGAGACGCGGCGAAAGAGTCCGGGGATTTTGCGCAGCTCGTGACCGTGGCGAGTCGCTATTTTCCGAGCGATGCGGGGATGCTGGCCGGCAACGACATCGCCGCGGTTCTCGAAGATCAGGGAGAATTCGCCGGGGCTGCCCACTGGGTGCGGCGGCTCCTCGCGGTGAAGGCTCCGCTGACCGCCGAGCCCGCCTGGCGGGTGACGGCTGCCCGGCGGTTCCTGTTCGCCGGAGACCGCTCGGCCGCCGAGTCGGTCCTGCGCGGCATCGACGATCTCTCGCCGTTCGTTCAGGTCTCGATCACGAAGCCGGCGACTCCAGACGGGGCCGCGAATCTTTCACCAAAGGCCTGGCTCGACTCACTCGCGCCTCAGGTCCCCTCCCGTCCGCAGCTCGCCTCCGAGACGCGGATGCCCTACGGCGATCCGGCACACGGTGGCGGTTTTCGGGCGAATGCCCCGCTTCTCTTTCCCCGTTGGGAGCAAGCGCTCGTTCGCCGATACGCAGTCGAAGAGCAGCTCAATTCCCTGCTGCTCGACCTTGTCGAGAATAAGAAAGCGGCCCTTCCTGCCCTGTTCCCGATTGCGACCGCCGGCAAAGTGGCGGTTCGCACGCTGTTCGGGGTGGCGGTCTACGACGCCGAGTCCGGCGAGGAATCGTGGCGGATCGAGAACGACATGGCTCCCGAGCGGCTCGTTGCCGGAGAGCCGATCCGCCGCGTCCAGGGGCGGGCCGGAGTGCAGGGATTCATCAGCCAGCCCTATGACGGGAACAATCCCGAGCAGCATCCGCTTGCCTCCGTGATCCTCCGTGACGGGGTCTACGGCTCGATCAGCAGCGATGGCCAGAGGCTGTTCGTCCTCGAAGACCTGGCCGTCATGCCGCAGAACATCTACGGCTACTGGCAGCAGGAAGACGTGGTCGATCCCCTCGGCCGCGACTGGAAGACCAACTCCCTTGTCGCCTACGACCTCCAGACCGGGCGGCGGCTGTGGCGGATCGGAGGCCGGACTGTCGAGGATGTCTTCGCCCCCCCTCTCTCGGGGACGTACTTCTTTGGAGCCCCGGTCCCCGACCGCGACGAGTTGTTCGTGAT
>PNKC01000254.1 GCA_013822275.1 Anaerolinea sp. | reverse complement strand
GACAAACACGAACCGGACGCCACGTCTCTAGCGATAAGCAAACCGGAGGCGGAAGTGTTCCGCGCGGCTTTGCATCGCGTGATCGATAGCGAAGCGTTTGCCGGGTCGCGGCGCATGAGCGCGTTCCTGCAATTCGCGGGGCAGGCGGCACTCGAGGGCCGGACGGAAATCGACCAGTACGAGATCGCCGAGCAAGTGCTCAACCGGCACGAGGACTTCAATCCGCTTGACGACGCCTCGGTGCGCAAGCTGGCAAGCCAGGTGAGGAGCAAGCTGGAGGAGTACTTCGAGGGCGAAGGCGCGGCGGAACCGGTGGTGATCAGCCTGCCGCGGCGGTCCTACATTCCCAGGTTCCGTCACCGGGCGGTAGAGGAGGCAGCGCCGGAACAGAAGACCGTGCCCGCTGCTTCGGGCGTTGCAGCCGCGGTGCGCGGCCGGCGTTCCGGTTGGTTGCTGGCCGTGGCGGCGCTGGCGTTCCTGGCCGCGGGGACGTGGCTGGGGTCCCGTTGGGCGCCGGCCCTGACTGCCGGCAGCGGGGAGTCTCCCACGGCGATCGTGATCCGGACTCAGCGCGGCGACCTGCGCGGAGATCCCCTGGATGTGGCGTCGGACGCAGTACGCCTCGGACCCGAGTTGATGCCCGGAGAGGACGCAATAGTGGAGCTGACCTTCACGCCGGAGCACGCGACGCAACAGGCGGGCGTGATGGCGTTTGGCGGCGTGGATCACTTTGTGAGATTCGGGCAACACTTCAAGGACCGGGCGATGCTGGAGCAGAGCTTTGAGGTGAACGCGGTTCCCAATCAGCACCAGAGCCACTTCTTGGTGGACCGGTTGGGGCAGTCAGGACGGCCGCGGTTATTGTCGCTGCGGCGGGATGGCGCGCGCTATCAGGCGTTCCTCAGCGCTAACGGTTTCGATTGGACTCCGTTCGCCCCGCCGGTGGAGGTCACCGGGTTGCCGCCGTCGCAGCGGGCGGGGATCTATGCCTTCAACGGGCGTTCGGACGGGCCTTCGGCGGTGGCGGCATTCCGCGGCTTCCGGTCCGGACCGGCATTTCATAGCCGGCCGGACGGGCCTTTCCGTGCCGAGGACATTCCGGCCTGGCGG
>PNKC01000253.1 GCA_013822275.1 Anaerolinea sp. | reverse complement strand
CTGCTGCTCGGTTTGGGCCAGGACGTCGTCCTCGCTCTTGAGGAACTCTACTTCCAGTCCGGCGCGCCGGGCGAGGTCGTTGATCTTCACGACGAAAAACAGATCCTCTACGGCCGCGAGGACTTTCTTACTTTTGGGCATACGGGACTTTGAGTGACAAACAGATATCAGTGATCTGACCAGTTGTTGCGGCGCATCCGGACCCCCAGGTTCAAGGACCACTGCCGCAGCGATGGTAGGAACTCACAGGATACCCGTTCTCACCCGCCGCGCGCAATAGGTGGACGGCCGCGCGGGCATGCTACCTTATCGGACATGCCCCCGGAGGCAAACCTGGCCGACCCCTTGCGCTACGACCTGCCCGTGGACCCGGCCGCCGTGGTGATCTTCGGCGCCACCGGCGACCTGACGCGGCGCAAGCTCCTGCCCGCGTTGTTCCGCCTCGCCTACGAGCGCCGCCTGCCCGCCGGCTTTGCCGTGGTGGGGGTCGCGCGCACACGGATGAGCGACGAGGCGTTTCGCGAAAGGATGCGGGCGGCCGTCGAGGAGTTTCTCGAGCAGAGCCCCTTCGACGCCACTCTCTGGCGGGATTTCGAGCGCGGACTGTTCTATCTCAGCGGCGACGTCAACGACACGGATCTATATTCGCGTTTGAAACAAAAGCTGGAAGAATTGGAGCAGGCCCGCCAGACCGCGGGCAACGCGCTGTTCTACCTCTCCACGCAGCCCAGCCACTACGCGCCGGCCGCCGCGGGGCTCGGCTCCGCGGGCCTGGCGCGGGCGCCGCGCCCGGAGGGCTGGCGCCGCCTGATCGTCGAAAAGCCGTTCGGCCATGACAGCCCCAGCGCCGCCGCGCTGAACGTCGAATTGCGCCGCGTGTTCGCGGAGGAGGACATCTACCGCATCGATCATTACCTCGGCAAGGAGACCGTGCAAAACATTCTGGCTTTCCGTTTCGGCAACGGCATCTTCGAGCCGCTGTGGAACCGCCGGTATGTGCGGCACGTGCAGATCACGGCCGCCGAGTCGATTGGCGTGGAAGGCCGCGGCGCCTACTACCAGGAAGCGGGCGCGCTGCGCGACATGATTCAGAACCACCTGCTCCAGGTG
>PNKC01000252.1 GCA_013822275.1 Anaerolinea sp. | reverse complement strand
CGGTTCTCCAGCGGGCCGCCGTAGCCGTCCTTCCGGTCGTTGATCGCGGAACTGAGGAACTGTGTGATCAGGTAGCCGTTGGCCCCGTGAAGTTCAATTCCATCAAGCCCGGCCTCCTGCGCGCGTTGCGCGGCCTGGCCGAACTGCTGGACCACCTGGCTGATCTCGAGTTCCGTCATGGCGCGGGCCTCGAACCCGTGCAGGGGATCGGGCTTCGGCGTGGAACTCCAGCTTTCGGGGAATTCGACTCCGGCGATGTCGCGCTGGCGTCCGCCATGGCTGAGTTGCAGAATGAAGCGGCAGTCGAACTCGCGCACGCGCCGTCCCACCTCGCGCCAGAACGCGATCTTGTCGTCGGCATCGAGCATCGCGTAGTTCGGCATGATGCGGCCGCGGCCGTGCACGGGGACGAAGGAACTGATGATGGCGCCGGCGCCGCCGCGGGCGAAGCGCGTCTCCCAGTTGATGCGCGCGGGATTGCCCGAGCCGTCGTAGTTGTCGAAACGGCCGGACATGTTTGAGCGGAAGACCCGGTTCTTCACCGTCAGATTGCGAAACTGCAGCGGCTCGAAGATGATGTCGGACATGGGCGCCTCCGTCGGCGGATCAGAACGTTTTGATGTACTCGATGAGGGCGCGCTTGTCCTCATCGCTCAGGGCGGCGGCAAAGGTGTGGCCGCGGTCTTCGACGAAATCGGGTACAAGATTGCGCCGTAGCAGTGTGTTGTACAGCCGCCCCCTCCCGATCAGCCAGCCGATAAAGCGAGAGAAGAACGTGTCGTTCCTCAGCAGTTGCAGTTGCGGCGCGTTGATGTTGGCGATGAGCTTCACGGGCGTGTTCTGCCGGATCCTGAGCCGGTAACCGCTTTCGAGCGGCAATTCCGTGTCCTCCGTGGTCAGCATCACCGACCGCGCGCCCAGGCGTTTCTCCGGCCAGAACAGCTTTTCAATGGCGTCGTTGAAAGCCGCCATGCGGCCCTCGACGCTCGGGTCGGCGTTGTAGAGGCCCAGCCCGTTGTTGTGGAAGAACGGCGCCGTCGCCCAAATCCCCGCCAGCGTGGGCACGCGATAGTAGCCGGTACCCCCGCCCGGCGGCTGGAAATCGATGGG
>PNKC01000251.1 GCA_013822275.1 Anaerolinea sp. | reverse complement strand
CGCGCCGGCAAATCCCCGGCGTCCGGCAGCGCATACCCGAACGCTTCCCGGCTCAACCCCCGCGCTCCCATCGCCTCCGGAAGAATGTGCAGAATCACGTCCGTCCCCGACATCGGCTTCCGGCACTCCGGGAATCGCCCCACCTCCCCCGGCACCGCCGGACAGTGGATCCATTCCGTCTCCACCCCGGCCTTCTCATAAATCCGCCGCGCCACCTCTTCGGCTTTTCGGATTGTCTTGCCTGAAACCTGCGTGTAGTCGTAAACTCGCACTGTAAGAACCATTTCAGCGTTCGCGCTCATTGCCAGCACGGCCGCCAGTATCAGCATCGTGGGAGTGGGTCGCATCGTTCACCTCGCCCCCAATGCGGGAAGCGGTGAAAACGCGGGCCACACTTCGTGAGGTGCAGAGGCGATGGCTGAAGGAGAAGTCACCCTGCTGCTCGCCAGCCTCCGCCGGGGCAACCCGGAGGCCTTCGGCCGCCTCATGCCCCTCGTTTACGGTGAACTCCGCCGCCTCGCCGGCCACTACATGCGGGGCGAACGCCCCGGCCACACCCTCCAACCCACCGCCGTCGTCCACGAGGCCTATCTCCGTCTCGCCGGACAGGATTGGGCCGACTGGCAGGACCGCGCCCACTTCATCGCCGTCGCCGCCCGACAGATGCGCCGCATCCTCGTCGATTACGCCCGCCAGCATTGCGCCGCCAAACGCGGCGGCACCCCCGCCAAAGTCGATCTCGACGCCCTCGCCGGCGGCTTCGACCCCGCCCGTTCCGCCGAAATCCTCGCCGTCGATGAAGCCCTCCATCGCCTGAGATCCCTCGACCCCCAGCAGGCCGAAATCGTCGAGTTGCGCTACTTCGGCGGACTCACCGTCGAAGAGGCCGCCGCCCAACTCGGCATCTCCGAACGAACCGTCAAACGGGACTGGAGCGTCGCCCTGCTCTGGCTCCGCAACCGCGTTGCCGGAGGCGATCCCCCATGACCCCCGCCGAATGGGCCCGCATCAAAGAACTCGTCGCCGACGCCCTCGAACGGCCCGCACCCGAACGCCCCGCCTTCCTTGACCTCGCCTGCGGATCCGATCCCCATCTCCGCGCCCAAGTCGACAAACTCCTCGCCGCCGACGGCTCACCCG
>PNKC01000250.1 GCA_013822275.1 Anaerolinea sp. | reverse complement strand
TGCCGCAACCGTCACCGGGGCGTCCGCCACGGGTTCGGCGGGTAGCCCGATGGAAAGCGGCGGTGCGAACGTCTCGACAAGCGGCGTCTCCGCGACGGGCGGCGCGGGTTCCTGCACACCGAGTTTGAACGAATCGCCCACCGGCGCAAGCGCTGCCGGGGCCGTGGGAGGCGTATTCACCACCCAGGCCGGAGGGCCGACCGGCGTGGGGGGCACGGGCGGCACCGGTTCGGGCACCCTCATGGTTGCACCCGCAATCGCAGGGGTATCGGCCACCGGCCAAGCCGGGGCGGCCGGCGCTGACGCGGGGGGAGAGAGCGCCACGGCCAATCCCTCCGGTGTTTCGGGTACGGGGCAAGCCGGGGCGACGGGCATCAAGATCGATGCCGGGCAAACCGGCGTGGCGGCCTCGGGTTCCGCAGGCTCGCCGTCGCTTCAGGAAGTCACCTCACCTATCGGCGTGAGCGGTACGGGGCGGATCGGAGCCGCCACTTCTCAGCTCGCCACCGCGGCAACCGGTGCGCAGGCGGCGGGCCAGACCGGAGCGATTGCGGCTGAGCCGGGTGGGATGCCTTCGGGAGTAGCGGGAAGCGGCTTCACGTCCGGCCTCTCACTGGGAATTGCCACCGGAGCGACCGGCGCATCGGCTACGGGTTCCGTCGGATCTCCCACCGTTATTGTCTTCGTGTCGTCGGGGGCAAACACGATTCGGGTCGCCGCCGAGAATCGCTTCGTCGCGATCAGGACCGAGGAACGGATCTCCATACCGGATGCCGAGAACAGGAACGTGACCGTCTCCGCCGAGGATCGGTTGGTCGACGTTGCACATGAAACGAGGGTCATCAGGGTGGCATGATTCAGGCATTCAACAAAGATCCGGAGGCCCGCAAGGACTACGGCTTCGACTGGAGCGCGTGGCTGGACACCGACACCATCACCACTTCAACCTGGACGCTCCCGGACGGCATCACGAGTTACGCCGAGTCCAACACCACAACCGGGGCGACCATCTGGCTGTCCGGCGGCACTTCGGGAACCGACTACCTCGTCACCAACCAGATCACCACGACCGGTGGAAGGATCGAGCAGAGGAGCCTGAAGATTCAGGTCCGCGAACAGTAGATGGATTTCCGCGTTCAG
>PNKC01000249.1 GCA_013822275.1 Anaerolinea sp. | reverse complement strand
CCCTGGCCATCAGCCTCGCCGACGACGACTGGGGCACCCCGGCCGCCATCCGCCGTTTGCTCGGTCTCTACAAACACGCCCGGCGCCACCACCTGCACCTTGCCCCCACCGACATCGGCGTCAGCCAGATCGGTCACTTCGCCTACTTCAACAGCAAGTTTGCCGACTCGCTGTGGCCGGCGGCGCTGCAATGGATACAAACCGGCGCCATGCCCGCCCCCTTCCAGTCACGCTTGCTCAAGGTCGTCTGAACCCGGCCAGCCCGAACAACCAAGGAGAACCCCATGCCCGACCAGAACCTGCTGCACGACGACCCGCTGAACGACTTCCTGCGCCGCCAAATCGCCTTCGACGGCCAGAGCAAGAACGTCTACGTTGCCGGCAACGGCCCGGCCGTCATCGTCATGGCCGAAATTCCGGGCATCGGCCCTCACGTCGCCCGCTTTGCCCGCTGGGTGCGCGACGCCGGCTTCACCGTCTACCTGCCCTCGCTGTTCGGCCGCGACGGCGCAATTGTTTCCGCCGACGAAGGCGCCGCCGTCTTCCGCAAGGCCTGCGTCAGCGCCGAATTCCGTGCCCTGGCCGCCGGGCAGAGCAGCCCCGTCACCCACTGGCTGCGCCAGCTCGCCCGGCAAGCCCACGCCGAATGCGGCGGCAAGGGCGTCGGCGCCATCGGCATGTGCTTCACCGGCAACTTCGCCCTCTCGATGATGCTCGAACCCGCGATGCTCGCACCCGTTCTCTGCCAGCCCGCGCTACCGCTCAACGATCCGGCCGGCCTCGAAATTTCCCCGGAAGACCTCGCCGCCGTCAAAGCCCGCCTCGACAAGGAAAACCTCGACGTCCTCGCCTACCGCTTCGCCGGCGACAAGTTCTGCCAGGCCCAACGCTTCGCCGCCTACGAACAGGCCCTCGGCCCCCGCTTCAAGGCCCGCGTACTACCCGACTCCGCCGCCAACTTCGCCGACGCCCCACCCTTCTTCCAGACACACGTCCCCTTCGCACATAGCGTGGTGACAGTGCATCTGGTGGACAAGGCGGGGGAACCGACGGTAGCGGCTAGGGAGGAGATACTTGGGTTCTTTGCAGGGCGGCTAATGTAAGAATGGCAGTCGGGTCGCAAGTTGCTTTTCTAGCTCC
>PNKC01000248.1 GCA_013822275.1 Anaerolinea sp. | reverse complement strand
TCGAACGTCCGCCGCGAGCGCTGCGGCCATCTGTGGCAGGAGCGGTTTTACTCCTGCGTGATGGACCACACCCATACGTTCCGGGCCATGGCGTACATCGAGAAGAACCCGCTGAGGGCTGCCCTGGTCCAGCGGGCCGAGGACTGGCCCTGGTCCAGTGCGGGTGTCCATTTGGTGGGTCTGGATCCCGCGCGGGAACTCGACCTGCGGTTATGGAGCGAGTTGTACACGCCCGCGCAGTGGAACTTGGTGCTGGCCACGAGTCTCGCTGACGAGCCGTGGATCCGCCGTTTTCGCAGCTCCTCTCAGCGAGGCTACGCCTTGGCGGATGAACAATTTATCGCGCAGTTTCAAGCGGGAGCGAACAGGAACTTGAGTCCCGCGAAGCCCGGCCCGAAAACGAAACGGCTCCAGGATACCCGGCCAGGCGTCCGAAGCGCCGTCAGCGCCCAAGCGATGTGAGGGGAATTGGGGTCCAGTCACCCTGTTAATCAGGAGAATTGGGGTCCAGTCACCTGATGCCCCCCTGATGCCCACTGATGCGCCTGATGCTCCGGGTGCGGCCCGGGCGGCGGGTTTGTGAAGGCGGGGGCGCGTCAGGCGGAGGTGATGATGCCCGGCTGTTCCGGCGGGAGCTCTTCGGGCGAGGGCATGAGTACGAACAGCGATTCGATGAAGGAGCGGCCTTTGCGGCGGCCGTTGTTGCGCTGGAGTCCGGTGCGTTGCCAGAAGGCGAGGACGCCGAGCAGGTCCTTGTCGGGGATGGTGATGCCGTTCTGGCGCTCCGCGACAAGCTGGCGGAACTGGGCGAGTTCCTGGTTGAAGCGGTCCTGGATGGCCGCGGCGATCATGTTCGAGGGGCGCGTTTCGTAGATGAGGCCGTTGACGGCGCTCTTGTAGGTGCGGACGAGGGCATCGAGGGTGTCGCGCAGGTCATCGTCAACGGCGCCTTCGACGTTCATGACGGCGACAAGCAGCAGGCGACCGATGACGACGGCGAGTTCCTGGTTGCGGTTGAGGAACGCGTCGGTCAGTTGGATTTCGGGGTGGGGGATGGCGGCGGCGTCGAGCGCAGGGAGCCGTTCGTGGAGGCGGGCTTCACGCAGGTATTCGCAGTCGAAGGGGCAACTGATGGTCTCT
>PNKC01000247.1 GCA_013822275.1 Anaerolinea sp. | reverse complement strand
TCGCGTCCCTGAGCATCGCATACGTCGGCGCACCCAGCAGACCAGTGCTGCCCCGGTTCATCGCCGCGCATTTCAATGCCTCATGCACCAGCGCCGCGCTCTTGCCTGAACCGATGGGGCCCGAAAAGCCCTTGATACGCGCCTTGCTCTGGTGGAACCGCCACTGCGAGCCCAGCGGCTCATACGGCAAACGGATATGCTTGACGGGATTTCCTTCCTGCTTCTCCTCCATCTGACCGGCTACTCCGTCGGCTTCCACGGCTCCCCGGTCCGGGGATCAATCCATTCCACAACGATCTTTGACGGCCCCTCCTCGCCGATTTCCTTCTCCAGCGACAACAGCCGGATCAGATCTGTCACCGTCGCCTTCTCCGGCCCCTTTTCCAACTTCTTCATCGCCATCTTGATGAGCGCCTGGATCAGTTCGCGCCGTTCCGCCTTCGCCGCCACTTGGACCGCGCCTGCCGCAATCGCCGCCGCCCGCTCCTTCCGCGTCGCACCCGGACTCTTCACCGCCGGCGTCCGCTGCGCCTGTTCCGGCTTCGCCGCTGCCTTCCGAGCCGGCTTCTTCTGTGCTGCCTTAGGTCTGATTCCCATCCATTGGCGTACTCCCCATCGCCAGTTCCAAGATAGGCGTCTCCAACCGCGGCCCGAACCATCGTTTCCGCCATCACACTGAAAAAAAAGAAAATAAAAACTCCGAAATCGCGTCACTACAAAAGGTTTACCCGGCCGGCGGCGGATGAAGCTGGCGGGAGTGACTTGAAATGGGCGGGCGGGGATCGAGGCGTCTGCCCCTATCGGCGCCCACCGCGATCCAGTTCCACCCTGAGCTGCCTATTACGGCCATCGCTTGCTGGCTGTCCCCGTTCCGGTCAACTGCGCCGTAGAGGCAGAGTCGCCGGGGGCGCGGATTCGATGGCTGATCAGGCACAGAGAGAACTTCAATTGCCCTCGCCGCTTCGCCCCGGGCAAGCAGCACTTCACCCTCGAGTAAATGGAGGTCCGCCACTTCCGCGGCCACTTGCCGGTTCGCCTTCCTGCTCACGTCCTGGAACACGCGGTTCGCCTTCTCCAATGCGCCCGCACGCGAATAAGCAGCGCCGATCCTGGCTTCCAGCCCAACCTGAGCGGCGGCTA
>PNKC01000246.1 GCA_013822275.1 Anaerolinea sp. | reverse complement strand
GCCAACCGCCGCATCCCGTTCGCCGATGGTCTGTCCAGCTTCACGGCCGTCCTGACCTGCCTGGACCTCGGCCTTTACGACCTGATCCGGCGTCCCGCGCTCGAGGCGTTTCTCAGCAGTCAGCTCGAGTTCCCGACCGGCGGCTTCCGGGCGGCGATGTGGGACGAAGCAACCGACGCCGAGTACACCTTCTATGGTCTCGGACTGACGGCCCTGCTTCCTTCGCTCGATGACCGGCCGTAGTTTTCCTCGTACGAATCTCGCCGATAAGTCTTCCCTGCGACAAACGATGGACAGGTGCTCTGTGCGGCCTACGGGGTCTGCTGCAGCTCCGTCCCCGCCGAGCTCGCGCCGGCGACGATCCGGTGGTTCCCTGTCAGTCGCCAACGGACGAGGCCTGGCGGAATCGACAGGAACAGGAAGATCTCCAGCGCAACCAGGACTGGAACTGCATGCAGCGGCGAGAGTCCGAATTCCACGATGACCCTGGCTCCGGCGACCAGGAGGGCAATCCCCGCAGGCAGGGGCAGCAGGATCGGGAGGTCGTAGCCGGGAATGATCCATCGAAAGGTGGCGATCCGCCCCCACAGGTTGATTGGCGGCGCATAGCCCCACGCGTACAGGCAGGTCCTCACAATCCCCAGCGCCAGCACGAGGGGGAGCAGCGGGGTGAGCATCCCCGCGAGTTGCACGTTCGGCAGGTCCCTGGTGAGGAGAGCGGCGATCACGAAGTACCACCAGCCCATGAGGAAGGCCACCGCCGCAGAGACCCTGAGCGGGATCTCCGCGGGGAGTCGGTGCGGCCCGAGCCGATCGAACGGCCAGCCGCGGAGTTGCTTACGGGCCATCTCCGTCGATCCGATCTGGCACTGGGCGTAAAACCGCTCGTCGGCTCCGTCGAGTTGCCATGACCGGAAGCGGGCCAGGCTGTCGCGGATTCCATGCCAGACGATGCCATAGAGGATCGCAAGGGTCACAGCGACGCTCAGATCGCGGACCCGCGGCGCGCCGGGCCATGCCACGGCTGCGAGGTACAACGCTCCTCCGAGTCCAAATGTGATGAGGAACGCATGGACGAAGTGCCCCGTCACCAGTTCGCTGGCGATGGCCGTCGTCAGGTAACCGGCGAGAAAGAGAGCC
>PNKC01000245.1 GCA_013822275.1 Anaerolinea sp. | reverse complement strand
GCTGCCGGCCTGTCGGAGTACCTGGATGCCGGTCGTGTTGGTGTCGCTGGCGGCGATATTTGAACTCTACGACCTGTTCCAAACCGCCTACATCCCGCCCGGCCTGGTCCGCGACGGCATCTTCCGCACCGCTAGCGAGGGGTTCCTCGGTCAATCCGACCAGGCGACTTTCGCCGCCGCCACTTTCTTCGGACTGTTCCTGGGCGCGATCGGGTTCTCATCCGTCGCAGACCGGTTCGGTCGGCGCAGGGTCTTCGTATGGGCCCTCCTGGCTTATAGCGCCGCGACGACGCTGCTGGCGTTCCAGTCGACCGCCCTCGGCGTCGATCTGTGCCGGCTGCTTGCCGGCATCGGCCTCGGCGTGGAACTCGTCACGATCGATGCATACATCGTCGAGATCGTGCCCAAGCACATGCGCGGTCGAGCGTTCGCGCTGAACCACTTCGTCGAATTCTGCGCCGTACCTGTACTGGCCTTCCTGGCGTGGGTCTTGATACCGCGGTCGCCGTTCGGGATCTCGGGCTGGCGCTACGTGGTGGTCCTCGGCGCGGCCGGTGCGTTGTTCGTCTGGTGGATCCGACGAGGCTTGCCGGAGTCGCCCCGCTGGCTCACCCAGCACGGCCGCCTGCCCGAGGCCCGGCTCATCGTCGAGGCGATGGAGGTCAAGGCGGAGAGAGAGACCGGCCGGCCGCTCCCCCCTCCAAGTCAGGGTACGCCAGAATCGCCGTCCCGTGCCAGCCTTGCCGAGATCTGGAAGCCGCCCTATGCCCGGCGCACCATTATGCTGGTGGTCTTCAACTTCTTCCAGACGATCGGCTTCTTTGGCTTCACGAACTGGCTGCCGACGCTGCTGGCGACGAACGGCCAATCCTTCTCGGAGAGCCTCTTTTACTCCTTCTGCATCGCCTTCGCCTATCCGCTGTCGGCCCTGTTCTGGAGCGTCACGGTCGCGGAACGCTTCGAGCGGAAGTGGTTGATCGTTGCGGCCGCCGTCGGCGTCGCGGTTTGCGGCCCCCTGTTCGCGGTGGCCTTAGAGCCGGCCCTCCTCGTAACCACCGGAGTCCTCATCACGGGGTTCTCGATCCTGCTGTCTCTTTCCTACCACCCTTACCAGGCCGAACTGTATCCCACCCGGCTCCG
>PNKC01000244.1 GCA_013822275.1 Anaerolinea sp. | reverse complement strand
CACCTGGTGGGAGCGCGAGGCTGGCTCTCTTGTGGAGTAGCGGCGACGGAGCCGCTCACGGGCATGCGAGGCAGCTGAGCCGGGCGGACGGTGGCTGTGAGTCCGAGGCGTGTGGGCTGATTGCGAGCACGAGCAACGTCGTGGTTCTCTCGGCGCGCAGCGCCGCCGACAAACTGGCTATTCAAGCGGCGCGAAGCGCCAGCCAAGGACTGAATATTCAAGCCGGCTGAAGCGCGATGCCTTTGTGGCTGCCGAGGTTGAGCGGTGCCTGGCACTGCGACGGTCTGGTGCGCGGACGGAACCGAAGCGCTGGGAAGCAGGTGTGATTGCATTTGCGCTGCCTAACGTTCGAGCTAAGCGGGCGACGACGGCAGGACGCCAGGCCCGGGCCGGTGAAAATGTACCGCGTACCACCGGCCCGGGCCTGGTGGCCTGCCGTTGGCGCTCCGCTTGAGCGAGGGGTTAGGCGTCACCGCGCGCTCCCCATTCTTCACGGCTTACGCGATACAGGACACAATCTCCCAGAGGTTTTTCCTTCGGTACATCCAAGAACCGGAAGACGGTGTCAGGGCCGCGCATACCAATTCTCTCCATGACCGCACTTGACCGGAGATTACCGACGGCCGTGGTGGCGATAACCTCGGGAAGCTCGAGGATTTCAAAGGCGAAGGCAAGAACACGTGTTGCCGCTTCGGAGGCGTAACCTCGACCCCAGTACTCGCGGGCTAGTCGCCAGCCGATCTCGACACCTGGGCCGAACGGGTGGCTGTCTTCGAGTGCCTGTAGCCCAGCAAAACCGAGAAACCGCCGGCTCTCGGTGAGTTCCACAGCCCAGAAGCCCCACCCGTGTTTAGCAATGAGACCGCTCCACTTGTCTATTTTTTCGTTCGCCCTCTCGCGATTTAGGACGGAGGAGAGGAAGAATTTCATGACCTCAGGATCGGCGCAGAGGCTTGCAAATGGGGCGCGATCACTATCCTGCCATTGGCGAAGCGTGAGACGGTTGGTCTGCGCGAGTATGTGTGATTTCATTCCGAACCGTGGGCCTGAGCGGTCTGTGTTTGTGACGCCTAACGTTGGAGCTAACCGGACCGCCGCGGCGTGGCAGCCAGGGCCGGGCTGCGATGATGCACCGAGTGCCGCAGGCCGGCCCTGGCTGG
>PNKC01000243.1 GCA_013822275.1 Anaerolinea sp. | reverse complement strand
CTAGAGCCAATTATGAACCTGGGCCGGTTAGGAGTGTGAGTCGTTGAAGCATGAGTGCGACGAACGCGACCCAATGCCAACCGGCCAAGACTTCGGCCGTCCGCTCGTAGTCGCGGGCCAGCCGCCGGAACCTCGCCAGCCACGCGAAGGAGCGTTCGACCACCCAACGCCTTGGCAGGAGCACGAACCCCTTCTTCGCCTCGGTGTGCTGAACCACCTCCAACCGGATGCCATGCGCCTGCGCGTCGGCCGCCGGTTGGTCACCCGTGTAGCCCTGGTCGACGTATGCCAGGCTCACGGTCTGCCCGGTCGCCTCCTGCACCGCCGCAGCCAGCTCGGCCACCTGCCCCCGTTCCTGGGCATCGGCCGGCGTCACCACCAAGGCCAGGAGGTGGCCGAGCGTGTCCACGGCGATGTGGGCCTTCGAGCCCTTCTTCCGCTTGTGCCCGTCGTAGCCGGCGCGCGAACCGCTCTCGGGGGTGGACTGGACCACCCGCCCGTCGAGGATGGCCGCCGAAGGTGTGGCGTTGCGGCCCTGGGCCAGGCGAAGCAGCTCGCGGAGGTCGTGGGCCATCGCCTCGAAGCTACCGGCGGCCAGCCAGCGTCGGGCCTGCTGGTAGACCGCCGGCCAGGGCGGGAAGTCGTTGGGTAAGAACTGCCACTGCGCCCCGGTCTTGACCATCCAACGCAGGGCGTTGAACACCTCCCGCAGTGGGTAGTCCCGCTGGTGAGCGTCCTCTCTCAGAAGGGTCAGGTAGGGCGCGGCGAATGCCCACTCGTCATCTGAGACGTCACTGGGATATGGCTTGCGGGGGGTACTCATGAACCTAAATTACGAACTACCAAAGACGTAGGTTCATAACTGGCTCTAGGCCGGGGCTGCAACGTTCTGGTCATTGACGACGTTTTCAAGTCGGTCGAAGAAGTCCTCAGCCCAACGCACCGCGAACGTGTGTGGAGATCGTACACTTCAACGCTCGGAACCCGGATCACCCCGGACGGGGCGATTGTCAGCATCGGCACGCCCTTGCACGCAGACGATTGGTTTGGCCGCGCGGCGAAAGCGGAACTCGAAGGTGGCGACAAATGGGAGAGGATTAGATTACCCGCACTCGCGTCCGGGTCCGACGTTCTTGGACGCCAAGAGGGTGAGGCACTGTGGC
>PNKC01000242.1 GCA_013822275.1 Anaerolinea sp. | reverse complement strand
AGCGCGTGGCTCGGATGCGATGCGGCTAGATTTTTATATGTATTCCGCCATGCGTTCTAATCCTCGGCCCGGCCCGGCCCGTGTTCTAATCTGCGTCCTTTTCGGCCTGCTGGCTCTATCCGGAGCTCCCCGATCCCACGCCGTGGAAAACGATATCCTGTATAGCCTCAATGTTCCGATCGCTGGCGTCGCACCCGGCTCCCGTATCGAGGTGCAACTCGCCGCGCTAAATCCGGGGGGGGCCGACGTTGAGGCGGTATTCCCGCCGGTTCTGTCCGGACAGGCCAGGAATGCGGCGCACCAAGTGTCTGTCGAGCTGCGTGCGAAAGACAGCGGCGCGGCGACGAGAAAGCTCATTGGCGCCGGCTCGTTTGCCGTTCGCGTCTACACGCTTGAAATTTCCTCATCTGCCGCGCCCGGCCCGATGACGCTCGACATCGCGCTCGCTGAAGCCGGTGCAGTCCGATCCGCTCTGGAAATCACGTCCTCCGGTCCGCCGCCTGCCACCGCCGGCGGCACACAGCCCGCCGTCGCGACAATTGGTCGCGTCCAGCCGGCCGCCGCTGCGTTGCGCCGGACATTCATCGACCGGTTGGACACTCACGAACCCATCTACTTTATCTACGGTCCCGACGCCCCGGCCGCCAAATTCCAGTTCAGCTTCAAATACAAGCTGCTCGAGTTCGGAGAAAGCGCGCCGCGGCGCATGACGCGAACGTTGCAGTTCGGCTTCACGCAGCGGTCGCTTTGGGACATCGATGCGGATTCCAGCCCGTTCTACGACACGAGCTATATGCCCGAGATCATCTATCAGGCGCTCGCGCCCGAGCCGGAACGAAACGACGGCTGGTTCACCTGGCTGGGATGGCAGGCCGCCTACAAGCATGAATCGAACGGCCGCGACGGCCCGATTTCGCGCAGCCTGAACGTCGTCTACGCCCGGACCGGCTTCGTGCTCGGACGCCTCGACGACTGGCACCTGATCGTGGTGCCCGAGCTGCTTGCCTATGTCGGTAGCCTCGGCAACAACCCGGACCTCGACGACTACCGCGGCTACGGCCGGCTCCAACTCGTGCTCGGCCGCACCGACGGTCTGTCACTGGCGGCCACCACCTGGGCCGGCAAGGACTTCAACCACGCCTCGGTCCAGCTCGACCTGACACTG
>PNKC01000241.1 GCA_013822275.1 Anaerolinea sp. | reverse complement strand
ACGAAACGAAATCCGGCACCGTCCGCGCCGGCGACGCGCTCGTGCCGCTCTGAACCGATGCAAGTGCTCGCCGCCATCGGCCTCTGCCTCGTGGTGCTCGCGCTCGTCCTGCGCGGCGCCGCGTCGTCGCTCCGCCGTCAGCTCGCCCGCGAGCGCCAACACGAGCGCGCCACCGGTCAGCCCGGCGAAAGCGACCGCCTCGTCCGGCAGGAGCGCGCCGTCGCCCGCGCCGCGCTCATCGCCCTCGTTCTTGGCGTTGCGCTGACCGTCGTCGGCCTCGCGTTCCGCTGATCGATCCCGAGGTGGGCGTCGGCGTCCCCGACGACGCCATTCCACGCCCGCACGCAACCGCGTGGCTCGCGCCAGAGCGTGCTTCAATACAGCGTGGTCGAAAATCGTCCGGGTAGGGCGCGGATTCCGCTCCGCGCCGAGAGTTTGCCGGCGGCGACGGGACTCGCCGCCCTACCTTCACGACTCCACTTCAACCTAAAGTTGAACCACTGATCTCCACTCATGACCCACCGATAGGACAAAATTGCGGAGCTTGACTCGATCACCCGCCAGGTGAGCCCTCAGCCGACCGATGTTCTCCGCCGAAAGCACCGCGCATATGTCCAAGTCCTCCGTCACATAGGAGGAACCGTGCAGCACTCCGGCAAATCCGCCCACGATCACAAACCCCACTCCGGAGTCAGCGAGCCGCTGAATCAGTAAGTGGAGATTTCGCATCCAGTGCGGCTCCCGCTTTGCGCAACGCCATCGCCAACTCCAACGCCGATTCGTGCTGCAGAGCCCGTTCCTCGGGCGTGAGTGCAAGGTTGGCCTCGAGCATTTGCAGGTCGATGCCCGCGATACGCGCGGCCTTCAATGCCTGAGTTTTTTCCTGCGGGGTCACGCGAGGAAGATTGCCTGATCCACCCGCTCGTCCAACCCGAAATTCCTGCCGGCAAGCGGGGTGCTCACCACCACAACCATCCCACAGAACCCG
This sequence comes from Anaerolinea sp., assembly GCA_013822275.1. Classification (GTDB taxonomy): domain Bacteria; phylum Chloroflexota; class Dehalococcoidia; order Tepidiformales; family Tepidiformaceae; genus PNKC01. The sequence continues at coordinate 177 of PNKC01000241.1, read as the reverse complement.
CTTTTCAGTTCCAGAAGCATGTCATCCTGAGCGCAGCGAAGGATCCACACGCTCGATGGCGATGCAGGACTCGCACGCGTGGATGTCAAACCAGCCTTCGGCTAGACTTCGCTGCGCTCAGAATGACACGATGCGAGACCCGCGCTGCAACTCCTCGGAGCTGTGGGACAGATGTGG
>PNKC01000240.1 GCA_013822275.1 Anaerolinea sp. | reverse complement strand
GCGACGCCGGCACGATCAATCTCCATTATGGCGGTGGAGAGAACGACGAGGCCGAAGATCGTGGGCAAGATTGACTTTGGCGTCTTCGGCGGCCGGCTGATTGCCAATGAGCGATAGTGCCGATCAGTTCGACCCCTGGGTCGCGCATCTTTCCCGGTTCCGCATTGACGGCACGCAGGTGACGGCGATCCCCGTGGCGCCCCTGGACGAGGACCTCACGGTATTATGCAACCTCTCTCTCATCGTCGAGGAGGGTCGCTACGAGCACCTGCGGGAAGACGCAGCGGGCTCACCAGCGCCGTCAGCGCTGGTTTACGGCTGTTATGTCCGGGAAGTGGGCTCGCCTCCGCCATCTTCCTGGGCTGGCAGCGATGCCCACATCGTGATCACCGGCACCCATGAGAACGGCTGGGCTGTGACGATGGCCGGTCCGGGCGCGATCGGCCGGGACGGTAACGGGACGCTGGAGATCAGCTTTGAGCACCCGCCCCGTATCGCGGTGATCAGTCCTGAGGGACTGCGTTAGGCCGGCTCGCTCCTCAACATGGCGCGGGGCTGAAGCCCTCACGCCGCGTCTATTCGCCCCCATTCGGCCGTTAGGCGTGACAGGAGCTACACGTCGGTCACAAGGACCGGGTCGAAGGCGGCGTTTTCGATTCTGCCGCCGATCGTCATCGGGCCGTATCCCTTCGGATTGCAGACGACCCGGGTGCCGCCGGCCAGGTAGTCGCAGCTGGCGTGGGTGTGCCCATGGATCCAAAGGGCCGCGCCGCCGCCCTCGACCAGAGCCGACAGGTCGGAGGCGAAGGCGGGTGTGAGCGGGTCACCTCGATACATTCTGGCGATGGAGCCTGGATGCGGCAGATGGTGCGTGACGACCACTGTCGGCAACGCAGATGGTTCCGCCAACCGGGCGGCCAGCCATGACCGTGAAGTGGTGTGCCAGGCGACGGTGTCCGCGGGCGTCAGCCGCGAACCACCCTCGATCGGGTGGATGTAGCGGTAGTCGTTCAGCCCATGGGCGGCGACGGCCATCGAGGTGTCGGGCGTGCCGTGGATCGCGAAGTCGGTCCACAGCGCCGTGCCGAGGAAACGGATCCCGGCCAGGTCCACCTCGTCGTCCATCAGCAGGTGTACGCCCAGATCCTCGGCCAGGCGTCGCGCCCGTTC
>PNKC01000239.1 GCA_013822275.1 Anaerolinea sp. | reverse complement strand
TTCCGCACCTTCGCCGGCATCCTACTCTTCGCTCACGCCGGCCTCTTATACTGTGGTTTCCGGCTCGTCACCGGTCGTTTCCAGTCCTTCCGTTTGCCCTGTCGAGACCGTCACGTGCTTGCCGGCCCCCTGTTCAGCCGCGAGGCCCTCACTGCCCCCCGGCAACTCAAGCATTTTATGATCCGGGCGGGCTACATCGCCGCCCTCGTGGTCATCATGTACACCGCGGGTCAGGCGACGTTCGAACGCCGGATCATCCAGGACGTCGGCGACCTCTCGCGCTTCGGCGAGTTCATCGCCACGATCTTCGCCTTCGTTCAATTGACCCTGGTGACTGCAGCCGCCCTCCTGTTCTCGGCCGGGAGCGTCTCGCAGGAAAAGGACCGCGGCACACTCATCCTGCTGCTGATGACAGACCTCCGGGATCGGGAACTCGTCTATGGAAAGCTCCTCGCAAGCCTGTTGATTGTCCTGACGCTCATTGGCGTCTCGCTCCCGGTGTTTGCCTTTCTGCTCGTGCTGGGAGGGATCACCCTCGAGCAGGTGTTGTGGATTGAAGCGATCTGCCTCGCGTCCGCCTTCGCGGCGGGATCGTGGTCGACACTCGTCGCCTACTGGCGTGAAAAGACGTTTCAGACCCTCGCGATCAGCGCTCTCGGCGGCGCGATCTTCCTCGGCGTCGTCGAAATGCTCGCGCTCGTGCTGGGGAGCGAAACTCCCCTGGGACGATTCTTTGGCTGGCTCGACCCCTACCGGGCTCTGGTGGCAATCCTTGACCCGCTTGCGGCCCAGCCCCTGGCCCGGATCCCGCAGGTCAGCGCGCTCGGACCGGTCCTCGCCCTTGGCGGCCTCGGCCTGGCGCTGTCCCTCTGGACGGTCTGGCGGGTCCGGGTCTGGAATCCCTCGCGGAGCATTTTCATCGCGCCGGCCGAGACACCGCCCGAAGCCGACGCGGCCGCCAACACGCCGACCGCTGCCGTCCGGCCGCCCCGCAAAATCTGGGACACACCGGTCCTCTGGCGGGAGATCTGCACCCGGGCCTATGGCCGCAAGATGGTCTACATCAAGCTCGCCTATTGCCTCCTGGCGGCCGCGCTGTGGTGGTCGTTCGCCCGGCCGGGGGCTGAAGAAGGCCTCGTCCTGGGGATCATCGGCCGGGGGGGCTTCGCC
>PNKC01000238.1 GCA_013822275.1 Anaerolinea sp. | reverse complement strand
TCTTCATGGGCGGCTGGACCGGCTTCGGCGTGCGGCAGGCCGCGGGACTGGCGATTCCCCTCGGCTTCCTGAGTTTCTCGCGCGCGTTCGAGGAAGAAGCCGACCTGCTCGGCCTCCAGTACATGTACAAGGCCGGCTACGATCCCAACGGCTTTATCGACTTCTTCGAAAGGCTGGAGGCGCTCGAGAAGCGCAAGCCGGGCGCCATCTCCAAAGTCTTCCGTTCCCATCCGCCCACGGGTTCCCGCATCACGAAGGCGCAGGAGAACATCGAGCAGTTGTTGAAGGAACGCCCCGAATACGTGGTGACCACCTCGGAGTTTGAAGACGTCAAGAGCCGGATCCTGATGATGGCCAGCCGCCGCAAGGCGACGCCGGAGGATCCGAACCGTCCGACCCTGCGGCGCGCCCCGGGCTCCACCGACCCGATCGAAGCCGGTGACGACCCGAAGAAGCCCAAGGAGGAACCGGACGAGAGACCGACCTTGAAGCGGCGGAACCCCTGAGCCTGGCGAGTAAGCGGGCTCTTCTCTCAGCCAGCCCCGCGGCGGCATCGCTCCCCGCCGCGGGGCTTTTTCCGTGTCCGCTCCGCCTCTCAACGCCGGGAAGGGAATGCCCGCCTGCTGGTCCATGCGCCTGCAATGAATGCACTTGGCTGTAGGGCGGACTTCAGTCCGCGCGGAGTTTCAACTCCGCGCCTGGCGCCCCATTGCAAGACAACCGCAATTCACAAACTCCGCACAAACCCAACCCACCGCCAGCCCCGTACGCCAGGGTCTGTGAAAAAATCCACGATGCGCTATCCGGCGTCTACCTCCACCTGACGGTGGAGGCTCATAACTGACTTCGTTTCAATATGTTGTGAGCCTCCACCGTCAGGTGGAGGTAGACGCTGTGGGCGCCTGGCGCGCAGCGTTCGATTCTTTCACAAACCCGTGCGCCGGCCGCTCGATGCCGTTACGAGTATTCGCTGACTGGCAACACCAGGACCAGCCGCCGGTGTCGACCGGCGTGCGCATTCACAGGGCCTACAGGGCCTCGAGGATCAGGCACTTCAGATAGAGGGTTTCGGGCACGGTGAGAAGCACCGGGTGGTCGGCGGCCTGGGCGCGGCGCTCGAGCACACGCAGCGTGCGGCCGGCGTCCAGCGCTGCTTCGGCGGCAACCTGC
>PNKC01000237.1 GCA_013822275.1 Anaerolinea sp. | reverse complement strand
GGGCGGCCAGCCGCCTGCCAGACCAGGCCGCGAACGCGGCGAGCCCGATGGCTGCGGCGAAGCCAACGAGTAAACGCCGGCGGCCGACCGGTCGGCCTGGGGCATTGATCCCGGACCAGGGGCGGAACGCCTCCATCACCTCGGCCGGCAACTGGTAGCGGTCAGCCGGGTTCTTGGCCATCATACGCTCGACAACTGCCGCCAGTTCGTCTGGGATGTCCGGCCGCAGCGCTCGCAACGGCTCGGGGCTGTGGAGTTGGTGGCAGATCAATTTCTGGGCGACCGTCCGTTCGGGGAAGGGCACCCGGCCTGTCAGCAGGAAGTACAGCGTGCAGCCCAGCGAATAAACGTCCGCTCGGGTATCGGCCTCGTGACTATCCAATCCCTGCTCGGGTGCCATGAAGTCGGCCGTGCCAAGTACCCGTCCGGGCGAGTCGCCCCCGGCGGCCGATTCCGCCTCCAGGGCAAAGCGGGCCAGACCGAAATCGAGAACCTTGACGGTTCCGGCGGCATTGACGATGAGGTTCGCCGGTTTGATGTCCCGGTGAATCAGCCCGCGCTCGTTAGCGTGCTGGAGCGCGGCGGCCACCTGCGCCGCGTACCGAGCCGCTGTCCCAGGTTCGAGTGGCCCGGACTCCGTGATGAGGTCATGGAGCGTCCGCCCCTCGACGTATTCCATCACCAGGTAGTTGACCTCGCCATCGCGGTCCATTTCGAGGGCGCGGACGATGTTCGGGTGGTTCAGGGAGGCGACGGCCCGCGCCTCGCGGTGGAACAATTCGATGCTGGCCCCGGCGGCGCGAGCCGACGGAAGCACCTTGAGAGCGACCCAGTGCCGCATGACGGTGTGTTCCGCCAGGTAGACGTCGCCCATGCCGCCGGACCCAAGTTGATCCAGAAGCCGGTAGCGGCCACCGATAACGGGGCCGTGCGAAGTATCTGGCGTGGCCGGGGACGGCGGGATCTCATCCTGGTGCGGGGTTGTTGGGTCGGTGAGCGGTGGGCGGAGGCGGTCGAGCAGCTTCAGACAGGCGAGGTCGTCATGCCAGAGTGTCGGCGTAGCAGCTTTGTCCGGTGGGGGAGGGAGTGGAACGCCGCTGGCCAGGGCTTCATCACAAGCCTTCAACCAGTGGAGAGATTCCCCGTCGCGGTCGTCGGTTGTCATGACTC
>PNKC01000236.1 GCA_013822275.1 Anaerolinea sp. | reverse complement strand
ACGCCGAGGGGATCGCCCAGCTCGAGGCGGCCCTCGGATCGGCGCCGGCGGCGCTCAAGGCCGGATTGCATGCGCTCATCGGCGCGGGTCAGGAGGGCGCCGGAAAGCCCGCCGAAGCGGCGGCCTCCTACGGCCGCGCCGCCTCGGCCTCCCAGTTCGAGGTCGATCGGGACATGCAGCGCATGGAGCAGGCGAGGAATCTGGCCGCGGCCAATGACGTCGCTGGAGCCCGGAAGATCTACGAGGAGATCGCCGCGCGAGACGGTTCGCCGTTCGCGGGCGAGGCCCGCGTCCGGTTGGGCGAGTTGACCGGAAAGTAGGCAGAGCACACTTCAAGTAGAACTTGAGGTCGAAGGGCCCGGCTGATCGCCAGGCCCTTTGCCGTTCGGGGGAGATGTCTGCCGGGATGCTGTCGCGAAAGGTGGACGCCACCTGCTCACCTCGGCGCCACAGCAGACTTACGTCTAATATGTATTATGTCAACTAACTTGCTGGATAAGCTGTGGAGAACCCTTCAAAGCTCCCGCAGCAGCCCCTCGAACACGATCCGCCCTTCCCCAGACAGCGAGGGCTGCTCGCCGCTTGGCCCGGGACGCAGTGTCACCGTCAGGGTCCGGCCGGATCGCGTCTTGAGCTTGGTCACCCCGCCCGCCTCACCCCAGACTCCCAGGACCACCGCGCACGCCACGGACCCCGTGCCGCAGGCCAGCGTTTCGGCTTCCACACCACGCTCGTAGGTCCGTATCCGCCAACCACCGTCCGGGTCCGGAGAGACCCAGTTCACGTTCGCCCCGGCCTTGAGGCTCTCGTGGTAGCGAAGTTCGGGGCCTCTCGAGCTGAGCTCGACGAGGTCGATCTCCGAGGTGCGGACCACCAGATGGGGCACGCCGACGGTGACGAACCCCATCCGCAGCTCTCCATGCAGCTTACTGATGCCCGCATCGGGCCGGAGGCCCTCTGGGGGCTGGAGGTCGACCTCTGGCTGTCCGTCGCGGAGCCGCCCATGGATGCTCCCCGCGTCGGTCGAGAAGGTCAGGCCGGCCGGATCGGCGATGCCGAGTTCGACCGCGAGCCGTGTTGCGCACAATGAGGCGTTGCCACAGAGTTCGCCAAGGCTCCCGTCCCGGTTGAGGTACGTGAGGCTAAAGTCATGTTCGTCAGCGTCTTGGA
>PNKC01000235.1 GCA_013822275.1 Anaerolinea sp. | reverse complement strand
ATTGGTGCTCGTGCTGACAGGCGCGAGCAGGCGCACGCGGAACTCAGTATTGTTCGCGAGCTTCGGCGGGTCCGCGGCAAAGACGGGCAGCCCGGGAAGAAGACAGAAAAGCATGCGGAGAATCATGGCTAACCTCCATTCCGAATGAACTGGCGCAGAGCCCGGCGGGCGGGCTCCACATTCATCAACTGGGACCAATCAAAGTGTACAGGCGAAGCACCGGCGAGGTGAAGCGTCAAGCCGGCGGGTTCGCCGCGGCGCAACAGCGGCTCAGCGCGGCTGATGGTGTGCAGCGGCACTTCGCGCGAGCCGGTAAGAGAAGTGAACACAAGGCCATCCTGCGTGGGGCGGACGCGGCGTGCGGCGGCTGAGGCGTTCATGATGAGCCTCAACAGAAACAAGGCGGCGATGGCCCAGAAGAAGCCCGTGCCGCCGGCGAGGTTGTCGAGGACCTCGACGGGCGAGCCGGCGAGATGAAGCGGAAAAAAGAAGATGGCGGCGAAAAAGAATATAGCCACGGCATCGAGCATGGCGAGCATGACCGTGTCATGGTGAGCTTCGCCGGGCCGCGGGCTCCGCACGGGCAGAATGAGATAGAGCAGCAGGCCCGCGGCGATCCAGGCGAAGCCCGCGTTGCGGTAGGGATAGACGAGCTCGCGCGGCGCCTTGCTGTCGCGGGGCGTGCTTTCCCAGCGGATTTCGAGGAAGTGGTTCGGCGAGATGGTAGTGGGTAGATAGCTGACCAGCCAGACGGCGCGGATAGCGCGCATCTGATCGAGGTTGCGCTGGATGTCCGGATCGTCCATGCCGAGCCAGAGGCCGCCACCGGCGGAGACGCGTTCAAACCAGGCGTTGGCCTGGCCGGCGGGCTTCAGCAGGCGGTTTTCGAGCTTGCGGTCTCGGTAGGCTTCGGCGGAGCCGGGATTGGTGTTGCGCCGGAGGAACTCGCGGGCGGCGGAGGTGACGCCGGGCAGCGCACGTCCGGGGCGGGGCGCGTAGTCGGCCTGATAGCGTTCGGCGAAGTCGATGGCTTCGACTCGGAACACTGCCTCGGGCGACCACATCACGAGCCAGACGCCCCAGGCGACGCCGGCGGCCATAGCAAGTCTGCGGAGGAGTTCGATCATTGCGCGCCTCCGCGGCCGGCGATATCTACAGTGGCATCGCCGG
>PNKC01000234.1 GCA_013822275.1 Anaerolinea sp. | reverse complement strand
TTCAATTTCATCCAGGGCGTCAGCCTCGAGGCGATCGACGAAGTGAATCTCGCCAAGGGCATCGCCTCGGCCGAGATCGCCAACACCATGTCGGGCAACGTCAACGTCAACACCAAGCGCGGCACCAACGAAATCCGCGGGAGCTTGTTTCACCTCAACGACGTCGAAAACACCAACGCCCGGAACCAGTTCCTCGCGACTCGCCCGCCCATCGTCTACAACCAGTTCGGCGGCTCGCTCGGCGGACCCATCATCCGCAACAAGCTCTTCATGTTCGGCGTCTACGAAGGCTACCAGCTCCGCGGCTTCCAGCAGTTGAACGGCAACGTGCCCACGCGCGAGTTCCGCGAACAGGCCACCGCCGCCGTCCCGGCCTACCGCGCGCTGTTCGACCTGTTCCCGCTGCCCACCAACCCCTACGCCGCCGGCTCCGTCACCGGCTTCTTTCAGGGAGCCGGCTCCGAAGTCGCCCGCGACAATCACGCCGTCGTCCGCGGCGATTACCACCTCGGCAACAACACCATTCTCAGCGCACGCTACACCCGCGGCCGGCCCTTCCGCCAGATCCCGCGCGTGGTTACGGCCAACTTCCGCGACTGGGACGGCAGGACCGAAGTCGGCAGCTTCAACGTCACTCACTCCCGTGCCACCTGGGTCTCGGAAACCCGCTTCGGCTACAACTACAACTTCAGCCGCCGCATCGACAATATCTACACCCTCGGCGTCGCCGGCGTCGGCGGCGCCATCGGCTTCTCCACCGACGGCGAGGACATCCTGCGCGACGGGAGCAACTGGACCATTGAGCAGGTCTTCGGCAAAACGATCGGCCGCCATTCGTTGCGCGTTGGCGGCATCTTCGGCCGGCTCCGCGTCACCCGCGAAAACATCGAAATGCCTTCGGTGCGCTACGCCAACATCAACGACTTCCTCGCCAACCAGCCCAATTTCGTTCAGGTCACCTTCGGCGTCGACGAATTCGCCATCCGCGCCTCCAACGCCGGCTTCTTCATCCAGGACGACTTCCGGCTCTCGCGCAACCTCGTGCTGAACCTCGGCATCCGTTACGACTACTACACTGTGCCCGCCGAGCGCGACGGCCGCTTCTTCAATCGTGACGCTCCGTTCGGCGCCGGGCCCTTCCGCAGCCCCGGCAGTATCTATCTGGCCGAC
>PNKC01000233.1 GCA_013822275.1 Anaerolinea sp. | reverse complement strand
AGGAGCCGCAACTCGTCGCCGTCGCGCACCGCGATGCCGCCGCCACCTTCCTCGGTGAGAACGTAGGCGTTCGGTTTCACGCCCGGCGGCACCGGAATGGTCTGCCGCAGCGCGGCGGCCTGGGCTTCGGTCAGGGGCTTGAACACGCCGCCGGGCAGCGCCCTCACGGCCTTCGCCAACGCCTCGTCCAAATCCCGACCGTCGCCGGTGAGGCGGACTTCATCCCGCCCATACATGCCGCGCTCCCGGCGTTCCAACTTGCCCAGCATCATCTCGGGATGCGCGTGGTAATACTCGTTGAGAAAGATTGGATTTTCGCTGTCGCCATACGGGCGGCTCTCCCGCCACGGCAGCCCGCCCGGCTTTTCCCCGGTGTGACGTCTCCGCAGGAACACGATGTCGGTCGTGACTTCCGTGTTTGCGTTCTTCTTGAACGCGGTGTGCGGAAGCCGGATGGCGCCGACTAGGTCGCAGGTCTTGGCGACGGCTTCGCGGAGATGCGGATACTGTTTGTCGAGCGTGCCGCGCGAAGTGATGAAGGCGATCAAGCCGCCGGGTCGCACCCGCTCGGCGGCGGCGACGAAAAAGTAGTCGTGGATGTGAAACTTCCGCGGATTGAGCTTCGGGTCGTAGGGCGAATAGTCGCCGAATGGGACGTTGGAGACGGCGAGATCAAAGCGGTTGGTCGGCAACGTGGCGTTCTCGAACGCCTGCGAGCGGATGTCGGCGTCGGGATAAAGCGTTTTCGCGAGGCGTGCGGTCAGCGGGTCGATCTCAATGCCGACCAATTCGGAGCGAGCGGCTATCTCCGGCGGCATGAGCCCGAAGAAATGTCCCAAGCCGCAGGCGGGTTCGAGAACTCGGCCACCTTTGAAGCCGAGCCGGTCGAGCGCAGCATACATAGCGCGCACGACCGTGGGCGCGGTGTAGTGCGCGTTGAGGACCGTCGCGCGGGCCGATTCGTATTCGCCAGGTTCGAGGAAGGCTTTCAGTTCTTCCTGCTCGGCCTGCCATTGCGGCGCCTCCTCCGGTGTCGCGAACACCTGCGGGAGACCACCCCAACCGACGTATTTGGCGATAACCGCCATCTCCTCCGGGGTCGCCGGCCGGGCCTCCGCGTGAATCGTCCGGAGGATTCGGACCGCTTCGAGATTCTGGCGATACTTCTGC
>PNKC01000232.1 GCA_013822275.1 Anaerolinea sp. | reverse complement strand
AGGCCGCGAGCGCGCCGGGTCAAGCTGGCGGTGCGAGGCTCGTAGCCAACCCTGTGCGAGCGGCGTGTGCGGATCGACTGTGCCCTGGAATTCGACCTCGCGGCCGTCGGGCGCGAAGGCCATGACGGTGACGAACAGGTCGGCGTCGACGGTCGAGGACGACAGATAGAGCTTGAGCGCCATCGGGCCGGTCAACTCGGTTTCGCGCTCGAGCGGCGGCGACAGCCAGCGCACTCCGTCGGAGAGAGCGTCGAAGCTCATCTTCCCTGCATCGGCCGGCGCCTGCCAGTCGAGAGATCCAACACCGGCATCGAGAAAGAGTTTTGTCCACTTGGTATCGGCGAGCGGCCAGGCGTCCGCTTTGCGCAGCTCGAACGTGCTGCTGAAGGGACGGCGCAGGTTGAGCCATACGCGCGGCTCGTTGTCCCAGCCGTTCTCGGCGCCTTTCAGGTAGTAGTCAAAGAAGCGCTTCTGCAGTGCCATACCGTATTCGAGGTAGAACCACTCCTCATGCCGGCCCGGATGACCTTCGAGCCACTTTTCCTTCGAGGCGGCCTGCGTGAAGGCCTCGAAATTACCGCGTGGGTGCAGGCCGAAACCGGCCCAGCTGGCCGGGCTGATGAACGGCGTGATCACCTTTGACCAGTCGGGGGAGCGGTTCTGGTACCAGCCATCGTCCATCTCGCGGCCGCGGGCGTTAGCCAGCGTGTCGCAGTAATTGGCCTTCAGCGCCTCTTTCGGCAGTTGGGCCGGTCCGGAGGACGACTCGTTCATCCAATGATCCTTCGGCGCCTCGGCATTGCCGTGCTGGACGGCCAGCACCTGGCGCGGAAACCAGGTCTCCATGAACTTGTTCGACAGGATGCCCCCATGGCGGTACCAGTCGCGATACATGTCGGCGGCGCCTTCCCACGGGATCATCGCGGTGAGGTGCGGTGGCTGCAGTGCTGCGACATGCCACTGGTTGATGGCGTAGTAGGAGATGCCGTTGAGACCGACCTTGCCGTTCGACCAAGGCCGCGTGCCGGCCCATTCGATCGCGTGGTAGTAGTCCTGTGTCTCGCGCGGTGAGAAGATGTCAAGATAGCCCGGCGAGCGTCCGGCGCCGCGCGAGTCCACCCGCACTACCGCATAGCCCCACGGCACCCAGGTTTCCGGATCTACGGTTTCCCA
>PNKC01000231.1 GCA_013822275.1 Anaerolinea sp. | reverse complement strand
GACGCCCGCGATCTTTCCGTCCTTGCTGAACAGCAGATCGTTCACGTCGCCGATCTTCTCATTGTTCGGGCCCAGCACGTCGGTGCCGTTGAACTTCGAGGCCAGCCACTGGTCGGACTTCTGCGCCGCGATGAACTGCGGCGAATTGGTGGAGGCCGCCGAACCGCCGCTTGGCGTGCTCGGAGCGGTGGTGGCCGGCGGGTTCGCGGCCGGCGGGGTCGGCGAGGGGGATTGGGCCAGCGCGCCCGCGACCAAGAGAGCGCTGATGGCGGTCGCCGTCGCGAATGTCTTCAACATTTCTTGCCTCCGTTTGGATTCGTTGGATTGATCTCGCAGGGAAGTCTTGCAGGCGGACCTCAAGCCCTCCCCCATCAAGCCGAACAACTCGCGGGTAGCCCGGGCCGTTCCCGGCGGGGAACGCTTTCTCCGTTTATTTCAAGCGGAACCAAACGCCGGGTGAGCGAGTTATAAATCTTGCGCGAGATCGACCTGGGGACGACACGCGGAATGCGTGGCACATCGTCGGCCCGGATTCCTCCGCAACCATTCCTTAAGTTTAAGGGGCGTTAATCGACCGGGCGCGACCGGCGGGCGGCGCGTCGTTGTCGTTGACGCCCATAATTTCCCATGGTATCCCAAAAAACCCCGTCTGGACCTGCGTTCACCAGAGCCGTCGCCGAAGTCCCCTCCCTGCCACCGCTCGGCCGGGCGCCGGGCTTGTCGGTCACGATGAGCAGCGCTGCGTGTCCGCGCGGGCAGGCGAACTATGGGTGGCAAGGGGCGGATGGACCGGTTCGTGTCCAACTACACGCTGCGGCTCGATGCCAAAGGCCGCGTATCGATACCGGCCCCGTTCCGGGCCGTGCTGGCGCGCGACGGATTCGAGGGGCTCTACTGCTACCCGGCGCTCGACCAGCCGGCGCTCGATGCGGGCGGCCATTCGCTGCTGGCGGAGATCGAGGAACTGCTGAACGGCTTTCCGGCCTATTCGGATCAGCGCGACGAACTCTCGCTCGCGCTCTATGGGACCAGCGAGACTTTGAAGCCGGATGGCGAGGGCAGGGTGATCCTGTCGGAGCCCTTGAAGGCGCATGCCGGGATCACCGAGGCGGTGTCCTTCGTCGGTCTTGGCCACAAATTTCAGATCTGGGAGCCCGGACGCTTCCGCGCGCAACTT
>PNKC01000230.1 GCA_013822275.1 Anaerolinea sp. | reverse complement strand
CCTCCTTCGGCTGAAGCGTCACCTTGATGAGGGACTCTCGGGCCTTCTTCTCAAAGAACGCGGCCGGAACGGTGCTCGTCGCCGGAACCGTCACAGTCTTTCGTTCGAGAAGCGCCGCCAGGGAGTAGAGATCCTTCTGCGTCGTGCTGTGGAACGGGGAGTCGTGGCAGCGGGCGCACTGCAACTCGATGCCGAGGAACGCCGTGGCGATGATGTTTCCCTTGGCGGCGTACGGGGCGTCATTGTCGGCCGCGAGGCCAAACCCGGCGCTTCCTCCCTCCCGTTCACTCCCTCGCATCAGGATCAGTTCCGTCACCAGCCGGTCGAACGGCTTGTTGTCGGCGAACGACTCATACAGGAACCACCGGAACGGGCCGGTGTTGTTGAGGCTCGGTTTGAGCATGTTCGGGTTTTCAGCGAGGACGTCCTGCCAGTAGCTCACCTGGTGGTCCGCCCAGCGCTCGTCGGCGAGAAGCCGCTCGAGGAGCTTCTCGCGTTTGTCGGGCGACTTTTCCGCCAGGAAGGCCTTCGCCTCGGCTTCCGACGCAGGAACCCCGACCGTGTCCAGCCAGGCGCGCCGGAGGAAGGCTTCGTCGCTGATCACGGGAGACGCCGCGACCTCCTCGGCCGACAACGGGGGAGACGGCCATTTCGCCCCGGCGGCGATCCACTCCTCGAGGAGCGTGACCTCCTCGGCCTTGAGTGGTGTTCCGGAGGGGGGCATTCGCTCCCCTTCGTCTCCGCTACGGATCCGGCGAAGAAGCTCGCTCTCGGCCGGCTTGCCGGCGACCACGGCGGGCATTTCGGAATCCCCGGCCCGCAGAGCGCCCTCGCGGCTGTTGAGCCGCAGGCCGCCGTTCTCTTTCTCGCCGTGGCACCTGAAGCAGTTGGTGCTCAGGATCGGAAGAATCTTCGAATGGAAGTGCCGGGCCTCCTCGACGGGCGTCCGGGCTGCGGCGGCAAGAGCCTGATCGATCTTCGACTTCAGGAACGCGTCGATCGGATGGGGCTGGCCTGGTGGAACGGCCGCGACTTTCTGCTCTGCCGCCCACTCGCGCCCGAGCGTGTGCCGACGCTTCCAGAAATCGTCCTCGCTGGCCGCGGCGGCCCGGCGCGTCGCGGCGTCGAAGGCCGTCAGCGACGTTTCGGTCCGGGCGAGGGCCGATTCGATGGCGGAGTCCGTCAGCGCGACGGCCTGGG
>PNKC01000229.1 GCA_013822275.1 Anaerolinea sp. | reverse complement strand
CGGTAGAAGTCGCGCAGATCATCGGCAACTTGATTCAGATCCACCACCGCCGGCGGGCCTGCCTGCTGCCGGCCCAGTGCCAGCAGGCGCCGGGTGAGACCCGCGGCCTGTTCGCCGGCCTCAAAGATCGTGCGGACCTGCTTGCGCAGTTCCTCTGGCAACGCGGGATTAGCCGACAGCAGTTCGCTGTAGCCGTTGATGACGGTGAGCAGATTGTTGAAGTCATGCGCCACGCCGCCGGCCAGCAGTCCGATCGCCTCGAGCTTCTGGGCCTGGACGAGCTTCAACTCCAGTGCCCGGCGCTCGGTGATGTCCTCCTTGACGGCGACGAAGTGCCGGATCACGCCGGCTTCGTCGCGCACGGGGGAGATCGTCGCCCGCTCGAGATACATCGAGCCGTCCTTGCGGCGATTCTCGAATTCGCCTTCCCAGATCTCTCCGGCGAGGATAGTGCTCCACAACTCGCCGTACTCCTGCCCGGAGGTCGCCCCGGATTTCAGGATCCGGGGATTCCGGCCCCTCACCTCGCTGAAACTATAGCCGGTGAGCTGCTCGAATTTCGGATTGACATACTGAATGCAACCTTGCGTATCGGTGATCACGACACTGGCGGGGCTTTGCTCGATGGCGCGCGACAGGTCCCGCAAGCGCTCTTCGGCCGCACGCTTTTCGGTGACATCCCGGGCTACCGAATAGATCACGTCACCGCTCCGGTGCGAGCGCCATTCCAGGGTCCGGTAGCTGCCGTCGCGGCACCTGACGCGGTTGACGAAATCCACCAACTCGCCGGCGCCTAACTCGCGGGCGGCGGCGGGCGAGAGCGCCTGATCGTCCGGATGAAGGAACTCCGCGAGGTTCCGCCCGGCCATCTCTTCCAACGAGTAGCCGAATGTGCGCGCCCACTGCGGATTGAGCCGGAGCAGCTTGCCGTCCTTTGTGGCGATGCAAAGCAGGTCATGGCTGAGCGTGAAAAAGCGGTCGAGTTCCTCAGTCGCCTGCCGGCGCTCAGTCACATCGAAGGCGACTGCCAGCCGCGCTTCACGGCCATCCCATTCAAGCCTGTGCGAGCGGATCTCAACATCCTTCAGCGCGCCGTCTTTCGTCCGGTGCCGCCACTCGCCCGCGAAGTTAAGTTCCTGAGACGTCGCCGCCAGGTCCGCGCGCAGCCGTTCCAGGTCCTCACTCGGGCGGATGTCCTCG
>PNKC01000228.1 GCA_013822275.1 Anaerolinea sp. | reverse complement strand
GCGCCGCGCGAGATCGAGCCCCTCGGAATACTGCCTGGAGAGAAGATGCTGAAGGATCTGGCGGTCAATCGGCGTCGTCCGGGGAACTCCCATGACCCGAACGAAGAGGGAGCGAAGCAGGACGACCACGGCCGCGACGAGCAGGGCCATCGAAAAGAGCGCCTGTCCGCCCGACTCCATGCCATCAGACCACGGGAGGAAGTCGAGACCATAGGTCGTAACGAGCCACACGAGTCCGCCAGCGCTGGCGAGCCAGATGGCCAGCGCGACCTTCCGTCCTCGCGGGCGCAGAGCGTTCTGCTTCCTCGCAAAGCGGGTCCTTCGCCGCTGAAGCGCCACGAGAAGGAGGAAGGGAACTCCGGCGGTCGTGAACAGCAGTGCATCCGGCAATAGCGGCCAGGTGCGGTCGGGTGTGAGGATCCACATTAAGGAGACCGCGAGAATCGCCACCCAGAGCGCGGCGGCGGCGCGGACCGCCCAGCGGCGGCGGGAGACTTCGGCCTTTCGCCACGGGACCTGGACGAGGTCGGTGATCGGTGCCCGCCAGTCGAGCGTGTCGATCCGCTCGTCGTTGGAGGGATGGACGGCGGTCGCGTGGAGCAGCCAGGAGAGGAGTCCGGACTCAGGGACCCGTCCGATCGCGTGAATTTTCTGCAGGGCAGACGCCATCGAACTCGCCCCGGCGACGGCGGCCGCGCGGCGGTCACAGTCGTACTCGAGAGTCCGGCCGATCAGCCGCTTGATGCCGACGTGGACTGCACACGCGAGGGGCAGGAGCGTCATGAGCTGGCCATCAATCGGAATGTCGCGCCCCGCCGCCACGAGAGAGACGACGACCGGGACGGATGCTGCCAGCGGGGCGATCAGGGCGTACCACCAGAGTGATCCGTTGGCGATGTGTCCTAGTTCATGAGTCAGGATCGCCTCCTGCTCCTCGGGGGTGAGGCGCTGCTGGAGTCCATCGGACACGAGGACGGTATAGGCGGGGAGCCCGCTCAAAAAAGCCACGGCGTCGAGATCCGACGAAATCGAAGGGATTCTTCGAATTGCCGGGGGAGCGATGTTCATCTGGTGCGCCAGTCTGGCGACACGGTCGACAAGCGGTCCGCTGTCGATGTCCATCAGGGGACGCCCATCCGCCAGCGCCACCGGACGGAGAATTGTCACCATCAGGACAACGTGCGCCGCGATCGTCGCCAT
>PNKC01000227.1 GCA_013822275.1 Anaerolinea sp. | reverse complement strand
GCGATGTGCAGCCGGGCCGCAATCCGCCGGGCGACGTGCAACCGGGGCGCAACCCGATAGGCGAAGTACAACCCGGCCGAAACCCTGGAGGGGAAGTTCAACCAGGCCGTAACCCAAGTGGGGGCGTGCAGCCCGGGCGAAATCCAACCGGAGGCGTCCAACCCGGAAGTAATCCGGGCGGTCGCATCCAGCCTGGAGTCAATCCTTCGAATCCCGGATCGAAACCGGTCGGCCCGTTCCAGCCGGACGCCTTTCCGCTCCTTCCAACTCAGCCCGGCATCAACCCGACAGGCCCCATGCAACCGGGCGTGAATCCGACGGGTCCGGTTCAGCCGGGAGTGAACCCGGCCGGAGGAGCGGCGCCGGCAGGTGGTGCAGCACCAGCGGGGGGCGCCGCTCCAGCCGGGGGAGCAGCGGCCGCCGGTGGCGCCGGTGGCGGCAAATAGTGATGCCGCGACGATGTGACCAACGAGACCGGCTTGCTGGAGATTTCGATCTTCAGCCAGCCGGTCTCGTCATTTTCACCGCGGCTTTCAGGCAATCCTCCCAGTCCGCCCAGTCTGTCCAGCCAATCTGGCATAGCCCTGATTTCCGCCGCCCGATTAGTCTCCCGTCGCATCGCTTCGCCCCCCTTCCCTTCTGTCCCAGGCGTGGTGTCAGTCTTCGATGTCTTCCACTGCCTCTCCCCCATCTCACCGCACCCCGATTCACCTGCTCGGCCACGTTGTCGTCGACACGGTCCGGATCGTTGGAGACATCGTCCTGTTCGGTCTGTCGATGCTCAGCTGGCTTCTCGCCGGCTGGCCACGGGGACAGGCATTCTGGTCAGTGATGTACGTGGTCGGAGTTCAGAGCGTCTCCGTCGTCTGCGTGACGGGGGGATTCATTGGAATGGTCCTGGCGATCCAGGCGTACGACCAGTTCGCCATGATGCACATGGAGAACCAGCTTGGAACCGTCGTGAACGTGACGCTGGTTAAGGAGCTTGGGCCCGTCCTCGCGGCCGTGATGCTGGCCGGACGGGTCGGTAGCGCGATGGCCGCAGAGCTGGGCACCATGCGCGTCACCGAGCAGATCGACGCCCTCGCGGCCCTGGGGGCGAATCCGATCGCCTATCTCGTCGTCCCCCGGTTCCTCGCCTGTGTCCTGCTGATTCCCATGCTGACCGTCGTGGCGGACTGCGTGGGGATCATCTCGGGA
>PNKC01000226.1 GCA_013822275.1 Anaerolinea sp. | reverse complement strand
CAGGCGTGGTATCGCAGACGGCGTTCTCGCCGAGCCGCATTCGCCCAATCAGCCTGACCGCGTCGGCGGCCTGCCGCCGGGACACGGTCCGGACGAAACCCGCCAGGCGTCCGGGCTCCCGCAGTTGCCCGCTGCGGATGGCGCTCACGGTGATGACAAATACATTGTGCGCCCGGTCCTCCGCCGAATCGTCAGGCAACTGGCGGCGGAAGTAGCCGCGAAGCCCGCCCATCAGGAGGCCGTAAAGCCGCTCCATCGCCGCCTGGTCGCCATCCTTCACCTCTCCGACCAACGCTTCCAGGTGGCTCGGCGAATATGCCCCGGCGGGTGGCGGTGCGTGCGGCAACGTTGACATGGCGGCGGTCTCCGTGGAGGCTGAGGAACTCCTTCCCTTGCAGCCTAAGCCGCAGAATAGCTCCGCACGTCGAGTGAGCGGAATCGGAGGGGGCCGAAACCCGCGTAGGATTTGGGCGCGCGCTATGTAGGAGGATTCCTACAAGCCGCCGGTCGTGGAAGCGGCAAGAGCCCGGACCGTGTCAAGGAAGGGGGCGAATTCACTCGACTTGTCAAAGAAGAAGTCCGCCCCCGCCGCTTCGCACGCCGCCCTTGTCTCGGGACCCGAGTGATTGGTCAGGATGATGACGCGCGGCCGCGGGGGATCCTGCGGAAGCTTCTTCAGGATGTCGAGCGCGCTGCCGCTCTCCAGTTGCAGATCCAGGACCAGCAGTGCGGGAGGCGCCTGCCTCAAACGCTCCAATGCTTCCGCGGCGGTCGGCGAAGCGGCCGTCACCTTGACTCCCGGCACCAGATCTAGGTGTGTCAGCAACAGGTCGCGGATTCCCGGCGAGTCCTCCGCGATTTGGATAGTCAGTAGGGGCTCAGCGTCCATAACCTCAATCGATCAATTGGTGCTCCAGGGCGAACCGCACCAACTCGGCCGTGCTCTGGAGGCGCAGTTTTTCGAGAATCCGGCTGCGGTAGGTGCTGACGGTCTTGATGCTGAGACTCAGTTCCTGGGCGACCGACGTTGGAGACTGCCCCGACGCCAGCGCCCGCAGGATCTGCATCTCCCGGTCCGAAAGGAGATCAGGCGATGAATCACGCCCGCTGCCCGATACATAGTTCGCGAGGGATTCCGCCAGGCCGGGCCCGATATGGCGCTTGCCCTCACGGATGCGGCGGATCGCCTCCACCACGTCG
>PNKC01000225.1 GCA_013822275.1 Anaerolinea sp. | reverse complement strand
CCTCGGCTCGCCGTCTGTTTCCCGGCTCACTTGCCCGGGGTGTATTTCTTCAACTCCATTGACCAGTTCACCACAGCCCCGTTGTTCGTGATCTCGCACTCCTGCTTGACGATCCCGGCTCCCGGGGCAAACCACGTCGTCACCTTCTCCGTCCGGGTGACCGCCTCGCCGGGACGGTACGTGATCTTCATCTCGGTCACGACCGGAGTGGCCGTGTACGTGCCGGCTGGCACCTTGATTTCCTCGGGCTTGCCGACCTTGGCCTGGACGCCCGCGACCCCGGTGCCCCCGAACAGAAGCGCCTCCTCCCACTTGTCCCCGGCCTTGCTCCCTGACTTCCAGATCGTCTGCACCCCGAACGACGTTTGGCGTGTGACGCTCTTCGGGGTGACTTGCATCGGCTCGACCGCCCCGCTCCCCTTGACTAGACGGAGCGCCTCCAGCTCGGCCTCCGGGCCGCTGGCTCCCTTCGCCCACTTCTTCACCATGATGGTGCCGGAACCGGCCGCCTTTTCCTGCGTATAGTCGTACTCCCACACGGACCCCGCGGCGGTGGGAAACATGTCGGCTGGTTTCGGCGGGGCCTCTGCCTTGGGCGGCGATTCCGGCTGCGGCGGGGTCTCCGCTGCGGCGGCTGGCACCTTGTTGATGGACGGCGGGGCAATTGGACTTTCGCCGATGGTCGCCGCGGACACCGCGGCAACCACGACCGCTACGGTGGCGAGTGCTGTGGCAACTAACTTCAGTTTAGCCCATCTCATGGCGGTAAGAACTCCTTCGGTAAGGGAAGCGACGGCCGGGGGCACCGGGCCGCCGCCGGCGGACGCAACGGACGACTGAACGCTCGCCGCAGGGGCGGACCCGGCGCGGGCGAGAGCCAAGACAGCAATGGCGGGCATGATCCCGCGGCGGGTAAGCCGGTCACGGAGCAACCGGCGGGCGAGCGAGAGCCGGCCGGACACGGTCCCGACTGGCCACCCGAGCCGCGTCGCGGCCTCGGCGTGTGTCTGCCCCTCCAGTTCGCACAGCAGCACCGGGAGCCGGTACTTGTCGGGCAGTCGCGCCACCTCTTCGTAAACGGCGGCGACCGCGTCGGTCTGTCCCACTTCGCCCGCAGGGGTCGGGCGGTCCACCGGCGGAAGTACGGGAGCCCGGGAGCGGGCGCGGGATGCGACCCGCACCGCGACCCGGAACAGCCAC
>PNKC01000224.1 GCA_013822275.1 Anaerolinea sp. | reverse complement strand
GTCCGGCTCAGTCAACCTCTCAGCAGCGAACGAAACAGCGAAGGCGACGCCTTCACGGCCACGCTGGACCAGCCGCTGGTCGTCAACGGACTCGTGATCGCGGAGCGCGGCTCCCGCCAGATGGGCAAGGTCAGCCTGATGGAGCAATCCGGCCGTGTGAAGGGCCGTGCCGCGCTGAATCTGGAACTCGTGGCCCTGAACACCTCGGACGGCCAGAACGTCGCCATCGCCACCGAGACGTTCCGCCACGAAGCCGAATCCACCGCGGGGCGCGATGTGGCTAAAGCGGGCGTGCTCACCGGCATCGGCGCCGCCATCGGCGCAATGGCCGGAGGCGGGCGCGGCGCTGCCATCGGCGCCGCCGCCGGAGGCGCCGCCGGCGCGGGCTCGGTGCTTGCCACGCGCGGCAGGGACGCCCGTCTGCCCGCCGAAACCCGCATCAGTTTCCGCCTCAAGCAGCCCGTCGTCCTGACCGAGAAACTGAACTGAGGGCGCAGCCCCGGCAACGCCGTTGTTCTTAGTCCGCCATTGGCGGACAATAGGGCAGGAATGCAGTTTCTGGAAACCGCGGCGTTCACGCGAAAGATCACGGATCTTCTGACAGAGGATGAGTACCGCCAGTTGCAGATCCGCTTAATCCTGAATCCAGCCAGCGGTGTTCTCATTCGCGGCGGTGGGGGAATTCGAAAGATCCGCGCCGCCTCCAGTTCGCACGGGCGTCGTGGGGGATGATCTAGGGTCATCTATTTCTGGGCTGCGTCTTCCAGCCGGATACTGATGCTCTTCGCCTATGCAAAGAACGAGTCTTCCGGCCTTACCCCCCATCAGGTACGGCAATTGGCTCAGATCGTGAAAAAGGATTTGGCCAATGAAGCGGGAACTTTATAAAGAACTCGTCGAAAGCGTACGCGAAGGCGGGTCGATTCTGCGCGGTAATAAAGCCCCCTCGAGGCAATTTGTCTATGACGCGCCCGCCGTCCGGGCGATTCGTGAACAAGCCGGGCTACCTCAGTCGGATTTCGCCCTGTTGATCGGGGTCAGTGTTAAAACCCTTCAGCACTGGGAGCAGAACCGCCGCCGTCCCACCGGACCGGCAGCCGCTTTGTTACGGGTCATCGCCCACAATCCCAGGCTTGCGGTGCGCGCCCTCCACCAGGAACCGCGTTCCTGACAGCGCACGGCGTCCGCGGACCCCTACCG
>PNKC01000223.1 GCA_013822275.1 Anaerolinea sp. | reverse complement strand
GGAGCCGCCCGCGCGGGGCTGGTCGTGGTGTCCGGTCTGGCCCGCGGCATTGACGCCGCCGCGCACGAGGCCGCCGTGGCGGCGGGGGGCAAGACCATCGCCGTCCTGGGCACCGGAGCCGACGTTCCGTACCCGGCCGCGCATCGGACATTGCACAGGCTTGTCCAGGAAAATGGCCTGGTCCTCAGTGAGGTCGAGCCAGGCACAAAGGCCTTCCCGGGATGCTTCCCACGCCGGAATCGGATCATTGCGGGGCTCTGCCGGCTCACGGTCGTGGTCGAGGCAGGGCACAAGTCGGGGGCCCTCAACACGGCGTCGTTTACCGAGACCTTGGGCCGCGGCCTCGCCGCCGTGCCGGGGATGGCG
The DNA here is from genome assembly GCA_013822275.1 of Anaerolinea sp. Classification (GTDB taxonomy): domain Bacteria; phylum Chloroflexota; class Dehalococcoidia; order Tepidiformales; family Tepidiformaceae; genus PNKC01. The sequence goes on along the minus strand of PNKC01000223.1, from coordinate 834 downwards.
GACGACCCCAGAGCCGCCGGCTCGAACCAGCTGATCCGAGACGGCGCCAACGTAATTCTGGATGTGGAGGATATGTTGATGGTCTTCGACATTTCCACAATTTCCCACATCGCCGAATCCCCCGAGGCCCGGCGAATGCAGCTCGCCTCTGAGCTTTGGAACCCGACGGATCGCCTGCTGCTCAGCTTTCTGACGGGTCAGGCGCAGGCGCCAACCGCGATTGCTCAGCGGGCAGGACTGTCAGTAAGGCAGGTTTCGGAATGTTTGCTCCGGCTCGAGATGCTCGGTGTCGCGGAGGGCGGGGCGGCCGGCTACAGCCTGGCGGATCCGGCGAGCGCTGCACGCTAAGGAGCCGGCAGTTGGTGAGGGCAGGGATTTCGGTCCGTTTCCTGGCTCCGCCTCCGCCTCCGCGTCGGATCGGACCGCACCGCCGCGGCCTGAACTCCTCGGCGGCCGGGCGGAGCTCTCCACTTGGGGAGCGAAAATGGCTCTAGCGGCGCGTCCACCACTCGGCGATATTTGCCTGATGGCGTCGATGTGGTGTTCCACAGCACGGCCGAAGTAGATTCTAGATTATCAACGTTAAATTTCTATAATACAATACTTTGAGAATCTACTTTAAGTCATTTTCATCTGGTGGATTGACGTCTTGGCTAGCCAGTTGTGGCGCGCTGCTGTCGGTTTATCACGACAGTGCCTCCGCGCGCGGCTCGGGCCACATCATCCAGCGGCTTAGGCAGGCTGGTAGCACCGCTTGCTGGCGCCTGCCTGCCCAGCCACAACCCAAGTGACCGACTACCGGCACATTTACCTTCACGTCCCTTTTTGTGGACG
>PNKC01000222.1 GCA_013822275.1 Anaerolinea sp. | reverse complement strand
GTCACGCTGCGGTTCGCCGAGATGCTGTATCCCAGACTCGCGGAGTCCGGGCCCAACGCCGGCATGATCATGACCGAAAACTACCGCGCCGCGCTCAGCCAGGACGTCTACGTGATGAAGGGCGGAGCGCAGGTTTTCCAGCCGCGCTTCACCTCGCACGGCTTCCAGTACATCGAGATCACCGGCATCGAGAAGCCGCTGCCGCTGGAATCGGTTGAGGGCGTGGTGATCAGCTCCGTTCTGGAGTTGTCCGCGGACTACAAAACCTCGAATGAGAAGGTGAACCGGCTGTGGTCGAATATCGTCTGGTCCAACATCGACAACTTTCTGACGATTCCGACGGACTGCCCGCAGCGCAACGAGCGCATGGGCTGGTCGGGCGACATCAACGTGTTTTCGCGCACGGCCACGTACGTCTCGCCCGCCAACCAGTTCCTCGCCCGCCACATGCAGGCGATGCGCGACGTTCAGACGGCGGCGGGCCGTTTCACCGACATCGCCCCGGTCGGCGGCGGTTTCGGAGGCATTCTCTGGGGCAGCGCCGGGATCGTCGTCCCGTGGGACGTCTACATGCAGTATGGCGACACGGGCATTCTCGAACAGAACTATGCCGCTATGGCGGCCTACATCGACTACCTCAAAACCACCATCGACCCCAAGACGGGCTTGAGTTCGGATGCGCAGCTCGGAGACTGGCTCGGCCCTCAGAACAACATGCTGGGCTCGGCCTACCTCGCGACCGCTTACCACGTATATGATCTCGGCCTGATGGCCAAGATCGCCGGAGTGCTGGGACGTAACGCCGATGCGGAGAAGTACAAATCCATGCACGAAAAACGGAAGGCGTACTTCAATGCGACGTTCGTGAATGCGGACAGAAAGGCCATGGGCATTCCGGGCGGCCGCGGTTTCGGCGGCCCGAGGGGCGGCGCGGCGCCGGCGCCCGCATTCAAGCTCGCCGACACGCAGACGGCTTACGCCGCCGGCCTGGGCATGGAGGCCTTCAGCGATGAGAACGCGCCCTTCATGGTCAGGAACCTGGCCGAAAGCGTCGCCCGCCAGAACATGGACGATGGCGGCGTGTTGCGGCCGAAGTACTCGCTGATGACCGGCTTCATCGGGACGGCCTGGATCACCAAGGCGCTATCCGATCACGGCTTGAGCGAGCATGCGTACCGCCTGCTGCTGAACAGCGAGTAC
>PNKC01000221.1 GCA_013822275.1 Anaerolinea sp. | reverse complement strand
TCCAATCGAACGAGTCTCCGGATTCGCCGTAATATCAGTTCGTCAAGCAAACAGCCCCGAAATTGCTGGGGCTGTTTGCTTGGCGACCAGACCGGAGAGTGTGAACCAAACGCTGTCCGGCTCGCCGTGTACAGCCATGCCGAGTGTGAGCAGAGGCGACGCCCCGTTGTTATGTGCATGGGCCATTATCATCGGACTCCTTGTTGCGCGCGTTGGGCGGCGTTCATGACGGCGCCCCCCAGAGCAAATCCGCCGACCTGCTGGGGGCCGGGTAGTTGGGCCACAATCAGGTTGACGGCCTCGCCGAGCTTTGCGATGACCTTTGCAAACCCGTCCTGAAGAATCTTGGGGATGTCCGCGACCGGCTGACCCGCTTCCTTCAGCCCCGCCAAAATCTCCTCCAAGAGTCTCACGTCGCGCGGCACGGCGTTGGCACCCGGGCCGGCGATGAACGCCCGCTCCGTCAGCCGCTTGGCGATCTCGTCAATGCCGCCCGTGCTGGCGTTCTGCGGCGCGGCGATTTGCCCGCCGACGGGGTTCACACGGTCGTTGATTTGCTTCTGGAGTGCCTTCTGGAATTTGGCGAGCAGGTCGCTCGCGCCCAGGAAGACGAGCAACTTGGCGAACAGTTGGGCGGTGACGCGGGTGAGTTTGTAAAACATGTCGACCACGGCCCCGATGGCCTTGTCGAGTGCGTCGGTGACCGTCGTGACCGGAAAGAACGCCTCGATGAGGTCCGCGATCCACTCTTGAAGTGCCGCCGCCAGGGCCCCGACCACCTCCAGCATGTCGCTCCACCGCTTCGACACCCACGCGACCACCTGGATCAGCGGCGAGAGGACTTTAATCAGGAGGCCGAACACCTGCATCAGGATCCGGACCCAGCCGATGAACGACTGCCCGATACCCTGTACGAGGGTCGCAATCAGGGGTCCGATTTGTCGGGCGGCCTCGTCGATCAGACCGGCGAACTGCTTGATGAGCGGGGTTACGGTCGCGATGGCGGGGAGGAACGCCTGCCCCACCGTCGCGGCCAGGTCTTTCAGGGTGGTGCTGAACTGGGCGACGATGCCCGGATTGAGCGCCTCCGCGAACTTGGTCGCGACCGCCGTCACGATGCCGATGACCGCGGCCGCCTTGCCGAGTCCGCCGGTGACCGCCCCCAGGACGGACTCGCCCTCCCCGCCGGACTTGCCGCCCCCGGTGGGCTTCCCACCGCCGGAAGAGGAG
>PNKC01000220.1 GCA_013822275.1 Anaerolinea sp. | reverse complement strand
GCGTTTCCGGCGTGCCGTTGACGTGCTCCCAGCGTCGGAACTCGGAACACGGATAGGTCACCGTCCGGTCGCCCAACGCGAAGCGAAGCGCGAGTGCGGTTTCACCCGCGGGAACGACTTCACCCCATTGGAGCGGAGGCGGAGGCGCGAGCGCCTTCTTGCCGGGGTGTGACTCGATGCTCATGCGGCGTTGATCCGAAGCGCGGCAGCCAGGCGGGCGGCCCATCGGGCACGCCAGGCACGGCGGGGACCGGCGGTATCGTCCTCGGGACCGATCAGTTCGCGGGCAAGTTTTCGATCCGACGGACGCATCATGGCATCGCGCGCGGCTTTCTTGTCGGTGGTGTAGATCATCTGACTTTCACGAAAACGGGAGTTTGAGACGTAGGCTTGCTTGAGGTGGCCCGCGGCGATGCCGGCTTCCGCCATGAGCAGGAGACCGCGATCCACGGTCTTGCCCTGGGCGGCATGGGACGTCGTCGCATAGCCGTGGCTGAATTCCTGAAACCACTCCGGCACGACACGGCCGTCTTTGAGCTGGATGGCACCATCCGGGGTGAAGCCTCCGACCTCGACGATGTCGCCGTTCCGCAGGTTCGAGGGCTTGAGGTTGCCTCGGATCAGCAGTCGATCACCCGCGGCCACGGAAATCTCCCGCGCGAGTCCGACTGTGTAGCCCGATGCGCGTCGCGGGATGAGCCGGTGTTCCCGTCCGTCGGGACGACGCACGATCAACGCATCACCGTCGCGTTGCGCAACCGCGGCTGTGTCGTGCTTCGCGAATGCGCCGTAATCGCGGTGGAACGTCAGCACATCACCCGGCTGGTAATTGCCGATGCGTCGACACTCCTCCCGCGTCCACTTCAGCGAGTGGACGGTCAGGCAGTTTCGTTCGTCGGGATGCAGCAGGCCGGCGGCCCGCAACTGCCGGCGGACCACGTCGGTGAACTGATGGATTTCCTCCCAGACCGGCGAAATGGCCAGGCACGACTTGCCCGCGCACACGGTGCGGACGTAATCGCCGGCGGCCCGAGTGAGCAAAGCAGCGGGCAATTTCTCCTCCTGCACGGCTCCGAGTTGGTCGAAGCGGTTGAAGGCCCCAAAGGCGTCGCCGCGGGCCAACCGGGCGACCGCCTGCCGATAGGCGGGGTCTTGCTGGCGGCGGATTTCCGTCAGCCGGAAGACCGGCACGCGGGCAAACTCCTGCAGGCAGCGGAGCGCGTCGCCGGCCTCGACCGAGTGATGCTGT
>PNKC01000219.1 GCA_013822275.1 Anaerolinea sp. | reverse complement strand
CTGGTGACCAAGTGGTGGAGGTGACGCGGGCCGCAGATGAGGAAGTGGTCCAAGCACTCGACTCTGAGGCTTTGCAGGAACCGCTCGATGTAGGGGTTCATGTTAGGAGCCCGCGGGCCGACCCTCCGGACCGCCACCCCCTCGGACTCGAAGACGTGGAGGAACCCGTCCCGGAACTTGCGGTCGCCGTCGATGATCAACCGGCTGGCACCCAGGCCCCACTCGGCCATCTGCACCGAGGCGTTCCGCGCCTGCTGAGCCACCCAGGCGGAGTCGGGGTTGGCCGTCGGGGCGGAGATGACCACGCGTCGGGTGCCGACGTGGATGAACGCCAGGAGGTAGAGATCGACGAATCCCGCCGCGGTGAGTGTCCTCACCGAGAGGAAGTCACAGGCCCACAGTGTTGCGGCGTGCCTCAAGAGGCACTGGTCTCACGAGCCCGGGCCGCGCTTGGCCCCCGGGTCCAATCCCTCTTCCTTCAAGATGTTGATCACGGTGGAACGGCTGATCGTGTGGACTCCGACCTTTCGCAATTCTCCGAGGACCCGCGTGTAGCCGAAGCCGCTGTCCCGCGCGATCTTCACGACCAGCGCCCGGATGCCCTGTGCGGTGCGTGGACGGCCGGGCTTGCGGGTCGGGGCCCGCTTCTTCTTGAGAGGCGGGCCGGCGACGGCGGCGGTCCACCGGCAGAATGTGCGGTAGGAAATGATGGTGACGAGGTTCCTGATGGCGGCGCCGAATTCGATGAGGCGAGCCTTTTCGCGGCCGGTTACGGTGATGCGCGTGGGGAGCTTGGAGCGGAGGACGTGGTTCTCCTGGCGCAAGTATTCGATCATCTGACGGAGCTTGGCATCGTCGGAGGATGCGAAGAGCGGGAAGAGCGGCTGGAAGAGGCGGAGCATGGTCGTGTGGTTGTCGGAATGGTCGGGGTGTCAGCTTTTCGGGATGGGACACAATTGTTGTACACCGCCGTGGGGGCCGGGTGCGGGTGGGAAACCGCCGCGCCGGCCCCGGCCAGCCACGGCGTTGGGGTGGTGCCGGTTCGCGGCACGGGTGCGGTCCGTCCGGTGGTGGGCGGGGAAGGGCGAAGACCGGGTGCGCCGATTCGGAGGCGCGAGCGCACCACCGGACCACGGCGAGCGGGCGGTCGGATGTCGCGCGCTCGCGCTGTCTGTTAACCCGTGGGTTTGTCAGTTTTTCTGACAGCGCACCTCAACCCGGTGGTTAACAGGCGGACACTACCACGCCACGTCAACTCCA
>PNKC01000218.1 GCA_013822275.1 Anaerolinea sp. | reverse complement strand
CATGAGCTACCTGGTGGCGCCGGGCTCGGGCGAGCGCGTGGACGTCTTTGGCGAGGGCGGCGGCAAGCGCACGGCGGAAGCGATGGACGTGCCGTTCCTCGGCGAGCTGCCGCTGGACCCGCGCATCCGCGTAGGCGGCGATTCCGGCCGGCCCGTCGCCTTGCTGGGCGATAGCGATCCGCAAAGCCAGCCGTTCATGGCGATGGCGCGGCAGATCGCGGCCGTGTGCGAGGGCGGCGCCCGCCGCGCCGGTCCCAGCATCACCATTGAAGACTGATTCGCGGCCACAGATTCTTTTACAAATATTCCTCTGATATTCAACCCTGATTCGCGTCTTTCTAAGTGAGCGCGCTCACGAATAACATTGGCGAATGAGGTCTGGATTATGTGGAGAACAATTTGCGTTTGCTGCTTGTGCGCGCTGGCCGCGGTTCCGCTGGCCGCCGCGCCGCCCGCCCGCCTGACCGCGGATGTGCCCTTCGCCTTCGAAGTGCAGGGCCGCGTCATGCCCGCGGGTCACTACAATTTCAATCTTACCGGCCTCGCCGGCGTCGTGAGCATCAGTCACGAGAACGGCGAGAAAGTGCTCGCATTGTTGAGCCGGACAGGCGTGGAGAACCAGAAGCCGGAACTCGTGTTTGTCCGCCACGGCGGCCGCACGAAACTCACCGGTATTCGGACCCGGCCGGTTGATACGGTTGTAAAACCCGAGTTCCGGTAGCGAACGTTTTTCCGTCCCAACCGTTCATCCCTCCAGAGGCCGTTGTCAAGACGCGGCAGCCGGTAGCAGGAGGGAATGAGAAAGTGGAGAATCGTAGAACCTGGATCCGCGTGATGGCCGCCGTGGCCCTCACGTTTGTTATGGCCATAGGGGCGCTGGCTGGGACGCGCGCCCCCGCCAACATTCCGTTTGATTTCGAATTCCGCGGGCTGACCATGCCCGCCGGGCGGTATACGTTTGAGTCGGGCTATGGCGCGGGCGTCCTGCTGGTGATTGACGGTGCCGGCCGCACGCACGCCGCGCTGGGCGCTCCGCTCGGCAATCCCAATGTGACGGCGCCGTCGAAGGTGGTCTTCCACTTTGATGGCGAAAGGTATCGCCTCGCCGAGGTCTGGCTGAGCGGCGTGGGCGGCAAACAGATCAACTACAAGCCCCGTGTTCCCGCGGTGACCAGCAAGGCGAGCCCGCCGCGGCGCATCGAGATCGCGATTCCGGGCTGAGGCCCGCCTTCGCGCGCAACTGAAAATCCGCGGGCCTGC
>PNKC01000217.1 GCA_013822275.1 Anaerolinea sp. | reverse complement strand
GGTAACTGACGTCAAAGTCCCCGCCAAATAGGACGCCATAGGAAACGCCGCGGTCGGCGCCGGCGTCCTGCGCGCGCTTCAGCCAGCCCAACGCCGCGTGCAAGTGCGCGTCCAAGCCGGAATCGGGCGGACCGGGCGAGTAGAGCGGCGACAGCCTCCGGCTCTCCCAATACCGTTCCACATTCAACCGCGCCCGGCTCAACGTTCTGCGGATCATCGCCGCTTTCCTGCCATACCCAACATCGCCGGCGCCGGACGCTCAGCGGCGCCGGCTTGTCCATGAAGTTCCCGGAAAGCCGTCGCGGACCACTCAGCACACGCCAGATTGCCCCGCGGGCTACGCCCGTACGGGATCCCCGGCCCAGCCCAATCGCACGGATCCGGCACTCGATCCTATTATCCGATAGCCTGTCATCTGTCTGCAAAAATTAGGCTTCTTTCATGCAAATGGATCTGAGGCGGAGCGGATTTCGGATTTCGGGGTCACTATGAGGGGCTTATTTGTCAGCATGGCATGCGCCCGGTGTACTTGTTCCGAAATTTTCACTCCCCCGCCCGTCATACTTCGGCTTCGAGGGGGGCGGCCACCGCGGAGGCAGTGGGGAGGGAGAGACTGGGGAGGGCGAGCAGGGCTCCGGGCGCGGGTTTGCCGGACTTGATGCGATCGGCGAACTTGTCTGTTCCCATTGGGTTGCCGGCATATGTCGCGCGGCGGAAGCTTTGCAGCCAGGCTTATTCGTCCGGGACGGCGAGCAGGTCAGACCAGCGTTCGGCCCCTCCGGATTCGTGCCAAAAGGCGAGATCGGGGCGCGGCGGCGCCGGACCATGGCCGTGCGGCGGGGTCCGCGGCGAGGTTGGCGCGGACGGGGTTGCGCTCAACATAGCGCAGGGTGGCCCTTTCGGGCGTTGAAATACTGCGCGTAGCGTCCGTGAGTGCGGCGCTGAACGACGGCGAGCGAATCAGGTTACGGGGGCACGAGGATGAGGTGGAAGTGATAGGGCGTGGAGGCATTGATTTGATTGGGTTCCGCAATGAGATCACCAACCCCTTGCCCGGCGGGCCTTCGGCCGCTATCCTGTCCTTGTTCGTTAACCATTCGGGTAGCTCCTGAGAATCGGCTCGCGAGGCGCCGAACTTCGCGAAGCGATTTGTTTTAACGCTGGATTCTCGATGGTTCCCAATGGCTTCACGCCTCAACCGGACGTTGCATCCTCAAGCCGCCATGCATAATCCAGTGTTCATAAGCAAACGCAGAGGCG
>PNKC01000216.1 GCA_013822275.1 Anaerolinea sp. | reverse complement strand
AACGCCAGCACCAACCCGGCCACGAACTTCCGCCCGAAGGAGCGCCTCAATGAAACCGGCGGCTCCATCGGCGGCCCGGTCATCCTCCCGAAGGTCTATGACGGCCGTGACAAGACCTTTTTCTTTTTCACCTATACGAAGGATCTACGCCCGGCCACGCTCGGCTTCCCGGTCAGCACCGTCCCCACGGCGGCCATGAAGCAGGGGGTGTTCACCGAGGCGGGCGTCCCGGTGATTTACGATCCGGCCACGACGGCGGGCAATTCGCGCTCTCCGTTTCCCAACGGAACGATTCCGCAGGGGCGCTTCAGCCGCAATTCCCGCGCTATCCTCCCGCTCATCCCCGATCCCAACGTGCCTACGCTTGCGGGCAATTACAACTTCGTCAACACTTCCCAGTTCAAGCGCGACATCTGGAGCATGAAGTTCAACCACGCCTTCAGCCCCACGAACCGCCTCGCGTACTTCTTCAGCAACGAAGTACAGTCCGATTACAGCATTCAGAACTTCGCCGGCCCGCTCGGCAACGGGCTGGACAATTTCCAGAAGCCTTACAACCACCGCGTGAACCACGACGTGAACCTGAGCCCGGCCATGGTGATGTCCACCACCTATGGCTACTCGATTACGCGTCAGAGCTGGGATAACTCGGCGCAGAAGGGCGCCGGCAGCGCTCTGGGCTTCAACCTCTCGGGCGATTCCGACGCCACGCCGCGCATCATGTTCACCGGCCCGGCGGGCCTGTCGCCCTATGGCCATCCCGACAGCAAGGTCGCCAATGGCGCGCAGATCAACCGGCAGCACTGGCTCTCCCAGGGCTACTCCTGGCTGCGCGGCAAGCACGAGTTCAAGTTCGGCGGGGCGTGGCGCCGGTTCACCACCTTCGGCCAGGACCTCGCCAACACCAACGGCCGCTATACGTTCAACCGCACACAGACCATGATGCCGGGCACCACCAACACCGGCCACGAGTTCGCCAGCATGCTGCTTGGCGCGGTTGACCAGGCCTCGAACGTAGTGCCACCCGTGCTGTTCGACACGACGGTGTACTACGACTCGTCGGTTTACTTCCAGGACAACTGGCGCGTCACCTCGCGGCTGACCCTGAACCTCGGCGTGCGTTATGAAGTGCCCATCGGCTGGCACGTCCCCGGCGGCAACGGTTACTCCCACGTGGACATCAATGTTCCCAATCCCGGCGCGGGCGGCCGCCCCGGCGCGTTGGTGTTCTCGGGCGCCGGCCCCGGCCGTACTGGCGTC
>PNKC01000215.1 GCA_013822275.1 Anaerolinea sp. | reverse complement strand
CGATGGGTTTAACTGCTAAACTGTCTGCCCGACGGACTCGCGCCGCTTGCGCTGCGGACCGTAGCAGGGCATTCCATTGGGCTTGCGCCGGATGGACTTTGAGTCGGCGGCGCGCAGGCCGGCCGCCACATCTGTGGGCACTTCACGCGCGCGGGCGGCTTCGGTGAACGTCTCGCCAGTCGTGGCCAGCGCCGGCGTCACACCGAAGGCGTCCATCGCGCGCCGGAGGATCACGTCGCAGTAGGCGGGGCTGATCGCGCAGCCGTATCCGGCTCGATCGAGCGCGCCCGCCGCCACCAGCGTGGTCCCGCTCCCCAGGAACGGATCGAAGATCACGTCGCCGGGATCTGAGAACGCTTTGATGAAGAACTCCGGGATGGCGCGCGGGAACGGCGCCGAATGGTTTCCCTGGCTCGACTCCGTCTTGGCCTCGATAACGTTCGAGGGGCGCGCCATACCTTCGTGGCGCCCATCCATCAGCTTGCGGCGCATGTGGCCCCATTCCTGTGACCCCTGCGGAGGCGCGGAAGCAGACGATCCGCGCGGCCCGGTTCCCAGCAGCCCGCTCCCGGAAGTCGACTTCGGGTTGTCCGGCGAGTAATCGAAACAGTCCTCCGAGCGGTGGCCCACGGCGTAGGGGTGGAACTTAATGTCCGCCTGCGGGCAGAAGTGGAAGATGGGCTCCCAGGCGTTCTTGAAGCGGTTGTTCCACCCGCCCGGCACACCGTCGTCGGTTTTCCTCCAGCAGAGCTCATCTACGAGACGCCAGCCCCACTGACGCACGTGCGCCAGCGTCAGGTCCTTCACGTACAGGCTGCGCTGGCCGTCGTCGGCGTGCTCCTTGATGTTCAGGAAGTAGGAACCGTCATCCGCCAACACCGAGGCGATGCCCGCCGCCACGTCGCGGTACCAGTCCACGTAATCTTCGGGTGCAACCGGCCGGAATCCGCTCGCCGGATCGTACTCGCGCCGCGTGGCGTAGGGTGGCGAAGTGACGACCGCGTTGGCCCTGCGCCCATCGAACAGTTTCGCCACCACCGACGTATCCCGGCAGTCGCCACAGATCAGCCGGTGCGGCCCGATGAGCCACAGGTCGCCCGGCATAGTGACCGCCTTGGCGGGTGGGAGCGGAACTTCCTCTTCGGCTGCGGGTGCCTCTTCCGGATCGGCCATCAGGTCCGCAAGCTCATGCTCGGTGAAGCCGATCACGCCGAGATCAAAGCCGTCGCTCTCGAGCGCCGCCAGTTCCGCGGCCAGGACCTCG
>PNKC01000214.1 GCA_013822275.1 Anaerolinea sp. | reverse complement strand
AACTCTGCGGCGACGACGCTGCTGACGTACAGGGCAGGTGCCGCCCACGACACGAAAGCATCCAGCGCCTGATGCGCCGCGGCATCTCGGCTCGCGGCGATGTAGCAGTTGGTGTCGAGGACGTACTTCCGCACGCTAGGCGCGCGGGTCGAGCTGCAACCCGGCGAGGGCCGCGACGCCCGCACGGACCTCGGCTCCGAAGGCAACGAGATCCAGGGCGCGCTCGACGGTCTCGCGCTCCGTCTCGGTCCCGAGCAGCGCCTGGGCGCGGCGCAGGGCCTTGGGGTCGAGCCAGAACTCCTTGCGGACCTTCCCGCGCCGCCCGGCGGGCCGCTTCGTGGGGGGCATCTGCGCTCCGATGTGGTGTACGTACGAAAGTGGTTAATCATCCGTACAAGTGCAAGTTCTGCCATTCGGCTAGATTGTGCCCATGGTAACCCTCGGCGACTTCCTCGACGACATCTCCGCATTGCTGGTTCGCCCGGGAATCCCCCCCGCCCGCGCCCAAGCCCGAGACCTCATCGCCTGGGTCCTCGACAAGCCAAGGTTCTGGCCGAGCGCCAACCCCGATCACGAACTCACCCCACCCGAAGTCGAGGCCATCCAACAGGCGGCGGAGAAGCTGAAAGCGGGTATGCCAATGCAATACGCCGTCGGCAAAGCCCCCTTCCGCCACCTCACGCTAAGGGTCACCTCTGACACCCTGATCCCACGCCCCGAAACCGAGCTCCTCGTCGAGCTCGTCATCGCAGCCCAACGGGGCGGCAAGGGCACGGTGGTGGACGTAGGAACGGGATCAGGCGCCATCGCCCTCGCCCTGGCCGCCGAGTCCGCCTTTGAGCGCATCATCGCCACCGACCTCTCCGAGCGGGCCCTGGCAGTCGCTCAGTCCAACCTGACCGCCATCCCCGACGACAAGCGCCACAAGCTCGATTTCCGAGCGGGCGACCTCCTCAGCCCGCTGCTCACCCGCGAATGGGCCCCAGACACCCCAGAAACGCCCGCCCTCGTTGAAGCCGTGGTGAGCAATCCCCCCTATATTTCCCCAGCTGAGCTGCCCGACCTGCCCCCCAACGTCCGCGACTGGGAGCCCCACTCGGCCCTCTTCGCAGACAACAACGGGATGGCTGTCATCGAGCGGCTCATCGGCCAGGCGGGAGACATCCTCCAGCCCGGCGGATTACTCGCAATGGAAGTGGACAGCCGACGCTGCGACCTCGCGGTCCAGGCCGTCCAAGCCGACGCCCGATTCACGGACGTCGAACCCAGACTCGACCTGACCGGCCGCCC
>PNKC01000213.1 GCA_013822275.1 Anaerolinea sp. | reverse complement strand
GATGACGGCGATGGTATCGGCTCCGGCATTCCACACCGCCGCGGCGGTCTCGCGGGTGATGCCGCCAATCGCCACCAGAGGCTTCGCGGAGAGCCGCCGCAGACGCGCGAGCATCTCCACGCCCACCACCGGGTCCGGGTTCTCTTTCGAAGCCGTCGAGAAGACGGGACCGAAGGCGAGGTAGCCGGCCGCTTCGGCCTCGGCGCTGGTGAATTGGATTTCGTTGTGCGTCGAATAGCCCACCAGCCTGTCGCCCACGATGCGCTGCACCTGCGCGGGAGTCAAATCGTCCTGCCCAACGTGAACGCCGGCGTTCAGCAGGGCGGCCAGGTCCGCGCGGTCATTCACCACCAGGCCGGCGCCGGCCGCCGCGCACGCCCGCGCCACGGCTTCAAGCTCCGCGTACACCGCGCGCGTGAATGCCGCCTTGTGACGGAATTGCAGCAGCGTCGCGCCGCCTTCCAGCAGGGCTTCGGCGAACTCCAATGCCCGGATGCCGGACCGCTCCAGCGAGGCCGTATCAACGATTGGATAAACCCGGGGCAGCAATGGGAACTATGATAGACGAAAACATGCTTTCGATACTCGCCTTCTTCGCCATTAGCAGCCAGGTGGTGGTTGTGGACGCTGACGGAGCGAATGCGCGCGTCGTCGCTACGCTGGAGGGCCGATGGGAAGCGCCCAACTGGTCGCCCGATGGGACGTACCTGTTGTTGAACTCGGGCGGCTCCCTGTACCGCCTGCCGCTAGCCGATCCAAGGCCTGCGCGCGTGGACACGGGCGAAGTGAACCGCATCAACAACGACCACGGCATCACGCCCGGCGGCAAGACGTACATCATCTCCGCCGGGCCCATCTACACGCTGCCCGCCACGGGCGGCACGCCCCGCCGCATCACTGAAAAGACGCCGAGCTACTGGCACGGCATTTCGCCGGACGGGCGCACGCTGGTCTACTGCGCCCCGCGCGAGGCCGGCGGCGCGCGCAACTTTGACATCTACGCCATTCCCATCGAAGGCGGTGAGGAGCAGCGGCTCACCACGCACCCCGGCTACGATGACGGACCCGATTACTCGCCCGACGGCCGCTGGATCTGGTTCAACTCTGACCGCTCCGGCTCCTGGGATCTTTGGCGCATTCCCGCCTCCGGCGCCGGGCCCAACGATGAACGCGCCGAACGCATGACCCGCGACGAATGGGAGGACTGGTTCCCGCACCCCTCGCCCGACGGCCGCTGGATTGTCTTTCTGTCCTTCGAGAAAGGCACGCAGGGCCACCCCGCCGACAAGC
>PNKC01000212.1 GCA_013822275.1 Anaerolinea sp. | reverse complement strand
CGATCCCCGTTTGAGCGAAGACCAGCGGCTCGAGATGTTCTATGCCGGACGGCCGCGGCGGCTCTGGTTTGCCGGCGACTTCAATCCGACGCTGGCCACCAATGTCGACCAGAATGCTCTGCAGCGGCTGGTCCCGCTGAACCAGGCCGATCGCGTGCTGCGGCCTCTCGGTCCGGGCCTCAACAACCAGTTGCCGCAGACGCTGGCCAACGGGATTGTCCGGAGCACTCCGGTCACCGACTCGGTGAACTGGAACTCGCGCGCCTTCTACAAGGGGCCCGGCGCCTGGGGCTCCGACATTTCGGTGATGAAGAACTTCGCGCTATCGGAACGGTTCAGGCTCAGGTTCTCGGCCGACTTCTTCAACGCCTTCAACCACCCCATCGACGCGGCTCCCGACGCGACGACCGGGCTTCAGGATCTGGCCGTCCAGACCAACGAGCCCCGCACCATTCAGTTTTCGCTCAGGCTGACCTGGTGATCCTGCCGCGGAGCGAGGGCCCGGCGCCGGGCCCTCGCTCCGGTCCTTCCATATGGACACTGCTCCAGAGACCGAACCCCCCGCCGGACCAGGGCGGCGCCGCTTCCGGCGGGTGCTTACGCGGCGCGACCTGGTACTGTACGGGCTCGTGATTCTCACGCCCACGGCGCCCTATCCGGTGTTCGGCATCGTGCAGCAGAACTCCGGAGGCCACGCGGCGCTGGCATATGCCGTCGCCATGGTGGCCATGTTCTTCACGGCGTCGAGCTATGCCAAGATGGCCTCTGTCTTTCCGTCGGCCGGCTCGACCTACACCTACGCCCACCGGGGCATCAATGCCCATGCGGGCTTTCTGGCCGGGTGGGCGATGATCCTGGACTACTTCCTGATCCCGCTGCTCAGCGTGATCTACGCTTCGCTGACGGCCGAGCGCCTGTTCCCGTATGTCCCCAACTGGATCTGGGCCTGCATCTTCACCCTCGCCATCACGGCCGTGAACCTGCGCGGCATCCGCATGACGGCACGCGCCTCGGCGTGGCTGATGGGCATCATGACCGGCTGCGCCATCCTGTTCATCTGTCTCTCGGTTCGCTTTGTCGTGCTCCAGCACGGCTGGGCCGGGCTGTTCAATATTGAAGGCGTGTTCCGCCCCGGCGCGTTCTCGATGCCGCTGCTGCTGTCGGGCGCCGGCATCGCCACCCTTTCCTACATCGGCTTCGACGCCATTTCCACGCTGGCCGAGGACGCGCTCGATCCGGAACGCGACATCGGCTGGGCCACCATCGCCGTCTGCGTCTTCCAGGGACTGA
>PNKC01000211.1 GCA_013822275.1 Anaerolinea sp. | reverse complement strand
CCTGCCCGGGAGACATCGGTCCCCCCGGCACCCCGGAGACGCGGCGGGTCCCGCTCCGGGGCGGGATGTGGCGATATCACCCGATCCGCAAGACGTACGAGACCCTCAGCACGGGGACAACGAATCCCTGGGGGCACGACTGGGATGCCCAGGGGGAGTTGTTCTTCTCAAACACGGTCGCGGGCCACTTCTACTACAACGTCGTCGGCGGGCACTTCAGCCGGAACGGGACGCTCGACCCGAACCCGCGCGTCTACCAGATGCAGGAGCATCACGCCGACCATTTTCACTTTGACACCGGCAAGGGGTGGCAGAACTCGCGGGACGGTGCGGCGAACGACCTCGGCGGCGGGCACGCCCACTCGGGGGCCATGATCTATCTGGGAAACAACTGGCCGGAGGAATACCGCGGGCAGTTCTTCACGATCAACCTGCATGGCCGGCGGGTGAACACGGAGACCATGGAGAGGCACGGCGGCGGCTTCGTGGCGAAGCACTCTCCGGATTTCCTCACGAGCGATGATCCCTGGTTTCGGACGCTCGATCTGTCATACGGACCGGACGGCGGGGTCTACATCATTGACTGGAGCGACACCGGGGAGTGTCACGAGAGGAACGGGGTCCACCGGACCAGCGGCCGCATCTACAAAATTACCTATGGCACGCCCGCTCCTCTGACGCCGTTCGATCTCCGAAAGCTTCCCGCAGAGACACTCATAGCCCTGCATCGCTCGCCGAACGAATGGTTCGTCCGCCAGGCTCGGCTGATCCTTTCCGAGCGCAGCGCGGTGGCAAGAGCGCCCGCCGACGTGCTCCGTTCATTCGTTGGGGCGATGACGAGAGACCAAGACCGCGCCGTTCGCCTGCGAGTGATGCTGACGCTCTTCAGCATGGACGCCCTCGACGACGAGTTTTTCCTGGCGAAAACACTCCAATCCGACGAGGCGATGCGGGCCTGGGGCGTTCGCCGCCTCACGGACAAGTTTCCGCTCGATGGGCCGCTTGGGCCCGTGGCCCAGGAGCCCGCCTCTGCGGCAAAACTCACGCACGCCGCCGGGCTGATCGGTCCGTTGCTCCTTAAGCTCGCCGCCACGGATCCCTCAGGACTCGTGCGCCTCACGCTGGCATCGTCGCTCCAGCGATTGCCGGTCGGCCAGCGGGCGCCAATCGCGCTGGCCCTCGTGGGGCGGCAGGAGGACCAGGACGATCATGACCTGCCTCTCCTGGTCTGGTACGGACTCAGTCCGGTCGGCGACGTGGATCCGGCCGCGCTCGTTCCGGTCGCCCAGT
>PNKC01000210.1 GCA_013822275.1 Anaerolinea sp. | reverse complement strand
TCGGGCAAAATGCCCTGCCGGGCGGTTTCGTCCGGGACGACGGTGGAAATCGTGCGCCCCAGCCGCTCGCGAAGCGATTCGTAGGCGCCAAAGAAGAAGGTCTTGTCGCGCCGTACCGGGCCGCCCAGAGACGCCCCGTATTGATTGCGGTTGAATTCCGGGCGCTTCGTGGGATCAAAGAAATTCCGCGCGTCGAAATTGTCATTGCGCAGGAAATGGTAAAGCGTGCCGTGAAGCTGATTGCCGCCGGACTTGGTGAGCGCATTCACCTGGCCGCCTGAATTCCTGCCGAATTCCGCCGAGTAGTTGTTCAATTCCACGCGGAATTCGCGGATCGCTTCCAGCCCCAGCGCGGTGCCCGCCGCGGAGCTCGCCGGCGCGTTCGTGAAATCGTTCTGCGGCGTACCGTCCAGCAGGTAGATGTTGGAGCGCGGGTCACGGCCGTTCATCGACATGGCGAGGCCGTGCGCGACGACGGAACCCCCGTCCCGGTGCGGAAACGCCGCCACGCCCGGCGTCAGCAGCGCCAGATCCGTGTAGTTGCGCCCGTTCAGCGGCAGTTCGCGCATGGCCATCTCGCCCACCAGGAAACTGAGATCGGAGGTCTGGGTGTTGACCATCGACGGCCGGTCCGTGATCGTCACCTGCTGGTCGAGCGCGCCCACTTCCATCGTCAGGTCGACGGTCAGCGACGAGGCGACAGTCACTTCCAGCCCCTCGCGCACGACGGGCCGGAAGCCGTCGCGCTCCGCCCTCAGCCGGTAAACCGACGGCGGCAGATTCGGGAACAGAAAGCGCCCCTCGCGGTCGCTTCGGACCGTGCGCGTGAGTCCCGTGGCCATCTGCCCGGCGGTCAGCGTCACGCCGGGCAACGCGGCGCCCGTGCCGTCCACCACCGTCCCGGCGAGGCGGGCAGCGGTCTGGGCGAACGCGGACGATGCGAGAAGGACGAGCAGTAATGTCCTGGGAACAATGTGCATGGGGAAACTTTCAGTGTAACAATGCGGGGCCGAGTGGCGTTGTGGCAACATAGCGGTAGTACGGGAACAGACGGGGAACCAGATCAAACAGTTATGAAACAGGCGTCACTCACCATCGCTGTGGTTACCCTCATCGCGCTACATCAGGACTTCTGGTTCTGGCGCGAAGCCCGGCCCCTGCTCTTCGGCTTCCTCCCCGCAGGCCTCTGGTATCACATGGGTTATTGCCTCGCCGCGTCCGCCATTATGGCTGCGCTGGCGCATTGGGCGTGGCCTGAAGAGCCCGAAAGCGGCGCCGGAGATCGGAAGA
>PNKC01000209.1 GCA_013822275.1 Anaerolinea sp. | reverse complement strand
GGGGATGGGGGAGGAATTGGGCGCCAGCCGGGTGGCTGGTTGGCTGTCGGTTTGTGATTTGGCAAGGGGAGTTACTGGAAAATAGGGGCATCGGGGTTTCAGCCACCGAATTCCCATCCAAGAGCGGGCAAGCTCCTGCAACCGACTTGATCAGGGGAATTGGGTTCCAGTCACCAAATTCACACCGAATTCAGTCACTGAATTCTGCCTTGACTTCGGCCCCCGCCGCGGACATAATGCGCTCGAAGGGTCCACACGCATGCACCCCAGCCCTGCTCCACCTCGCGGGGACCCCGCCGCAAACGGCGCCGCCCCAAGCCGGAACGGCCGCCTGGATTCATGGAAGGAAATCGCCGCCTACTTGCGGCGAGGAGTCCGGACCGTTGTCCGCTGGGAACAGGAAGAGGGCCTGCCCGTCCACCGGCAGTCGCATCAGAAGCGCGGCACCGTGTACGCGTACGCGGATGAACTCGATGCCTGGCTGGCCAGCCGGGGCAGGGACGCCGCCCTGCAAGAGCCCGAGGATGCCCCGGGCGCGCAGCCCTCCCGCAGGTATACACGGCGGCTCGGGATCGCCCTGTCCGGCGCGGCTCTGATGCTTCTTGCGAGCGCTGCATGGATTCTGGTCCCGCGCTCTCCGCGGCCCGGCAGCGTCTCGCTCGCCGTTCTGCCGTTCATCAATGAAGATGCCGAACCGGCGCTCGATCCGCTCTCCGACGGAATCGCGGAGGACCTCACGCGCCGCCTTTCCCGCGCCGCCGGGCCAGCCTTCAAGGTGCTTGCCCATAGCATGGTGCGCGGCATGCGTCAGGCCCCCGCCGGCCTGCCCGCCGCCGCGCAACGCCTCGGCGCGGATACGGTCCTGGTGGGCCGCTTCTCCGAGCGCGGCGGGCGGCTCGTCATCACCGCGGAGCTGCTTGCCGCGGCCGATGCCACCCAACTCTGGAGCGCGCGCTACGAACGCCAGCCCGGCGAGTTGCAGTCCATCGAGGAGGAACTGAGCCGTGAAATCGCAACCCGGCTTTTCCGGAGCCTCCACCCCGAACAGAGCCAGGCCCTCAGCCGGCGCGAGACGTCGAGCGCGGAGGCCTACCGCGACTACCTCCGCGGCCGGTTCCACTGGAACAAGCGCACGGCCGCCGGTCTTGCCGCCGCCATTCTCAACTTTAAGAGCGCCGTCGCCGCCGACCCCGCCTACGCCCGGGCGCATGCCGGCCTTGCCGACGCCTACGCCCTGCTCAGCTACTATACGCCCGTGGCGGCCGCGGAGGGCGCGCCCAAGGCCCGCGCGGCCGCCCTCCGCGCCCTCGAACTTGACGG
>PNKC01000208.1 GCA_013822275.1 Anaerolinea sp. | reverse complement strand
TCACTTCGCCCCAATCGAAGTCCGTGCGCGCGTTCCATGAACTTCGATTGCGCGCGTCCTCGTAGAGACGGAAACCGCGTTCCCGGAAGTCCGACTGAGATGCGCCAAGAAGGGTCACGCGTAGCCTCTGTCACCCCAGCGAGATCGAACTCTTGAGGGGATCGGGTGCCGCACCGGCCGCAGACCCCACCGCTCCGAAGGAGGAAAACTAGGGCGACCAAGCGACAAGGAGGGGACGCCCCAGAGCCATGGCGCGGACGATAGCCCCGCAAGGAGGGGGCGTCAAGGGGTATTCTGTCGATGGGTGTGCGACGGAAAAGTAGGCAAGCGGGCCACGGAGCGTGGATCTCTGATAGTCTGGACGTGATATCGCGTCCAGATACAGGGAGGCCCGCGCACCATGCAGGACATCGACCAGCTTGAGCAGCAGCGATCCCTCCTCTACGAGCGGCTCGCGCAGACCGGGGACTTCCGTCGCGGCACCATCGGGGCCACCTACCGACGGTGCGGGAAGACCAACTGCGCCTGCGCCGACCCCCGGCATCCGGGCCACGGACCCCGCCATCGGCTCACGCGTTCGCTCCATGGCCGGACCGAGTCGATCGAGTTGCGGACGCCGTTGGCGCTGGAGAAGGCGAGCCGGGAGGTTGCCAACCACCGGCGCTTCACCGCCTTGAGCCAGGAGATCGTGGAGATCAACGAGCGGATCTGCGAGGCTCGACCCCCGGGCCAGGTGCCGGGGGTCGAGCCACGAGCCGGGGCCGGGGCGGAAAAAGGGGGCTCTTCCGGGACCTCCGGGCCGAGGTCGCAGCGGAGGTAGAGCGGCTCAGCCATCTCGCCGCCAGCCAGCTCGGCGATCCTGCCGGCGGTGAACCGGAGGGCCTGGCGGCGGTGGAGCTCGCCATCCGGACCGCCATGCTGCGGCTGGGTGGGTCGCTCCTCGAAGACCTGCTCTCGCTCGACACCGGCCACCGCGGCCCGCGCGTCGACTGTGGGCAGGGCCACGGGGCTGCCTTCGTCGGCTACCGGCCCAAGGGCCTCGACACGGTGGTGGGGCCCGTCAGGCTGCGGCGGGCCTGGTACCACTGCGGCGCGTGCCACCGGGGCCTGGCGCCCAGGGACGCGGAGCTGGGCATCAGCGGCGCCTCGCTCTCCCCGGGGCTGCGGGCGATGGTGGCCCGGGTGGGCAGCTCGGAGCCCTTCGCGCAGGGCCGCCGGGATCTCGCCGCCCTCGCCGGGCTGGAGCTCAGCACCAAGCGCGTGGAGCGCAGCGCGGAAGCGGACGGCGAGCTGGTCAGGGTGACCACCGAGGCCGAGGCC
>PNKC01000207.1 GCA_013822275.1 Anaerolinea sp. | reverse complement strand
TTTTCGCAATCCCCCCCTGAAAGGGTGTCAGGATTGGGAGAGCGGAAGTTAAAAAAACTCAGGCTACCGGTCCTATCTTTGGCGTTGTTGCGCAACTCACGCCTGATACCAACGGCCCTTTCAACTGATCTGTGCCCAAGCGGGTGAGGTGATGGCGGCGATGGCCATTGGGTCGTTGGCGAAGAAGTTCCATGCGGTGCAGCGGGCGTGGACGATCTCGTCGTAGCTGTCGAAGACGCTGATGGCGAGCCTGTTGGCGCGGAGGCAGGTCCAGACGTTCTCGACCGGGTTGAGTTCCGGGGCATAGGGCGGCAAGTGCAGGAGCGTGACGTTGTCGGGGACGGAGAGCGTCCTGGCCGCGTGCCATCCGGCCCCGTCAAGGACGAGGACCGCATGGGCACCGGGGGCGGCGGCGCGGGCGATCCCGGCGAGGCGGACCTTCATCGCCTCGGTGTTGACGAAGGGCAGGATCAAGCCCGCAGCCGCCCCGCGCGTCGGGCAGACGGCACCGAAGATGCGGCTCCATTGGTAGCGGGTGTCGCGGGGCGCGCGGGGCCTGGTGCCGCGCCGAGCCCAGAGGCGGGTTAGGGTGCCCTGCTGGCTGACGCGGGCCTCTCGTCCTGGAACCAGACCTCCAGCGGCTTGTCCTTGGCACGCGCGGGGATGGCGGCGGCTACCGCCTCGGGGAAGTTTTTTTGAACGCAGCTTGCACCCCGGGGTCCGACCTCGGGTGCTGCGGGCGCACCGGGAGCCGCCGGAACCCCAAGGTCGCCAGTCGCTTGCCGACGCTGCGCTCGTGAAACTCCACACCGAATTCCGCCGCGATACGGGCCTGCAAATCCTTGCGCCGCCGGCGCACCACGCCGTCGCGCACCGGATCAGGACCGGCCTCCACCCAACCGGCAAGCTCCGCCAACTGTTCCGGCACCAGCCGCCGGGGGCGATGCACCGCTTTCCGGTTCACCAGCCCGTCCAGCCCCTCGGCATTGTAGCGGTGCACCCGGTCGCGCAGCGTCTGCCGGTCCATCCCGCAGGACTCCGCTGCCCTCGCCCGGTCGACGCCCTCCAGCACCAACGCGATCGCCAGCATCCGCCCCGCCGCCCGCACATCCTTCGTCTCGCCCGACCTTCGTCTTGCCCGACCTTCGTCTTGCCCGACGCCCGACGCAACTCCGCAGCCGTCGGATCCACCCGCGTGACCGCAATTCCCGCCATGCCGTCCTCCATGCCCTCAAACAGTATTGAGTCAGAACTCGATGGACTTGGAAATCCCCCTTCGTGAGTCATCCAGAAGGGCCGATGGTATAACTCGACCAGTGC
>PNKC01000206.1 GCA_013822275.1 Anaerolinea sp. | reverse complement strand
GGGGCAACCTCACGGATCGCATCGGACACTCAACTCCTATTCTTCAGGCCCAACCTTCAATTGGATAATGCTCAGGCGACGATGACAGCGGGTTCGGGCATCGTGATCGTGTCCCCAGGGCAGGCTTAAGAATGACATGGATTCTGTTGGGTGACCAGACGTTTTCCGGCTGGGCTGGGCCGGACAGAGTGAGGCGGGCGGTCTGGTGATGCGGGACCTCGACGGCTCGCACTGGACCACCGGCGGGGAACTGCCGGGTGCGGATACCGCGTTGGTGCACGCGGGCGGCTGCGCACAAGCGGAGGAGATACGTGCCAGTCGAGTCGATTTCTGGAGTTAAGTTGTTGATTTAAAAAGAAAAGTTTGCGTGAATTCGGGGTATTGGGTGACAGTCACCGGATTTCCGGTATTCCGCTGAGCCGCTAGGGCCGTTGGATGTGACCGGGCGGCGCGAGCGGCGGAAGAAGATGTGCGCGTGCCTACTGGCCCGACTTGTCGGGGTAGGCGGGGGGCTTTGGGACCGGCACGGGCTTCTGCTTCATGAGGCCGTCGAGGTGCTTGAGCGCGGCTTCGAGTTGGGCATCGCGGCCCTGGAAGGTGGCATGGGGCAGGTTGTCCACGACGATGTCGGGATCTACTCCGTGGCCCTCGATGAGCCACTGGCCTTCGGGTGAATAGACGCCGATTTCAGCGGCGGTGGCGATGCCGCGGTCGGCGAGCGTGTTGCTGCCGGTGAGCCAGATTTCGCCGCCCCAGGTGCGCGTACCGATCACCTTGCCGAGGCCAAGCCGCTTGAAGCCCTCGGTGAAGGCCTCGCCGTCGCTGCCGGTGAACTCGTCCTGCAGGACGACGATGTGGCCGCGGAAGGCGTATTGCATATTCCAGGTGGGTTCGCCCACGCGCGGCTTCCAGTAGAACCACGCCTTGCGCATCAGCCGGCTCAGAATCCAGCTATCGATGTTGCCGCCCCCGTTGTGGCGGACATCGATGATCAGCCCGTCGCGGTTGTGAACGGGGTAGAAGTGCTCGGCCCACTGGGCGATGTCGTTCGGCCCCATCGCGCGGAGGTGAACATAGCCGATTCTGCCGCCCGAGGCTTCCTCGACGGCGAGACGCCGCGTGTACTCCCACTCGTGATAGCGGAGGTTGGATTCCTGCTGCAGGGTGATGGGCTTCACGATCACGTCGCGCTCCTCGCCCGAGGCGGGCTTGACGCGCAGCAGCACCTGCTTGCCGGCGGTGTTGCGGAGCAGTTCGCCGAGTCCGCCTGCGTTCAGGGTGGGGCGGCCGTTGACGGAGAGGATGGTGTCGCCGGCGCGGGCGTTGGCGGCGGGATGGGCGAGGGGGGCC
>PNKC01000205.1 GCA_013822275.1 Anaerolinea sp. | reverse complement strand
AGGGCCGCGCTTACGAAGCGGAGATCGCGAAACGGCGCGAGCAGGGTTTGCTGCCCCCGGTTGCTCAGTTTCTGGTGATCCCCGATCTGGAAGGACAACGGCTCGGCTCGGGCGGCGCGACGGTCCACGCCCTTCTCAAACTGGCGGAATGCCGGCACGGAACGGACACAGCGGCGAAATTCTGGCTCGGCCGCCGCGTGCTGGTGCTGCATTCGGGCGGAGATTCCCGCCGCCTGCCGCAGTACTCGCCGTCCGGCAAGATCTTTTCGCCTCTCCCTGTTCGCGGTCCGTCCGGCGCGCACTCGACGATCTTCGACGAAACCCTGGCGCTCTCGACTCTCTGGGCAGCGCGCGCGCCTTCCGGCGTGGTTGTGGGCTCGGGCGACGTCCTGCTGATCTTCGATCCGGCCCGGTTGGACTGGGGCCGGGCGGGCGTGTCAGGCGTCGGCCTGCTCCAACCGGCGGAAGTGGGCGTCCAGCACGGCGTTTACGTCGCCGGGCCGGAGGGCCGGGTGCTTTCCTTTCTTCAGAAGCCCTCCGTGGCCGAAAGCCGCAACGCCGGCGCCTGTTCACCCGGCGGCCTGGTGGCTGTCGACACGGGACTGCTCCGCTTCGACCCCGCGGCCGCCGCGCGTCTCTGCCGGTTGCCGGCATTGAATCCGGATCAGCCGTTTGACCTCTACTACCATCTGCCGCGGTTCCTCACTGGCGAACTGAAACCCGCCCCGGGTCAGGGCGGCCTTCTGCGGAGCCTGGCCCGGCTGTTCGCCGGCGCCGCCTTTCATTGCGACCTCGTCGAAGGCGAGTTTACGCACATTGGGACGACATCGCTGTTCCGCCACCTGCTGACGGAGGAGACCGACTTCGCGCGGCTTTACTCGGCGCGCGAGCGGCTGGGCATGGTCGCGCCGGAGGGTGTCCGCTCTCATGGCGTCATCATCGAAAGCGTTGTGGATCAGGCCACGATCGCTCCGCGCGCGATCGTGCTCGAGTCCGTGCTCGACGGTGCGGCCGAGATCGGCGCCGGGGCAATCGTCCATGGAATCGAAGGCGTTGCCAGCGAGAGACTGACCGTGCCCGGCGACACCGTGTTGCATCAGTTGCCCGTGCTGTTGCCCGGCGGCGAGAGCGCCACGGTAATCCGCGCCTATGGCGTCAGCGACGACTCCAAACAGAACCCGCCTCAGTGGTTCGGACGGCCGATTGGCGAATTGCTCGAAGAATTGGGGATCGGCGCCGAAGAAGTCTGGCCCGGCGTGCCTTCGGGACAACGCACTCTGTGGAACGCCGAGATCTTCCCGGTGACCTCCCCGGCGGAGGCTCTGGACGCCTGCATGTGGTTCATGGGTA
>PNKC01000204.1 GCA_013822275.1 Anaerolinea sp. | reverse complement strand
AGGTGGCGGCACGGCATGACGGGCGTTGAACTTGGCCACAGTTGCTTCCGGAGCGCGTGACTGCTGGAGCGGGTGTATTTGCGCTGCCTAACGTAGAGGTAACCGGGCGACGACGGCAGGACGGCAGCGCCCGGGCCGGTGAAAATGTACAGGGTACCACCGGCCCGGGCGCTGGCGGCCTGCCGTTGGCGCTCCGGTTGACCGACAAGTTAGGCGCCACTGCAGGCACGGGCACAGCCGTAGAAACGTGGAGTTCACGACGGTGGCCAGGCGCAGTGCCGGCCCTGTGGCTGCGACTGTTGGTGCGCCACGGAGTCGTTTTGCCTTCTGTGCCCGGCGAGGCCTGCAGAAGCGCGGAGAAGTTCTTCTTGAACTTCGTGTTGCGGCGCAATCTCGGGATGGTGCGGTGTGTTCTCCATCTCGTCCGAGCGCCGCTGCAGCTTGCCGACGGTGAAAACCGCGCCCAGTCTTGGCACGGGCGAAGCCGGTGCCTGGATTTGTGTTCGCCGGGTCTTCAGGCGCGGCGTTGTCTCTCGATGATTGGTCGCTCTTCCGAGTTGCCACGGTGCCCGAGTCCGCGGGTCTTCTCGTGCAGCAGCTCGTGCTCGCGAGGAAGCTGACGTGATGCATTTGTGTGGCGCCTAACGTTGGAGCTAAGCGGGCAACGACGGTATGACACCGGGCCCGGGCTGCGGAGAATGTACCTCGCCGCGGCCCGGGCCCGGTGGCATGCCGTTTGCGCTCCGCTTGAGCGACGGGTTAGGCGTCGCTGTTTGCCTACCGAACACGAACCCCCGGTATTGAAGGCCGCAAGCAAGTGCCACCGTGGCAGGCCGGACAACGATGTGAACATGAGGCAACTTGTCCGAAGCTTTGCTGCCGAAGAAGGGAGTACCGAAACTGCTGGAGAACGGTGCGCCGCCTTGGGCGGCGCCTGCACGAACTGACTGCCCGGCGCAGCGCGGCGGCGCGGAGCGCCCTTGTGAACCTGGACAGAAAGATGCGTGCTTGTACGTGACGAAGTTCGCGCTCAGGCATCGGTGACGTGACCTACCGACGTTTGTTGCCGACCGCGGGGCGGACACATGCGTACCTCGATGGCCGGCCGAAGCTTGGACATTCAAGGTACGTTCCAAGACGTGGTGCGCGTAGCGCTGCCTGAACGCAGAAGCCGTGGAGGCCGGAAGATCACTACAGGGCAGCCAATGCGGCATTTGCGACGCCTAACGTTCGAGCTAAGCGGGCGACGACGGAAGGGCGCCAGGCCCGGGCTGGCGAAAATGTACCGCGTACCGCCAGACCGGGCCTGGTGGCCTGCCGTTGGCGCTCCGCTTGAGTGACGGGTTAGGC
>PNKC01000203.1 GCA_013822275.1 Anaerolinea sp. | reverse complement strand
TCGGGCTCGAGAGCATAGCGGGCATAGACGGCCTTCGCCCGCGGCGGGAGTACGGCCATATCGAGAGCCATGGGAACGAACGCCGCCCCTCCTGACTGGACCGCCGGCCCGAGTGCGCGGAAGCCCATGAACTCATACATCGGCAGCCGCGGCGCGAGCGCCGAGATCACGAGCGTGCGGGCCCCGGCGGCGGCGAGCAATCCGTGGAGGCGGACCAGAAGGCGCGCCAGCAGATTCGTGGAACGGTGGGCCGGGTGGATGGCAAGGAGCCGGACTTCAAAGACCGGCGCGGACAACGCCTTCAGGACTGCCGGGTCGCTGAGCTTCTTCTCAACCGAGTACGGCGGCCCGGAATGAAAGGAGATCATCGCGATCAGGCGGCCATCTTCAATGCCGGCCAGAAACCGGCTGCGGGTCTCGAAAGCATCGATCAGGCGTCCGTCAGGCGCGGGCTGGTGCTGGCCGATCTCGCAGGCGAAGACATCGTTGTTCATGCAGCGGATCAGTTCCATGTCCGCGGCTGTGGCGAGCCGGATTTCGATGCTCATGGGGCCTCCTCGGTCCAGCGGGGCCAGCGGCCCCGCTGGTCACAGGGTACTCGGTCCGGCGTCCTCCCCGATGACGCGGTAGCTCATCAGATCTCCGAGGCGGCGGATGCCGCGCATGTGGGAAGCTTCCGGAAATGGGCGCCATAAAATACCGGGAAATGTACTGCGGCGGGGCTATTCACGATAAACTCATGATCAACTCCGATAGATGAGTTGAGAGGAGCCCGCCATGCGCATTGCCGCTCTCTTGTTTGCCGCGCTGCCCGTGATTGCCGCCGGGATGCCGGTTCTGACGCCCAAGCCGGGGCCCGAGCCGCGCATCAATGGGCCGCTGGTGTACGGTGTCCGTCCGGGCAGGCCGTTTCTTTACCGCATTCCGGCCACCGGTGTGCGGCCGATGAAATTTGAAGCCGCCGGGCTGCCGCCGTCGATTCAACTCGATCCGGGGACGGGCATCCTGAGCGGCACGGCGCCGGCCGCGCCGGGCGTGCACAAGGTGACTTTGCGGGCGTCGAACGCGCGCGGGAAGGCGTCGCGGGAGTTCCGGCTCACGGTGGGCGACACTATCGCGCTGACGCCGCCCATGGGTTGGAACCACTGGTATACGCACTACGACCGCATCTCGGATCAACTGTTCCGGGAGGCGGCGGACGCGATGGTCGCTTCCGGCATGGCGGATTTCGGATATAGCTACGTCTCAATCGACGACTGCTGGATGATGAAGCCGGGCTCGACGGACCCCGGCCTGAACGGCGAGCCTCGCGACGCCGCGGGACGCATTCGTCCGAACCGGCGCTTTCCC
>PNKC01000202.1 GCA_013822275.1 Anaerolinea sp. | reverse complement strand
ATCAGCCGAGGAGCCTGCCGCCGCTTCGGGCTCTGTACCGGCAAGGTTACTATGCACCGAATCAGTAACAAGTGGACGCTGGCCGCGCTGGCCCTCATCGTCCTCGCCATCGGTTTGTGGGCACAGCAGCCCGCCGCGCCTCCGGCGGCGCCGCCCTCCGAGGGCGAGCTGACGTTCAGCACCGGCACGCGCCTTGTCGTGCTCTACTGCGGCGTCTTCGACCGCCGCGGGCGGATGGTCACCGACGTGGATCGCTCCGCCTTCAAAGTTTACGAGAACAATGTCGAGCAAAGCGTCCGCATCTTCCGCCAGGAGGACGTGCCGCTTTCGCTTGGCATCGTCATCGACAACAGCGGATCGATGCGCGGCAGTCGGGCCGGCGTCGAATCGGCCTCCGTCCGGCTAGTGAAGTCATCCCGCCGCGCCGACGAGGTCTTCGTCGTCAACTTCAACGATGAAGCCTACCTCGACGTGCCCTTCACCTCGGACATCTCGAAGCTTGAAGAGGGCGTCGCCCGCATCGACTCGCGCGGCGGCACGGCGTTGCACGACGCACTTTCCATGTCCCTCGACCACATCACCGCCGAGGGCAAGCGCGACAAGAAAGTGATCCTCCTGATCAGCGACGGCAACGACACCGCCTCCGTCAGCGTGACGGCGGAAAGGCTGGCGGAGAAAGTTCAGAAGAGCGGGGTGATGGTCTATTCCATCGGCCTGCTCGCCGGCGAAGACCGCCGCGAAGCCCGCCGCGCCAAGCGCTTCCTCGACATGATCACCAAGGCTTCCGGCGGCGCCGCCTACTATCCGGACTCCGTCAGCGAAGTGGAGTCCATCGCCGACCAGGTGGCGCACGACATCCGCAACCAGTACGTCATCGCCTACTCGCCCGCAAACCAGGCGCTCGACGGCACGTACCGGCAGATCAAAGTCACCGCCGGGTCGCGCTTTACGGTCCGGACCCGTACCGGCTACTACGCTACTCCGAATGAAGCCCCCCGGCGCCGCGCCGGCGGCGATTAGCCGGCATGCTGGTCTTTCTCTGGCGCGCCACCCGGGGCAACCGCTTCACGCCCTGGCGGTCGCCCTACTTGAAGTGGCGCATCGAGACCTACTGGGGTCTCAAGGCGGAAGAGATCACGCCCGCCCTGTTCTGGCGCTTCGTCTGGAGCCGCCGCCGCGAGCTGTTCCGCTTCCTCCGCTGGGCCGACCGCATGGCGCAAGGCTGAGCAGGTCCGCTTCCGTGCCTGATCTAAGTATGTGGCGGGACTGGTGGGCGCGGTCGCGCGGGGTGGATTCACGGTTGAGTTCGTCAGAAGAGTTGTGTTGCAGGGCTTGAGGAGAGAGCGGGCG
>PNKC01000201.1 GCA_013822275.1 Anaerolinea sp. | reverse complement strand
CTACGACGTGGGGCTGGAGCCGATCCAGGTCAACGTGGAACGCATGCTCGGCCTGTTCCGCAAGGGCGGCGAGGACCTGGCCGAGATCTGGCAATTGGCCCTGCGGCCGGATACGCTGCGGGCGCTGTTGAAGCTGACGCGTTTCGACGGGCCCAAGGAACTGTTCCGCCTGGACGATGAACTGTGGGTCCGCATCATCTATGAGTTCGCCTGCGCCTCGCGCGACAAGCGCCTGGAGCGCGGGCACCTGCTGCGCTCCATCACGCCGCTCTACCTGGGGCGCGTGGCCTCGTTCGTCGTGGAGACGGCGGAGATGGGGGCGGCCGAAGTGGAGCAGAGAATTGAAAGGCTGTGCCTGACCTTTGAGGACTTGAAGCCCTACCTGATCGACCTCTGGTTTGGGGCCAGAGCCGGCGCGGCAAAGCGGCCTGAGGCAAAGAGCGAAGCGCCCGAGACGCGGGAGATGGAGGCCTAAGCCATGATTCGCACCTTGCAGGATGTACTGGACCGGGTAGTGGACACGATCTCGTTCCACCTGACGACCTATGTGCCGCCGCTTCTGGTGGCCCTGATTGTACTCGCGCTGTTCTGGCTCGTGGCCAAGCTGGTGCGGTGGCTGATGACGAAAGCCATCAAGGGCGCGGGCATCGACCGTTTCCTGAGCGATAGCGGGCTGCGCTCGATGTTCGACAGCGCCGGCCGGCTCCACGGCACGCCGCTGATCGCCGGCGCCGCGTACTGGCTGATTATCGCCGGCGGCGTGCTGGCGGCGCTGAATGTGTTCGGCACGGATCTCACGTCGCGCATGGTGGAGGCCACCGTCTTCCTATTCCCGAAGGCAGTGACGGCGGGCCTGATCCTGCTGGCGGGCGCCTGGCTGGCACAGTTCCTGGGGCGTTCCGTGCTGGTCTGGGCGTCGAACGAAGAGATCCCGGGGCCGCGGCGCATGGCTGCGGCGACGCGCCTCGTGACGATGTTCGTGGCGGTGGTGGTGGCTTCGGACGTCCTTGATTTCGCCCCGCGGGTGTTCTTCGCCGCCTTCGTCATCCTGGTGGGCGGCGCAGTGCTGGCCGCCAGCCTGGCCGTCGGCCTCGGCGGGCGCGACGCGATTCGCGGCTACCTCGGCGAGCGGAGGTCGAAGCAGGAGGAGGACGAGAAGTCGCTCTGGAGCCACCTGTAGGGCGTCAGTCGTCCCAGATGCCCCCACCTGTGTCCTGCCGCGGGGTGGGCTCGGCGTTGACCTCCGGCAACCACCCCGCGAGGCGCCGCTTTTCGCCTTCCAGTTCCTTGCGCGCGGCCAGATTGGTCCATTCCAGTGGATCCCTGCCGCGATCGTACAACTCCTCGGAGCCGTCCTCATACCGGATGTAGCGCCACCGT
>PNKC01000200.1 GCA_013822275.1 Anaerolinea sp. | reverse complement strand
GGCGGCGGCGCGCGGCTGGAAGGTGGTCTGCGCGGCGGTTCCCGGCCTGGTCCACGCCGAATGTCGAACGCGGCGCGGGTTAGTGCGGTTCGAGGAGAGGCTATTTTTCTTCGAGCGCTGGGCGGAGGTTCTGGCGTGCCCGGACCCGTACTACTCGCCGTCGCTCGCACCGGTCGAGAGGATCGGGCTGCGGCTCGGCGGCGGCTGGGCGTTCGCGGCCGTTCTGCCGGAAGCCGGGACGGAAGATCCGCTGCGGTAAGAGTGATAAGTGTCGGAGAGCATGCCGAGGTCTCCCCTTATGGTCCACGTCCCGAAGACCGCCAGATTGGTGTGCCGGACCCTGCTGGGCCGGTGTTCCGGCGACACGCACACGAACCTCGACGTGGCGTTTTTCGTCTATCTAGAGCCAGGTTCACGACGTGCGGCCCGTGCGCCGCCGGCGGGATCTGGTGCCGCGCGGCGCGAGCATGGTGCTGGAGTACAGGCCGCGCCGCCGCCGCCGCCCTCGCTGCGGGGTGCATATGGAAGCCCTGCCCTGGACCGAGCCGTGGTCCGGAGTCACGTGGGCCCTGGCCGGCGCGGTTGTCGCACTGGCCCGGGACCTGAGTTGGCAAGAGACCGCGCACAGCTACGGCATCAACTGGAAGTCCGTGGCCTGCCTGCAACGGACAGCGGTGGGCCATGGCTTGGCCGAGCGGCGCCAGCAGCCGCTGCCTGATTGGAGATGATCACACTTCTCGGAGAGGAGCAACCGGCGACGAGGACAACACGACAATGCCGAGCCGGATTCTCTGTGCGGCCCAGCCTCGGCGGCCACATCGAACACTGTTTCGCTCGACGACCTTTCGAGGCGCCGATCTTCCTCTGTGACGGGTCGGATTCCCTGTGGAATGAGATCCGCCTTGTATTCGCAATGGCAGAATCGGGGTGATCGTGCTTCAGGTCGCCCGCGTGAACGCCGTTTCCCGAGCGCTCCCTGCGGTATCGAATCGCTTGAACTCCCCTTTCGTGAGGTGTCATTCATGCCGCTCCAGTTCAAGAGTTTCGCTCGGCCCGACCTGCTGAAAACCATCCATCCGCAAAATCTGATCCGACTGCTCGAGCCGCACCGGCTTTTCTTTGAAGACAGGGGCTTCTGCGTACCTGCGGCTGCTGATCAGGAGTTGGACTACCTCGCGTTGGCGGGCGCCCTCGCGCAGCCTGACGAAGAGATGTCTTCCGATCTGGTCGAGGCGCTTTACGTCATCGAGTGCTTCAGCGACGATCCGCACTTCGACGAACTGCTCGCCGTGGCGGAATCGGCGGGGATCGATGTCGGCGAGGAGGAGACCACGGTGGATCTGGCCGTCCGCGTTTACCTCCACGATGCCAACCTCCTGG
>PNKC01000199.1 GCA_013822275.1 Anaerolinea sp. | reverse complement strand
GCCTAACGTTCGAGCTAAGCGGGCGGCGGCGGCAGGGCGCCAGGCCCGGGCCGGTGAAAATGTACCGCGTACCACCGGCCCGGGCCTGGTGGCCTGCCGTTGGCGCTCCGCTTGAGCGAGGGGTTAGGCCTCAGTCGCCGCACTCGGACCCTTGGATGGATGCGAGACGCACACCTCACGCCTTGAACCCCACCAAGTACACGGCTGTAGTGAGAACCAAGAGGGCGATGACATCAAAGGCCAACCTGGCCTGAAAGGGTGAGTCGGATCGGATGGGAGCGGAGGCTCCGCCAGTGATGGCTGGCCGACCGCCAAGCCTTGCCCCGACATAGTGAACCGCCCAGGCTCCGACTACTGCTCCGGCGATAAGACTCTGCCATGAGGAGTAGCCGAAGACTGATGCCAAAGCTACGACTCCAATCCAGGCCGCGAGAGAGGCATGTGATGCGCGCTTAGAGAACCCGAAGTTCGGTATGAGCGACCACGGATGCTCGTCGAGTAGTGGTTTCGGTTCCCAAGGATTCGGATTGCTCATAGGGGCAGAAGACTTGGTTTCTGAGGCCTAACGTTCGAGCTAAGGGGGCGCCAGCGGCAGGGCGCCGGGCCCGGGCTGGCGAAAATGTACCGCGTACCGCCAGCCCGGGCCTGGCGGCCTGCCGTTGGTGCTCCGCTTGAGCGAGGGGTTAGACATCACCCGCGCGCTGGAGCCAGTAGCCTGGCTCTCTTGCCTGTGGCGCAACTGCGTAGATTTGCGGGCCGAGCACAGCATTCTCCTCGTAGAACACTGTGTAGTGGAAACGGTCCAGGTGATAGAGCCGCATGCCGAAGTCACTGTGCGGGCCGCGCTGCTGATTCTCGACCAGCAGAGCAACGACTCGTTCGTACTCAAGTAGGAGGGCTTGGGCGAGGGCTGGGCTTGCATGCTCTGCGAGGTACAGAGCGGCTTCTTCGAGTTCAGCTTCGGCTTCTGGATGAATCCAGTGGCTCACGCAAGCTTCGCCCGGATTCGTGCTACGGCCTCGGCGCCAGGCACCATGCTTACCTTACCGGCAACAACGTCTTCGCGGCGTCTGCTGGCGAGCTGTGCCCATGCTCGCTGCGCTGAGGACTTCGGTTCAAGGCTTGCGAGGAGCAACTCAGCCAGCGCCGCCCGCTCATCGGTAGGCAGCGTCAGCACCTTCTCCTGAAGTTCGCGAACGGTCTCGGTCATGGCAACTCCGGCTTTGGGGATACGGTGACAAGGATGCCACAAGATGGACTCCGGGTCCGGACGAGCCCCGCAAGACGTGTGTTTGTGATGTCTAACGTTGGAGCTAAGCGGTAGCCAGCGGTGGGACGCCAGGCCCGCGAGGACGATGATAGACAAGACGGCCTCGCGGGCCTGGTGGCCCGCCGT
>PNKC01000198.1 GCA_013822275.1 Anaerolinea sp. | reverse complement strand
CGATGGCGAAGGGGCGGACGAATGGTGTCAGGACGCCCGCCTGCAGGTGCAGGCTGTCGGTGTAGCGCGTCGTACCCCCTTCGTGCGGTTCAACCTCGATGCAGTGGTCCCAGACACGAACCAGGCCTCCCTGTTCCTCGGTCTGGACGAGCCGGCGATCCGGGTTGACCTCTACGAAGCGGATGACGTGCGGGAGATGCGGTCCTCGACCGAAGAGCTGCAGACGGATCGGCATCACCTTTCCCTGTTCAAGCATGATGGCGGGCCAGGTACCCGTGTCCGCGAACGACATCATCCCAGCCGTGACGTAGAGGAACGACTCCGTCTTCTGAAGCTCGCCCCAGACCTGGTCCGGCGGGGCTGGAAGGATGGAGGTGATCGACAGTTCAATTCCATCGACGACGGAACCGAGGAACGCACCCGCGAGCGTGTACTGGGCGAGAGCCGCAGCGGTCCCCAGAAGGAGAAACTCCAGAGGCATTCGAGTCGAGGCGAAGAGCTGCAGGTGGATTGGGAGAGCCCCTACGAGAAACAGTCCCAGCCCGTACAGGAATCCCCCGCGCGGCCCCCTTTGAAACGTCGTCCAGGCGCGAAGCGCGAGAAACCCTCCGGCGAACAGGTATCCGAAAAGGAACGGCCAGAGCGTCAGCCAGGTCGAAGCCGAACCTGCCGCCGGCCGAAGGAGGTCGCCGGGAGAGGCCGCCGCGAGCGCCGGGACGGCAGCCGCCAGAAGCCGGCGAACGAGGGGACCGACCTGCGACATCAACATTCCGGAAGCGAGCCCGCCACAAAACCAACGTCCCCACCAGGTCATGCTCCACCGCCGCGGAGAGGTCGTCCGGACTGGAGGTGGTCCTGACGGGCGCGGCAGGGAGGATGAGAAGGGATCACCGACGGGGGAAACAGCGGGGTCGTCGGTCATACGGCAGGCTCGGCTTGGGCGATCTCCGGCG
The DNA here is from genome assembly GCA_013822275.1 of Anaerolinea sp. GTDB lineage: Bacteria > Chloroflexota > Dehalococcoidia > Tepidiformales > Tepidiformaceae > PNKC01. Next base: position 457 of record PNKC01000198.1, on the reverse strand, counting down.
GAATGAGATGGCGCCGAGGAATCGTGGCAACCTATCCGCCTGCTGGCCTGGAGAGAAGCCATGGACGGGGCTGGCATCGACCGGACAAGGAGGCGTTCCGCCTCGTCAGACTTTCTCGCTTCTCACGTCGACTTCCGGTTGGCTTCTGCCATCCGTCCCGCTTCCGCTTATAATGGTGACGGTGTCTGCCGATGACTTTCGGTGGCCCTTACCGGTCCTCGGCCGGTCCCGCCTCGTCGCCGACCCCATCGGCTCCTGCCTTCCGCCCCGTTTTCCCACCCCCCTGCCCTCCGCCATGAATCGACGCGAACTCCTCCAGCGATCCGGGATGGGAATGGCCTCCCTCGGCCTTTCGACCCTTCTGATTGACCAGATGCTCCGGGACGGGGGTGTCGCTTCGGCCGCCGCCACGGGGCCGGCCGGGTCCGCGAACCCGATGCTTCCCCGCGCTCCGCAC
>PNKC01000197.1 GCA_013822275.1 Anaerolinea sp. | reverse complement strand
CCGGACCCGACGCCGCCACCGGTGCCGGGGCCATTGCCGCCGGTGCCATCGTGGCCCGAGCCACCGCCCGCACCAGCGGTTGGAATGGTCGGGCCACTGGTCGGCGCGTCAGCAGGCTTGGTGGTCGGCTGAGGAGGCACCGGCTCAGGGTCGGGTTGCTTCTCCGGCTCGGGCGGCTTGGGTGGCGGGATCACCGGCGGTGTGATGCTCGGCACTGCCGGCTCGACGCGCGGGATGGGGGCCACCTGCACGTAGCGAAGGCGCTCCGGGCTGATCTCGCCCCCGGTCCCGCCCGTGCCTCCACCGCCGCCGCCGGCCGGGCCCGGCCCGCCACCGCCGGTCGTCGGGTCGACGTCCAACTGGGTGGCGATGATCGGCGGCAGGAAGAGCAGCACGACGATCAGCGCATGCAGCAGGGCCGAGAAGAGCAGTCCGGCTCGCCCACGCGCGTCGCGGTCCGGGATCCCGTGGAGGGGCCGGAGAGGACGGCGAGGCTTGCCGGAGGGCAGGAGTTCGGTGTCGCTCACGAAGGTTGGACGAATGGAGAGGTCGCGCGGTTCCCGCGCCCGGCGGTCACCCCGGGCCCCTGAAAGTTATACGGCGGACGACCCTCGAAAGGTTCGTCCGCCGTCACTGGCACTGGCACTGGCGCTGCCAACTGCCCACTGCCTACCGACCTCTGTTCACTGCGTATCCTTCGGCGTGACCCCGATGACCTTCACGCCCGACCCGCGCGCGACGTCCATCGCGAAGATCACGTCCTGGTACTGCACCTTCGGGTGTCCCTTGATGAACATGATCTTCTCGGGACGCGGATCGTAGACTTCCTTGAGGCGCGCGCCGAGCCCCTCCTTCTTGACCGAGTCGCGGTTGACCGCGAACCAGCCGTCGGGGAGGACCTCGAGCACGATCTGGTCCGAGGCCGTGTTGGCCGTGACCACCGCCGGCTGCGGGTCAGGCAGCTGGAGGTCGATCGCCTTGCGCATCATGGGCTGCATGATCATGAAGATGATCAGCAGCACGAGCATGATGTCGATCATCGGCACGACGTTGGGCTCATTGTTCAGCCCGCCGCTGCTCCCACCGACGCTCATTCCCATGGTACGCTCCGGTGAAAGGTGGTTACGGGTTCTTGGCTTCGTCGCCTTCGACGGTCGAGACCGTGCCCGGCACCTGGTCCGTGATGGCGCCGACCATGCGCACGCCGTTCTTCGCGGCGATGTCCATGGCCTCGAGGATGCGACCATACTCGAGGTTCTTATCGGCCTTCACGTACAGGATCTGGTCGATGGTCCGCACCGAGTAGATGGCCTGGAGACGTTGGCCAAGCTCGGGATTCGGAATCTGCTGCTTGTTCAGGAAGTAGTTCCCGAACTTGTCGATGCCCAGCACCTGGTCCTCATCCGCTTCCGGATGCGACTTG
>PNKC01000196.1 GCA_013822275.1 Anaerolinea sp. | reverse complement strand
GGTGGAAGGGGAACTGGAACGTAGCATCATGGCCATCGCCGAAGTCGAGCGGGCCCGCGTCCACGTCACTTTCCCGAAGGAGTCGGTCTTCCTGGACCACCGCGAGCCGGCCAAGGCGAGCGTCATGGTGCAACTCCGGCCGGGCTCCTCACTGCAGCCCCAGCACTTGCTCGGGATCGCCCACCTGACGGCCAGCGCGGTGGACGGTCTCACCCCGGAAGGGGTCTCGATCATCGACATGGCTGGAGCCCTGCTGAGCCGGCCGCGCCGCGGATTGAACGACAATACGCCGGGCGCATCTGACGCCATGATCGAGTACCGGCAGACGCTTGAGCGCGAGATGATGGCCAAAATCCGCATGACGCTTGATCCGCTGCTTGGCGAGAACAAGTACCGCGCCGGTGTTTCGCTCGAGTGCGACTTCACAAGCGGCGAGCAAAGCGAGGAGGTCTTCGATCCGGACAGCTCCGTGATGGTGAGTTCGCAGAAGACAGAGGATGTGTCCGGGACCAGCGGGCCCGGCGCCGGGGGCATCCCCGGTACAGCGTCGAGCCTGCCGCGTCCCGCGGCCCGCCCCGCCGGCGGGGGCGCGTCGGTTTCTCGCCGCACCGAATCGATCGCCTACCAGACGAGCCGGGTCGTAAAGCGCACCCAGATTCCGAAGGGCGCGATCAAGAGGCTCTCCGTCGCCGTACTGGTCGATCAGGGCGTCCGCTGGGACGGGCAGGGAACTGAAGCCCGCCGCGTCCTGGACGCGCCGCCTCCCGAAAAGCTGAAGGTGGTCAAGGATCTTCTGGCCGGCGTTGTGGGCTTCCAGGAGCAGCGGGGCGACCAGATTCTTGTGGAGTCGCTTCCCTTCGAGGCCACCTTGACTTCCGCGCCGCCGCCGGCCGCCTCCGGACCCGGCCCGGCGCCGCAAGCCGCCTTCCCAATCCCCGCCTGGCTCAAGCCCCTCACCGAAGCCGCGCCGCTGGGGGTGTGGATCGGCGCGGTGGGCACGCTTGTGATTGTCCTGCTCGCCGGGCTCGTCTGGCTGATGCGCCGCCGGCGCCGCCGCGCCCAGGCCGGCATGACGGCAGCGCCGCGCGCACTGCCTCCCGAGGAGAAGGACCGTCAGTTTGAGCGGAAGGCGCTGGCGACCATCGCGGAGCACGAAGCTGAACGCACCCGCCTGGAAGAGGAGGTTCTCTCCGCCCTCCGTCTGCCGCCCAGTACGAAAAAATCTGAGGTCCTGAAGAAACACATCAGCGATCAGGCCCGCCGCGACCCATATGCCACGGCTCAGTTGGTCAGAACCTGGCTCAACGAGGCGGAGAAGTAAGCCGTGATCACCAACGCACAGCCGGAAAAATCAGCCGCCAGCCGCCTTTCCGGCGCCCAGAAGGCCGCCGTGCTCATGGTGTCTCTCGGCGACCAGACCAGCGCCGAGGTCCTGAAGCA
>PNKC01000195.1 GCA_013822275.1 Anaerolinea sp. | reverse complement strand
CCTGTTCGGGGTTGTTGAACAGGTCGAGGATGGCCTGGGCGAATGCGGCGGGATCGTCAGCGAGGCGGCAGACCTCGCCGTCGCGGCCGCCAAGACCCTCAGCGCCGATGCGAGTGGAAACCGACGGGATACCGGAGGCGAAGGCCTCGAGCAGCTTGACGCGCACGCCGGAGCCTCCCAGGATGGGGCAAATGAAGACGGCGTAGCGGCCTAAGGCTTCCCGGATGTCGGGGACAAAGCCGAGGATTTCCACGCGTCCTTCAAAGGTGGGCAAAGTGTGTGCGGGCGGCGGGTCGGAACCGATGACGACGAGGCGGGCAGCGGGATCCTTCGCGGCGACGGCCGGCATGACTTCGCGCAGAAACCAGTTCAGCGCGGCGGCGTTCGGGGCATGCCGAAAGCTGCCGAGGAAAAGCATGGTGCGGGGCTCGCGGCCAGAGGAGGTGAACTCGTAGCCGGACACGTTGATGCCGGCGCGCAGGTGCGGGTCGATTCGGGGTTCCAGTGCGGGAAGGAAGGAGAGCAGGTAGTCCCGGTTCTCGCGAGTGCACGTCTGGACCCTGTCCATTTGTGGGAGCAGGGCAAGTTCATAACGTAGACTTCTGAGGTACTCCACAGCGGCTGGAAGGCGCTTGAGCGGCGGCAGGCTGGGCAGCACACGCCCAATCGACTGGAAATAGATGTCGTGCTCGAACAAGCACACCGCCATGCGCTGGAAGCCCCGGCCGTACTGGCCCATGTTGGTGTACTCGATCTGAAGGACGTCGATCTGCTCGTTGTGAATGGTGCGGTGCAGGATCCATTCCAGCTCCTGGCTTGAGAATTCGCGGACGGCAAAAGGCGTGAGCGAACCGGGGTTCTTGCCTTGTCCCTCCAACCGGACGAGGAATTGCAGGGAGCGGGTCACGGCGGCCAATGGGGCGTGGGCGCCGGCTTCGGCGGGATCGTCGATGAGGACGATGAGGTGCAGATCGGCGAGAGGGCCGAGCTGTTCCACGGTCTGCGACATGAAGACCGCGCCGCCGTGAACGGGAGGGCAGAGCGGGTAGGGCGAGAGGAAGAGAACGTGGAGCCGGTCGCGGCCCGGCGCGGCGGGAAGAAAGCGGTCCCGGTAATAGCCGGCCAAAGGGCGGCGGAAGGCTTCGGTATCGTCAATGACCGCGAGAGAGCGGGCGCGCCAGCGGGCGGCGCAAGCGCCCGGCAGTTGCAGGAACGCGCGGGCCATGGCGGGGAAAGAAGGCCGCTCGAGGGAATCGCCCGCAAACATGCTCAGGATGGAGCCGGCCCAGAGATAAGCGAGATGAGACCAGAAGCGGCGGGATTCGTGAATGTTCTTCCAGGTGAAGAGCAGGAAGTTCTTGCGGATCGTGTTCTCGATGTAGGCGCGCGTAAACTTCTTGCCGATGGTGCCGCGATGCTCGTGCCAGACGCGACTGGCGG
>PNKC01000194.1 GCA_013822275.1 Anaerolinea sp. | reverse complement strand
CTCATCCGCTGCGACGGCAAGGCCGAAGTCGAGCAACTTCACCCGGGTGTCGGGTAGAAGGGGCGTGTCCGGAACTGGCCCGCCCCGTCGGCCGCGGACTTCAAGCCACAGGTTGCCCGGCTTCACGTCCCGGTGGATGACCCCGCGATCGTGGGCGGCGGCCAGTCCGGCTGCCGCCTCCCGAGCGATTCGCAAGGCGGTGGCCAGTCGAGGCCGGGGGTGGCGCAACATCCAGTGGTCGAGTCCCTCTCCCTCCAGCAACTCCATCGCGAGAAACAGGTGCGTCCCGGCCCCCTCGGCGGCCGGGGCTTCGCCGACCTGAAAGATGGTTACGATGTGGTCGTGCTTCAGAGCGGCCACCGCCCGGGCCTCGCGGAGAAACCGCCGCCGGGCCTGGGGGTCGCGCGCGGCCCAGGGCCAGAGTACCTTCAAGGCGACCGGCCGGCGGAGGTGGGTGTCCTCGGCCCGGTAAACGACGCCCATCCCGCCGGCCCCAAGTTGGTGCAGGATGTGGTAGTGGGCGACTTGAGTGGGCGGGCTAGCGAACTTCGTGGGGTCCACAGGTGCGCCGTTGCCGAACCCAATAGTGCTGAGGGTGTACAGCTTCTCCAATCGGTCGATTAGTTCGGCCGGCGGGACCTTCTCCGGAATAGGGGTGTGGCGGAGTGCGGCGAGGAAGCGCGGGTCGGCCGGGATCTCGGCTACCCGGGCAAGACACTCGGGGCAGGTGTCGAGGTGCCGCTCCAACTCGTCATTGCGGGCGGGCGGTAGGCGGTCGCCCAGGAAGTCGGCGAGTTCCGCATCGGTGGGACAGAACATGGTGAAACACCTGAAGGTCGTCAACCGGTTCAACGGAAGAGGTCGGCGAACTCCGACTGGAGCCGCGCGAGCACCCGGGCTTTGGACTTATACACGGCGGCCACACTGATGCCGAGTTCCTCCGCCACCTGCGGGGCCGTCTTTCCCTCGACGACGTGACCCCAGAACGCCGCCCATGCCGCCGGCGGGAACCGCTTCTGCATCGTCGGCACCAGCCGGGCGATCAGGTACCGGCGGAAATCCGCCTCTTCGACCACCCCGTTGCCGTCGCCTTCAATGCGGTCAAGGTTGCCTGGAGGGATGGGGAGTGGTTGGTGACGGCGACGGATTTGAATGAGCCGATTCCGCATGACTGCCCAGAGCCAGCTCCGGAACCGCTGTCCCGGGTCGTAGATAAAGTGCGGGAGTTTCTGGACGAGGGTGGCGAACACGTCTTGGACGAGATCCGCGGCGTCGGCCTCGGACAGACCCATGTGGCTGGCCCAACCATAGAGGATGGGGGAGTAGATTTGGACAAACCGCGACCACGCCTCTGCGTCTCCCTGTTGTCGCACTTGCAACAACAGGCTCTCCGAGGTGGTGTCCATGAGGTGGTGTCCATACGTACTGAGCCAAGCCGGG
>PNKC01000193.1 GCA_013822275.1 Anaerolinea sp. | reverse complement strand
CCTGCCAGCCACCAAATCGACGACCTCAGGCGACCGCCAGGCTCACTCCTCAGTGGAATGTGGCGCCCGGCTCCAGGCTCATACCTCGTTGGACAAGACTCCACCAGGCCCGGTCTGGCGGTATGCGGTACATTTTCGCCAGCCCGGGCCTGGCGTCCTGCCGTCGTCGCCCGCTTAGCTCGAACGTTAGGCCGCAGAACCATGACTCAGTGGCAGCCGATCACTGAAGACGCCCTCCTCAAGCGCATCGCGCAAGGCGAGGCTCGAATGTCGGTGGCGCAGGCGCGCCTCTGGAACGCCGTGCGCGTTCAACCACAGAGGTGGCAGCAAGACCCCTACGGAATCGAAGGAAATGGATTCTGGGTCGTCGGCCTTATTGGCAAGACGGTCATCTGGTACAACGACCGAGAAGACGGGTTCAACCGATCTCGCTACCTATCCCACGGGACCATCGAGGACTACTGGTGCAACCAGGACGAGCTTGAAATCACTGTCGGCTACTTGGTCGCCGCTCTCGAAAAGGGCCCGGACCTGGTGCTCATGAGAAGGCCAGCCGAGCGAGCCACGCCGTGAGATGTTGCCCGCCGTCTATGACCAACGCGCCGCCCTCCATGTTTGCAGCCGCTCACCTCCCGCACCCACTGCGGCCTAACCCCTCGCTCAAGTGGAGCGCCAACGGCAGGCCGCCAGACCCGGTCTGGCGGTACGCGGTACATTTTCGCCAGCCCGGGCCCGGCGCCCTGCCGCTGGCGCCCCCTTAGCTCGAACGTTAGGCGCCGCAGGAACGCCCATGCGGCACAATCCGCACAGAACCCACCGGAGCCTGTGCCATGGAACTCACCGCCGTGCTGACGCCCGCCGAAGAAGGCGGCTTCGTCGCCCTCAACCCGGAGACAGGAACTACTACGCAGGGCGAGACGATCGAGGAAGCGATCGCGAACCTCAAGGAAGCAACCTCTTTGTACCTTGAGGAGTTCCCTCTCGTGACCCACGGCCATCCGGTCGTCACCGTCTTTAGCGTTCCGGCGCATGCCTAAACTCCCCCGCATCTCCGGGGCAGAGGCACTCAAGGCGTTGCAGAAGCTCGGATTCGAGAGAGTCCGCCAAAGCGGCAGCCATGTCATCGCCCGCCGCGGTTCGAAGGGCTGCGTCATCCCCATGCACTCGGAACCCAAGGTCGGCACGTTGGCTGGCCTGCTCCGCCAAGCGGATGTCAGCCCCGAAGAGTTCATGTCGGCGCTGTGAACACGGCGGCGCCTAACCCCTCGCTCAAGCGGAGCGCCAACGGCAGGCCACCAGGCCCGCGCGGCGCCGTGGTTTATCCTGCACCGCGCGGGCCTGGCGTCCTGCCGTCGTCGCCCCCTTAGCTCGAACGTTAGGCAGCGCAAATGCACCCGCTCCAGCAGTCACGCGCTCCGGAAGCAACTGTGGCCAAGTTCAACGCCCGT
>PNKC01000192.1 GCA_013822275.1 Anaerolinea sp. | reverse complement strand
CGACTGCTGCCAAATCTCGGGCTGTCAAGCGGCGGGAGCAAGCGTAGTGAGCAATAGCTCGCGAACAGGCGCGGGGAGTTTCTCGAACTCCGGGTTCGCATCGGTCTGTGGAAAAACGGCCTCCGTCCACAACCAGCGGCGGACGGCACACACCGCATCCGAGAAGCTCGCGCCCTCCTTCCCACGCCAGGCCACACCGCCCACGCGCTTGCCCTCGGGCAGCAACGCGAACAACGCGGCCACCACCGAGTACAGCCCGAACAGGCATGGGGCCGCACGCAACACGGTCTTCTGGCACCACCCACGAGTTGTTTCCAACCCCAGATGAGCCCGCAGTTCCTGGAACGTCGTCTCGATGTTCCAACGCGACGCGTAATGCGTGATGACCTCCGCTGGCGTGAGCGTCAGGTCGGTCGTGAAGAAGTACTCCTGGCGGTGCGTGCCCGTCAGGTCCCGCACGAACACCCAGCGCAACGGGACCAACCCATGACCGGCCTTGTACCAGTGACCCGTTCGGCTGACTGTACCGACGCGGCGTTTTCCGCCGCCGTACCAGTTGACGGTCATCTCAGTCAGGACGGGTGTGGTCGCGGCGACCTGCCGAGGTTTGGGGAGCCGAGCCCCCTTGACCCGAGGTCGCCCGTTGCCCGCGTACGGTGGCGGAGGGGTGAACAGGTTGGCGTCGGGGTGGAGCTTGCTCACCAGGCTCAGGCGGTCACGGTGGCGATGGCAGAACCGCGCTACCGCGTGCGTTCCATAGCCCGAATCCCCGATGAACAAGAAGGTTCGGTCCGGGAAGCGGATCAACATTAGCCGCAGGAGCCGACACAGGAGTCGGGCGGGCGTCCGGTGCGGACGCTTACGCTTGCGGTCGTCCTCTTCCGAGCGGTACAGGTCGACGAGCACCGGCAACGCCCACGGGCGGGTCGCGAAGGGGAACTTGATGAGGACGGCCAGCACCACCCACCGGTGCCCGTACCGCCAGGTGGTGTAGGCGTGGGTGGAGCGGACGGGGTCGCGATGTCGGGCCTTGCCGTGGACGTGCGTGCCCTTGTGCCCATCGACGGTGTCGTCGCCGATCAAGGTGACGACACCGTCGGGAAGGAAGTGCCGGAGGAGGAACTGTGCCAACGCACACCCCAGAGCGACGCCGGACCACGGCGCCCGTGAGAAGACGCGCTGGTAATCGGTGAGGTGCCCCGAGGCCAGGTGCCGCAGGGTGCGGACCAGGTTGGCGACCGTTCGGCGCCCGGTGGCCAGAACCGCACCGACCAGGAGTGTGGCGAATCGCTGGTAGGTCGGGCTGGTGAAGTGCACGGCCAGAACCTGCACCAGCGGGTGCGCCTCGGGTGGTAGAATCATGGCGGCCGTCCGGGGGCGAGGGCCACGGAAGCTTCAGCAACCCCCATGTTACCTCACCACGGACGGCCATTAGAATTGGCAGCAGTCGAG
>PNKC01000191.1 GCA_013822275.1 Anaerolinea sp. | reverse complement strand
AGGCGGCCGGGAGAAGTACAACGCCAGGTGACGACGGTCACTTCGCGTTCCATAATCTCCCCGCGGGGATCTACAGTGTGACGGTGGACGAATCGACGATCCCGTCCGGATATAGAATGGCAACGCCGACACCGATAGTGATCGAGGTCAAGAGAGACGGCTCCGACGCTGACGCGGTTTTCGTGTTCCTGAACGATGAAGCGGCAAAGCCGGTCCGTCGCGTAATACTAAACCCATGAGGCACAACAGGGAACCGGCTCCCCTGCGGCCAACTCGGCGGCACCCCTGGGGTGAGAAAATCGTGCACCTTGCGGATTGCGGGAGTCAGTTCCGGGGGGCGTTCACCCAGTCGGCGCGCCCTCGGGTCACCGAGCAGGTCTTGCTCATCCGATTGACGATGACCGCCCGCGTGCGCGCGGTGAAGGCGCGGCGCAACTCCTCGGGGTCGAAACTCCAATCGGGCGGATTCAGGCGGACAAAGCGCCGCACGGCGCCGGACAGGTGGGCGCCGGGGCCGGGAAGTCAGGGAAGCCCTGAGCCAGGTTGACGGCGTTGTGGCGCAGGGCGAGGCGCGTCATCTCGCGGATGACGGATTCGGTGAACGGTTCGACGCGGCGGGCCGGGCTCAAGGGCATGCGTCCTCCCAGCATACGGCCAGCGCCCTCCGCCGCGCATGCTGTAATAGGCCTATGCGATTCGCGCTTCTGTTTCCGGCCTTCGCTTGTCTGCTCCCCGCGCAGTTCACCGAGGAGCATGTGGCGCAGGCGCGCGCCAAGGGCGAGCAATACGAACGCACCGTGGCCGCCGCCAACCGTCTGATGCGGGCGTGGCTGCAGCACGCCGATCCGGTGACGCTCCTGCTGCCCGACCGGCTGGGCCGCGCCGAGCGCGTCTACACGCCGCACAATTCAGGCGCCGACCTATATCCGTACCTGATCCTCACCGCGCATCTGACCGCGCCCGAACTCTACAGCGGACGCATGATGGAAATGCTGCGCAACGAGATCCGCCATACCACCCATGCCAACGGGCTGCCGGGCAACTTCGACCTCAACACGCGCACGCTGGGTCCGCCCAGCATCTTCGGCGCCGCCGAATACGCCAAGGACGGGCTGCTGGCGGTCACGGAGAGGCTTGGCCGCACGCCGTGGTTCTACCGCATGGCCGATCTTGCCGCGGCCACGATGGAGGCGGCGCCGGTGGATTCGAAGTTCGGCCGCCTGCCCGCGCGCGACTCCGAGGTGAACGGCGATATGCTGCAGACGCTGGTGCGGCTGGCGGCGATGACCGGAGACGGGCGCTATCTCGACTGGGCGCGCCGCATCGGCGACGCCTATGTCCGGGAGGTCCTGCCGAACAACGGCGGCCTCCCGGCGATGAACTGGGACTTCACGAAACACACCGGCGACGGCAAGCTGAGGCTGCGCGATCACGGCAACGAAATCGTCGCCGGACTTGCGTTGCAGTTCG
>PNKC01000190.1 GCA_013822275.1 Anaerolinea sp. | reverse complement strand
CAGGCTCTGCGGCATCCGCGCCGGCTCCACTCCGCTCTCTTCCTCGCTCGCCTGGGCGATCCCCTCCACGGGTTCACCCGGCTGCGCGGATTCGACCGCGCGCGGATCCATGCCTTCGGCTTCGGACTCTTCGCCGGCGGCCTCCGCCTCCTCCGCGTCCGCAGCCAGGGACGCCTCAGCGCCGGCTTCGGCAAGCGCCTCTTCCGCGGTGTCATCGCCGGCCACCAGAGGCGCGGACGCCGGTTCGCCTTCGTCCTCTTCCCAAGTCTCCGCCGGGGCGCCTTCTTCCGCATCAAGCGAGACTTCGGAGGCATCGAGGTCCTCCTCGTCCTCCTCGCTTTCTTCGTAATCCCCGCTCACTTCCGAATCCACGGTAATCGTCTGTTCGCCGGACCGGGCGAGGATCTCCTCCTGCTCGAGTTCGTCCACGCGGTCCAGCAACTGCTCCACCGCCTCTTCGGCTGCTTCCTCCAGAGCCTCGTCATCTTCTTCCGGAGTCTCCCTCGCCTCCTCATGCGTGGAGGCCGGAGGAGCTTTCCGGTACTTGGCGAGGGATTCGCCCGGCAGCAGAATGACTTCCTCGAGGCTCTCCCCGGGCGCGGCCTCTCCCTCGAGTTCAACCTCTTCCGGCTCGCCCGCATCCAGCGTGTCGCCGGGGCTGGCGTATTTGGATTCGGGAAGTCCCCGGTCGCCTCCACGGCGGCGGCGTGGCCGCCGCGAGCGGCGGTCCCGCCGGCTCTCGCCCGAATCCCCGGCGCCGGGTTGAACCAGAGTGACGCTCTGCTCCGGAGCCGTTTCGACCGCCGGCGCGGCGGCCGGCGCGGCGTCGCCGCCTTCGCGGACGTCCCGGCCGCGTTCGCGCTCCCGGCCACGTCCGCGGCCGCGCCCGCGGCCACGGCCATTGCCGCCCGAAGCCGGTTCTTCGATCTTTTCGACTTCGTCCCCGTGCTCGTCGAAGAAGTCCGAGACGTACAGAAACGTATCGCGCTCGAGACCCAGGTCGACAAACGCCGACTGCATGCCGGGCAATACGCGCGTCACGCGCCCCTTATGAATGCTGCCCGCAAGCGAATACTCGTTCGCGCGCTGAAAATGCACCTCGACCAGTTGCCCGTCCTCGAGGACCCCGACCTTGGTCTCGTGGCGTGTCTGGCTGACCACCAGTTCCTTGGATGGCATGAACTATCCTCCACTGCGGTGAGCGGTCACCCGGTGGAGCTTGCGCGCAGGCGGTGCTGCCGGTGGCGGATGGCAGGCGCTGTGCCTTGACGGCCCGTAGGCTCTCGATTCGGCCAGCAGCCGCTGAATCCTGGGTTACGGCCCTCCGTTCAACCGGACGGCCCGGACCGCCCACTCCGGGCGGCCCCGCAATAAATCTTTTCCACCACGCTGCCGGAGCATTCGCTCTGCCGGCCGCTCAACTCGAATTCCGCTTCACGATACAAATCGCCGGAGCCGGACATTATTCAC
>PNKC01000189.1 GCA_013822275.1 Anaerolinea sp. | reverse complement strand
GGTGCCTCGCGTGGAAAGCCGGAGCGCGCCGCGGCGAACTGGAGACGGACGCGGCTGGTCGCCCGCTCAGCGATGCGATCCTCGCCATTCTGGGGCTGCTGCTGGCCTTCACGTTCTCGGCCTCGCTCAGCCGCCACGAGCATCGCCGGGAGATGGTGGTGCTCGACAGCAACGCCATCGGGGACTTCCTGACCTGCGTCCGCCTGCTTGATCCCCCGGAGCGGACAGCGTTGGAGGAAATTCTGCAGAGGTATATTACCGCCCGGCTGGCTCTCACCCACGATGGGCGGTCTCCCGGCGAGTTCGAGCGGCAGATCGCCGCCATCGAATCAATGCACGGGGAGATGGTCACGCACGTGGACCGGGCGGTCCGCCGATCGACTCCCATCGTGGTGCCGCTCGTTAACACCCTCAACGAACTGACGAGCAGCCACGCATCCCGGCTCTCGGCCTACCGGGACCGCCTTCCGGGAAGCATCGTCCTGACACTCCTGCTTGCGGCGATCGTCTCAATGGGGCTCGCCGGCAACCGGGCCGGTGCGGCCCGTCAAATCAACGCCGCATCGACCATCGGTTTCACGATTCTCTTCAGCCTCGTCGTTGGCGTGACCCTCGACCTCAATCAACCTCAGCAGGGAACGATCCGCATCAGCCAGGAGCCGCTCGAGCGCCTGGCCCGCTCCCTCGAGCCACCAGAAGCCCCGCCCCCCTGACTTCACGGCATCGACTTCGGAATTCCCTGTCACGCCGACTCCCTGATCCAGTCACTCCCCTTCCCTGACGGAGCTACGAATCATGTCTCTTCGACACGTCTCCACTCCCCGACCCGCTGCGCCATCCACGAAAGAGTCCGACCTCGCCGCTCCGTTCCTGCGGCGGCTGATCCTCGATCACGCCGTCTCGCCCGATTCCTCCACGCCGCGGCAGCGGTTCGTCGCCATCTCGCTCGCCCTGCGGGACGCGATTACGCCCCGCTGGCTGGAGACCGGCAAACGCCACGAACAGGCGAACCCGAAGCGGGTCTATTACCTGTCGATGGAGTTCCTGATCGGCCGGACACTTCTGAACAACGTCGTCAACCTGCGGGCGGAGCCGCTTGTCGAGAAGGCGCTCGGGGCGAACTTTGAATTCTCCTGGCGGGAGTTGATCGAAGAGGAACCGGATGCCGGACTCGGAAACGGTGGCCTTGGCCGGCTGGCCGCCTGCTTCATCGACTCCCTCGCGACGCTCCATATTCCTGCGATGGGTTATGGCCTGCGGTATGACTACGGAATCTTCCGGCAGTCGATTGAGGCGGGGCGCCAGGTGGAGCACCCCGATCACTGGCTGACCCAGCCAGACCCGTGGGAGGTCGTCCGTCCCGATGAGGCGGTGCGGGTCCCGATCGGCTGCCAGTTCCACCTCGACAGCGGCGTCCTCAGGGCGGTTCCCGGACACCCGTCCGAACTGGTCGGCGTCCCGTATGACCGG
>PNKC01000188.1 GCA_013822275.1 Anaerolinea sp. | reverse complement strand
CGGCAAAGCCACACCCTCGGCCGAATAGCCGCGGCGCGAGGCCAGATCCTCGGCCCAACCCGCATGCAATCGCGCCGCGCCCTCCAGCAGCCGGCCCAGCACGAAAATCCTCAACCGCAGCCCCTGGCCCGCCTCCGCCAGCGTGGCCCGCTCGCCGGGATCCAACGGCGGCTCATCGCGCAGCAGCGCCTGCTCGAGCGCCCGTAATCTCGGGATCGCTTCCTCCAGCGCCGCCGCCGCCTCGGCAAGCGCGCGCGCCGTGGGCCGCCGCAGCGAGATTTCCGCCGCGTTCACCGCTCCCCCCGCTTCCCGGAGCAGCGCCATGGGCCCGCTCTCCGGCTTGCCCACCAATTCGCGGGGAAACCCGCTCACCGCGGGTCCTCCAACGCCTGGACAATCATGGCGTCCGCCACAGTCTCGGCGTTCACCTCCAGCCGGCCGGCGCGAAACTCCGCCGCCAGCTCTTCCAGCCGGTCCTGCCGCGCCACGGACATATCCTGTTCCGCCGCCACGCTCGAGGCCAGACTCGACAGGTTCACCTTGTCCTGTACCCGCTCGCCGGATTCCAGCCGCTCGCTGCGCGTCCCTTGCTGCCCGGCCAGGTCACCCTGCTTCGTCCGGTTTAGCTGAGAGGCGCCAACATTCGCCATCCCGTTGTCATCAATCCGCATGATGCTCTTCGGTCCTTCCAGGCACTTGCCTCGTTGGGCTTATCGGCTGCTTTGCTGTGGACTTGAAAAAAAAATGTGAATCCCACGCCCGCGGCGTCAAATTTGGCCGGCTTTGTGCGGCTGCACTGCCTAACCGATTGAAAAGAAACGCGCCGCCCACTTCGGCACGCTCTGCGGCGGTTGCTTCCCGGCCCGGCCCGCATGGGCCGCGGCCGGCGCCGGCAGGCAGGATTGGACGTAGTGCTCAAGAATCACGCCGGCGTCAAAGCCCGTCGCCTCGGCGTATTGCCGGATGTAGCTTGTCGAGAAGACCCCGCCCGGCAGGACTCCGTAGTCCCCCGCTTCGATCGCGATCAGAAACCGCCGGCTGATCTTCGTAGCATCGGCGATTTCTTCCAACGTGATCCCGCGGCGCACACGGGATTCCTCCAGCCCGAGCCGCGGGGGGCGGTTTCGCTGTTGTCCCGTATTTCTCACTACTTCAAGCCCGTCGTGTATATTTTCCGGCGATAATGCACTCCGCCTCGCACGGAAGTTCCAGCATATCACGGTCCTCAATTGGGTGAAATGTATTCTTCCAGAAGGAGTACGCCGGTCCACCTGCGGGCAGTGCGCCAGTTACCCTGCCTCCCAGGCGTCGCGGCGGCCCCATCCACCGGCTCTCTCCTACGGGCCCGGCGGCGCCACGGGCTTCGGCGCGGGCGGCGGGTTCTTCACCTTTTCGATGTCAAGCAACAACTGGCGCGTGATCTTCTCCGCGACATCGGCGCTCGCCGAGCGGAACTTCGCCCCCTGGCTC
>PNKC01000187.1 GCA_013822275.1 Anaerolinea sp. | reverse complement strand
CCTGGGGTCCCATCAGAGACGCTCAATTTCGGATTGCTGCACCCGATATGTGGCGCCGGGCGGCCGCCGCGCGCCAAGTTGTCCCCGGGGTCTCCGGGGTTACGGCATCTTACCGGATTGAACATGCGAGGGCACACGCTCAAGGAGTATACGAATGTCTGCCTGGACGATCAGGATACGCATCCTACTTGGGTTTTCCGCGATTCTGATACCACTGGCGATGGGCGCCATCACTTCGTCCTTGGGCTGCAGTTCCATCAACCGGTTGGCTCATCTTTCGCACGAGACCACGGATCAGGATCTGTTCATGGCCGATCGAATCGCCGATCACCTTGCCTGAGTCCAGCGTCCTTGAGTAGGCCATACTGACCGGGACGAGCTTCGAGGGACAGGCCGATCCGCGTCGCTGCAACCTCGGCGAGTGAATGGATGGCGAGGGGGCGGAAGCGGACCGGAGCGACGACCGTATGGCCAGACTGATTGACGAGCCGCGCGCGCCCCACTCGCGGCCTCGCGAATCCGCTCCAAGGATCAACGAACTGAGAGGTAAAGGCGCCCCGGCGGAGGCGCTCGCGGTCTACTCGGCCGAAACCGTCCGGGTAATCGATGAGATCTCATTGCAGACCAACGTACTCGCGCTGAACGAGGCGGTCGTGGCGGCCCGCGCCGGCGAAACCGGGCCCGGTTTCGCCGTCGTCGCGGACCAAGTGAGGGGGTTGGCCCAGCGTTGCGCCCGGGCGGCCGCCGGGAAGGCGACCGTGGCGGTGGTGGCCCATGAGGTTCAGGCCATCAGCGCGGAACCGGCGAAGATCCGCCGTCTGGTCGAACAGGTGAGTCAAGCCGGCAAGGACCAGTTGCGAGACGTGGAGCAGGTGGCGCGAACGATCGCCCGGATGCAGCAGATGACGCAATCCACGGCGGCCGGATCAGAGGAGGGCGCTGCGGCCTCCGAGGAGCTTTCAGCTTAGGCCCAGCATCTCTCGGCGGCCGTCGAGGAGTTAGACCGGCTGGCCGGCGAAACCGCATAGCCCGTCCGCGCCGGGCTTCGCAGTCCGGCGGCGCACGTGGAAGGCCGCTACATTCTTGCGTACATCGATGCCGCGGAAGGAGCGGGATCCGGAGCTTGACATCACCGATGCTTCCCCTGCCGGCGCGTGAAGGACGCACGTCATCCCTGATTCCGTGCGCCCGAAGGGGCGCTCATGGGGAGTGACGCGATTTCGCGAATTATTTCCCGGCTGCAAGCCAATCAGGATATTAGAGTTCCACGTGCACTCGCGAAATAGGTGGTTCGCCGCGGCCCGCTGTTGTCTTTCAATCTGTAGCGTGATGAAAAGACCCGCACTGGCACGCCCAAAGCCGCGCCGCGACCCAGTCCTGGATCCGCAGACGGCGGATGAACTCAGCCGCGCGGTAACGAGCATTGTGAAGCGATTGCGAGCCGGCCACCCTGTCAAACTTCCGGGCATA
>PNKC01000186.1 GCA_013822275.1 Anaerolinea sp. | reverse complement strand
AGCCGTCGATCTGGGTCTTGAGGCCGACCGGTTGGGCAGTCGACACGCCGGGGCACGCGGCGAGGCAGCAGGCGGCAAGCAGGGGGAGGCGCATCGCGGGATTATAGCGACGGCGGGACGACACGCGGCGGCTGGCGTGTCCGGAGTCGGATCGACGCCACGGGATCCGGACCCTGTTTGATCGCTCAGGACCGGCGCAGGCGTGAATTCCTGGAAATTCTGTGGGTCCGTCGCTCTGTCACGCCGCCGGGCGTGCGACTGACCTGTTGGGGAAACGAAGGTGGGAATCCTGAGGTCCGAGAGGGATCGGGCGGGCGCGGGCGGGTCGGCCTGCCCCGAAACGGACGAGGGCGCCATCCTTGCGGACGGCGCCCCCTATCTCGGCCACCGGACCGGCTCCCCAGCACTCACGGCTCCCTGCCGTAATACAGCCCGGTGACGGCAGACTAGCGCAGCAAGCCGTGTGCCGCCGCCAGGCCCCGGCAGGATCCCGCGAAACGGGCCGGATCTGTCACGCGGGCCCTGGACCCGGCGGACCGGACTGTCGTGCAGGAATTACACTTCTTGGCCCCGATTGCACAGTTACGAGGGGCCTTAGCTCCAGTGGATTCACGGAGTTGCCGCCGTCAGTTCACACGCCCTCGGGGTACTGCAGCGCCAGGCGCAGCTCCTTGGCCAGTTGATCGATCGACAGGCCGCGCTGCTTCCAGGCGCCATCGGTCTCGAACCGCATGTCGCCAATTCTCCGGCCCCATGGGGCAATAACCCGGCCGATCATCCGGAAGTCGGCACGCTCGGCGCGCTCCTGGTCGAGCCGCTTGACGACGTCTGGTGCGACACGGATGAACGCCCGCAGGGCCGGGGCGGTCCGGATGGCGTATTTCCGGCCGTTCCATGCCGCGGCGAACAGTGTCGAGATCTGCTTGAAGTAGTTGACGAAAAAGCGTTTAGACTCGTCGCGGAACTCGTCGCCCCGTCGCCCACCCCCGAACGCCTCGCTGGCCAGCAAGGCCTTGAACTCCTGCGCCAGCGGCGCCTGCGCCACCTTGCCCTTCCCCACCCCCAGCAGCTTGATGTCGCCGGCCAGGGGCGAATCGTCACGATCGTTGAGCGCGCGGACGATGTCGTGGGCGGCGGCCAGGTTGGGATCGGCGTAGAGTTGACGGCCCGACAGCGAGACGAGGTGTGAGGCGTTGAGCCGGGTGTGTTTCGCGTTGATGGTCACGAACATCTGGACGACGTGATCCTCGGGCAGGCGATCGAAAATCACTGCCGGCACAGTGAATTCCTCCTGGCCGAACTGCTCGAGGTCGTGGTGCAGGGCCAGGAGGCGATGCTGGCCGTCGATGGCGCGCAGCACGCCCTCGCGCTCCGGCACCTTCAGCGTGCCCAGGCTGTTGCCCTCGTCCACGGCGTCGAACCGGAGGGGTTCGTCGCTCGAGATGATGACGGCGCCCGGAATGGACGGCA
>PNKC01000185.1 GCA_013822275.1 Anaerolinea sp. | reverse complement strand
TTCCCTGTCACACCTTTATCACCGAATCGACCTTCGGCCTGCCGATCTATCGCTGGCCGGACTCGGACGTCATCGACCGGGAGATCAACGCCTGGTGGCGCGCCAACCGCGAGCAGGGCCGGGCGTCGATCGTGTTCGGCTACGCCTTCGGCAAGGCGCAGCGGGTTCTGGCCGGGCTCGATCCTTCGATCGGCCCGATCTACTGCCACGGCGCCGTCGAACGACTGAATACGGCCTATCGCGAGACGGGTGTCGCGCTCCCGGAGACCCATTACGCGGGAGCGGCGTCGCCCGGCAAAGTCTGGGGAGACGCGATGATCGTCGCGCCTCCGTCAGCCATGGGGACGAGCTGGCTTCGCAAGTTCGGTGACGTCTCGACGGCGTTCGTCTCCGGATGGATGCTCGTCCGGGGCGCGCGGCGGCGGCGTTCGGTCGACCGGGGCTTCCCGCTCTCCGACCACGCGGACTGGCCGGGCCTGCAGCAGACAATCCGCGCGACCGGGGCGGAACGGGTCCTCGTGACGCACGGTCAGGTCGCCACCATGGTCCGCTGGCTGGGCGAGCAGGGAATCGCCGCCGCGCCGCTCAAGACGGAATTCGAGGGGGAACAGGACGAATCCGCTCCGGGTGAGGAGGCGGACGCGGATGGCCCCGCGACCAACGGGGAGGTCGCCGAAGAAGTCGCTGGTCCCGCAACGATCGATGCCCCCGCGGCCGGTCCGGCGTTTGCGGAGGACCAGACCTGATGAAACGGTTCGCCAACCTCTATCGACAGCTCGACGAGACGACGAAGACCAACCGCAAGGTCGAGGCGATGCGGGCCTATTTCGCCGAGACCCCGGCCGCCGACGCGGCCTGGGCGGTCTACTTCCTCTGTGGCCGCCGGCTCAAGCGGCTGGTCCTGACCCGCAACCTCCGCGCCTGGTCTGCCCAGGGAGCCGACCTTCCGGAGTGGCTGTTCGATGAGTGTTACGACGCGGTGGGAGACCTCGGCGAGACGATCGCCCTGCTGCTCCCGCCCCCCGACCGGTCGTCGGACGTCCCGCTGCATGTGTGGATGTCGGAGGTGCTCATTCCGCTCGGCGGTCAGAGCGAGACGGAACAGGCGTCGTCACTGGTCGAAGCCTGGCGGCGGCTGACCGCGGAAGAACGGTTCGTGTTCAACAAGCTCGTCACAGGCAGCTTTCGCGTCGGCGTCTCGCAGGGGCTCGTCGTCCGCGGACTGGCCGAAGCGGCTCAGCTTCCCGCGGCGGTCGTGGCTCACCGCCTGATGGGGAACTGGGAACCGACCGCGGAGTTCTACCGATCACTCCTTGCTCCCGACTCGGGCGAGACCGATCGAAGCCGGCCGTATCCTTTCTGCCTGGCGCATGCCCTTCAGGAGGCTCCGGAGACGCTCGGCGCGATCGCCGACTGGTCGGCCGAGTGGAAAT
>PNKC01000184.1 GCA_013822275.1 Anaerolinea sp. | reverse complement strand
AGGGAACGCTCTCGGCAGTGCTAACGGTCGAAGCACCGGCCCGGTTCCGGCTCGACGGCCGCAAGGAGGTGGCGGTCGAGTCGGGCCGTCTGATGTTCCAGGGGGATCGGACGTCTGAATCGGTGCGGGTCCGCACCTCGCGGTCGGAGTACCTGAACCTGGGGACGCGGTACGTAATGGCGGTTCGCTCGGATGGGGATGAGTTACACGTCCTCGACGGCGAGGTTCGTCGCTCGGCCCGCCGCAGTCCTAACGGACCGTCCGAAATCACCTCCGCAGGGACGGCCCGGCGCTACCTCGACGACTGGTCCCCAGGTCTGGGGATCCCGCTTGACCGCACCGTCCCCCAGTTGGTGGCCGTTGGTCGTACGGACGAGGGCGGGCTGCTGGCATTTGACGCGTTCGACTATCAGGGCGATCTCGCCGCCGGGCCAGATCGGGACGGCGGGGGAGGGTGGAGAGACGCGTGGATCCCGCACAAAGGCTTGCCGCCGATCGGGCTGGATGCCGGGCGGCCGCTGTCGTGGCCAAGTGGTGGCGGCCGCGGCGCGCTACACCACCGGGGCGGCAACTCGGCGATGCACCGTTACCTGAAGACTCCGATCCGCATGGACACCGACGGCGTGTACTACGTGAGCTTCCGGTGCCGCCGCGCCGCCGCAGTGGGGGATGACGTCAACCAAGTAATGCTGGTGCTGCGGAAGTGGGGCCTGACGGTAGAGCAGGAGATATTACAGCGGACCACGCTGATGTTCGCTCTGAATCGCCCCGACGCCGTCGCGGCCGTGTACTTCGACGGAACCGCGACGCGGACGCCGCTGCCGCTGTCGCCTGACACGACCTACCTGATCGTTGGAAAGGTGTTGGCAGGTCGGGACCGGCCGGACCAAGCATTCATGCGGGTGTACCGCCCGGAGTCGCCACCGACGGAGTGGGAGCCGGCGGAATGGTCAGTGGTCAGCCCGGCCGTTCATTCGAACGCTGTCTACGACCAAGTTTCCGTGGAGTTCACTAGCCGGACAGATGCCTGGCTGGATGACCTGCGAATCGGTCGGAGTTGGCCTGCCGTGACCAAGGCTAAGCCCGACCCGGCCGGTCGCTGACCGTCGCGGCGGATTCCATGCCGCTTCGTAGCAGCCACCGGCCATGCCGGTTCAAGTCCGCCAGCGTGTCGAACGCTAGTTGTGCGGCGAACGTGACCGCTCCAAACACTTCAAACCAGCCGCCTCCCGAGAGAGGGCGTAACGAAAGTTACCAGGTAAGCAAATGACTTGCCACGGCCCAAATTCGGGGCGAGGGCCAGCGCGGAGCATTCCGCAGCCTTTCCCGCTGCCTCGGTGCACCAGAGACGTGCAGGTCAGCACTCGCTGAACGCTGGGAAGCATAGGTCCACCAGCCTCACCATCTAAACCTCGGACGCGGCGTTCGCTCGGGCGCCACGACAGCCTGCCGACGACACGCCCCGGTTTGGTACGGCCCGTGCGTCTCGGGCCGGAACAA
>PNKC01000183.1 GCA_013822275.1 Anaerolinea sp. | reverse complement strand
CCACCCAAAACCTCTGCGCCTGGCCGCCACTGCGTAGCGTCACCAAGGCCTTGCCATCCGGGGTCCAGGCCGCATGCGATGGCGTATGGGAGTACATACCCTCATCAATTTTCCGGACCTGTCCGGAGGCGAGATCCAGCACGAGGAGCGGGCACAGCTCCGTGTCGCTCCACCCGCCGCTTACAAAGGCCAGGAGCTTGCCGTCCAGCGAGAGCGCGAACCGCCGGACCAGTTTGTCGTGCTCGTACACCGTCCGGACTTGGCCGGTTTGCGTATCTTCCTGCAGAATCTGGTTCCGCGTGGAGCCGCCCACCTTGTACAGATACCGGCCGTCGCGGGACCACTCCAAATAAACGCCGCCGCCCTGGCCAAGCCGGCGGCTTTCGCCCGTGGCCACATCCACCCGGAAGATGCCGGTGACGCCCGGCGTGTCGCCCGAAGTGAGAAGGAACCGGTTGTCTGGGGACCAAGTGACACGGGCACGCATGTGACGCCTGAAGGGTGTGGAGATCTCGCGCGTGGTTCCCGCCACGGTGTCGTGGATGAGGAAGACCGTCCGGTCGAGGTCCGCAGTCAGGCGTTGAACGGTGTAGAAGCGGCCGTCGGCGCTCCATGTGGCGGCTTCGGTGGAGTTGGGATAACGGGCGACGAGGGGAGCCGGAGACGAGGCGGCTTTCCCCGTGCTCAGGTCGATATCCGCCGACATCGCGTTCCCAATCCGCACTCCCTCTGAGTAAAAGAGAGTCCCGTCGCCGGCAATTCCAACAGGCGAGATGCGCGGCAGGTTCGCACGAAGTTCCTCGGGTTCGCCCGCCTGGGTGCCGTTCCGCATCCGGACGAGGTACAGACCGTTTCGGCCGGTCCGGTTGCTCAGTAAGAGGATGTGGCCATCTCGCGTCCAGCCGAAGAGCTGGTCATGACCGGGGCTGGCGGCGATGCGCGCCTCCCTGCCGCCTTCGGCCGGCATGACGATCAGATCGCCGTCCGTGGTGTCGCCCGAGGGCGGGTAGTCCCACGCCACATGCTTGCCGTCGGGGGAATAGAGGAACTTCGGCCGGTAGCGGGATGTGTAATGGGTGGACTTCAGGACGCGGACCGAACCGTCCGCCACGGACACGGCGGCGAACTCCGTCGTGCCCTGGCGCTGCTCCGTCTCGTGTTCGAACTGCACCAGCAGCGTTTTGCCGTCGGGCGACCAGTCCTTGGGCATCCCCCACTCGGAGTGCTGAAGCCTGCGCCGGACATACACAGTTCGTTCGCCGGCGCCGTCCGTACCCGTCACGCGGATCTCGCCCTCCTGTGCACTCTTGTAGTGCCACGCGGCCAGCCACTTGCCGTCACGAGAAATGGCACCCTCGTCAACGAAGCCGTTCTTCTGGTTCCATTGGCCGTAATTGGTCAAAGGACGGCAGGCGCCGGTGGCGGTCTCGATCACGGCCATGTTTCCTGTCGCATACTCCGTGGCACCCATCAGCTTCCCGTCCAGCGAGACGTTCCACG
>PNKC01000182.1 GCA_013822275.1 Anaerolinea sp. | reverse complement strand
AACGTATTCTGATTCTGCAACGGGACTGTTGAACATTTTCAGCAGTTTTTGTTTGAATCGTGAGACGCTCATTCTGTTCCGGTTCGGCCGGTGGAAAGCGCGCTCCGATCGATGCAGTCCAAGGAGGCGTTATGGCCGAAGTGAAAAAGCTGACCCAGACTCAGGTCCTCAAGGAACTGGCCGCCGCTTGTGAGATCACCAACAAGCAGGCCAAAGCGGTCGTCGAGAAGCTCGTCGAACTGGCGATCCGTGAAACGAAGAAGAACGGGCTCTTCATCCTGCCGGGCATCGGCCGGTTGAAGAAGGTGGAGCGCAAGGCGCGGACGGGCCGCAACCCGGCGACGGGCGCGACCATCAAGATTCCGGCCAAGAAGGTCGTGAAGCTGACGCTGGCGAAGTCCCTGAAGGACGCCATCGTTCCGCCGAAGAAGAAGTAGCCGGATCTCGCTCCAGTTGGGATGAATGCGCGAAGCCCCGCGCCGGGAGGCGCGGGGCTTTGTTCTGCTAGTTGCTAGTTGGGCGCTTCGGTTGGGGTCGCCGCCTCACTTGCTGGCGGCGCGAAAAACCGGGGAAGGGGCGTTAAGCCTCCTTCTTTTCTTCCTCGGGCTTCTCGTCCTTCAGAGCTGTTTTGAAGTTTCTGATTCCTTGACCGAGGCCCTTCGCAAGCTCCGGGATCTTCTTGCCGCCGAACAACAGCACGGCGATGACCAGGATCACCAGGAGTTCTTGAATTCCGAACGGTCCCATAAACGCTAACAGACCCATCGGGCCTCCTTTGTCTTCTTCTATCATTGTAGGGACGGAAGAAAACGGGCGTCAAGGAAGGATTCCGGCACCGATGGCCCCCAGGAAGCGCGAGAGCATCGAAATCCCCGCCGACCGGCCCAAGTCGGCGCGGCGCGCCGCCCGGGCCCGAGTGGGTTCCGTGCCGCCTTCGCGCCCGATTCCGCCCGCCCCGCGCAAGCCCCCGAAACACAAGAAAAAGCCCCTCGACGACGACGCCGGGTGAGAATATTCCGCTTCCCGCGCCACTTCCATTAAGGGACCACGGATGCGTGAACCGCTTCTGCTCCCGGTGTGCGGACTCGCCACCGGCATCGCCGCCGGACGGATGGCGCCGTTCGGCTTCTGGGACGGCATCGTAGCGGCGCTGGCCCTGGCGGGATGCGCCGCAATGCTCGCCCGGCGCCGCCGGCCCCAGGCCGCCGCCTGGGTGGGGGCGCTTGCCATGATCCCGTTCGGCGGCTGGCTGGCGGACCGGACGCGTCCCGCACCCCTTCCGTCCTTCCTGGTGGCGGGCGCGGAGCAGCGGCTCGCCGGATGCGTTGTCCGTCCGCTCGCAGGACCGCCGGACCGGCCCTGGTTCGTACTCGAAACCGCACCTGGCTCGCGGATCCGCGTTTCACTCAACACGCCCGGCCACCCGGCGCGTGGGACGGTCCACTATGGGCGCCGCATCGCCTTCACCGCAAAGGTCCGCGAACCGCGCAACTTCCGCAA
>PNKC01000181.1 GCA_013822275.1 Anaerolinea sp. | reverse complement strand
CTCGCGCGCGCCGAAATAGGCCAGCCATCTCCCGTCCGGAGACCACACCGGCTGGTGTTCGCTTTGGCCCGGGGTTCTCGTCAGCGGGACCGGTTCGCCTCCATCCAACTGCTTCACGTAGACGTCCGAGCCCTTCTCGCGGGGGCGTTGCCAAAGATACGCGGCCTGTGTCCCGTCGGGCGAAAGGACCGGAGATAATTCGACGCCCGGCGCCCCCGTCAGCGGGTAACTCCGTACCGGCGCCGGTGCGGAGGGCGTCAATGCCACCAGGGCAATCGCGACGGCAGACGCCGCGAGTATCCCCACCGCCCATCGTTTCCACCACCACCGCTTCCTGTGCGCGGGCTGCGGCTCCCCGCGGTGCAGCCACCAGCGATCCAGTTCCTCCTGGTACGCGAATACCGAATTCCGCTGGAGGTGCTGGTGGCGGTGTACAGGCATCCCTTCTGAGCCTTCCCACCGCTGAATCGTCCGGACATCGCGCTTCAGATAGGCGGCGATCTCCTTCCACGAGTCGTATCTCTTGCCCCGGGATTCTTCCGGCGGGAAAGGTCCGCCGGGCCGTGACGCTCCCGTCATGTCAGAACACCGGTCTAATAATATGCCCGCCGAACCGCGAAATCAATCGCGATTCTCAGGATTTTCAAGACCTAACGGCGTCATCGAACGACATCTGACGCCATCGGCGCAGCGCCGCCTGATCAAGGCCTCTTGCCGCTTGCCCGGACGCTCGTTCCGGGCTATTCGGGAAACTGATGTCCCGTCCCGCCAAATCCCGTCCGGCGCCGCCGGCCAGTCCGGCGTCCGCCGGACCCGGGACGGGCCGCCCAGGAGAACCTACCATGAGACTTCTTTGCCTGTTCGCCTCGTTTTGCCTCTTGGCGCTGCCCTGCAGTCTGAACGCGCAGCCCGACGTTTTTCACGTGCCGTTTTCCTTCGTCGCCTTCGACTCCGATTTCCCCGCCGGTGACTACATCGTGAAGGCGCAAACCCACAATCTGAAACTCGCCCTCGCTGGCGACCCCCGGAGTCTGAAGTGTCTCAGCGCCCAGCCGGGCAGAGCCATGGAATTCTCGGGCCTGAACACTATGGTCTTTGAGAAGATCGGCAACCTCTACGTGCTTAGGGAATACCGAATCGGTGCCCTCGGCGCCGTCCGTGCCCTCCCTCTCTCCAAGAGCCGCCGGGAGGTCGTCAGCAGCTACATCGCCAGGGGCTACCGCCCCGAGCCCGTCCTGATCGCCGCCGGGCTCTGACAAATCTCCGGACGAAGGCGCACTGCAAGCCTTCGCCCGCTTGCTCGCAGGCCTTGTCGCATCAGCCAGCTTCAAATGGCGCGGCGCGGCGGATCCAACCGCCCCGCCGCGCCGATTTCTCGAATAGGGCAATCAGGTGACTGGAACCCAATTCCCCCAACTCCTGCAAACTCACCCTGTTAAATCAATCACTTGCACCCAGCCCCAACCCCGTCAGGCTCCTGACCCGTCCCCATGCACTAGCTCGCAACTCGAAGTTAGG
>PNKC01000180.1 GCA_013822275.1 Anaerolinea sp. | reverse complement strand
CCGCACCGGCGCGCGCGGCGTCCGGATGCTGTTTGCCGGACCACCCGGAACCGGCAAGACGCTCGCGGCTGAGGTCATGGCGAACGCTCTCGATGTGGATCTGCTCGTGGTGGATATATCGAGAGTGGTGTCGAAATGGATCGGGGAAACCGAAAAGAACCTTGCCTCCGTCTTCGACGCCGCTGAACGCGCGCAGTCGGTCCTGTTCTTTGATGAGGCGGACGCGCTGTTCGGCCGCCGCACCGAAGTCTCCGACGCGCACGACCGCTACGCCAACCTCGAAACCGCCTACCTGTTGTCGCGGCTCGAGCGGTTCGAGGGGCTGGCGATTATGGCAACCAATCTGAGGCAGAACATCGATCCCGCGTTCCTGCGCCGGTTGGAGTTCGTGGTCAACTTCGATGAGCCGGACCGCGAGGCGAGGTACCAGATCTGGCGGCGGCACATTCCGGGCGACGGCGTTCTGGACAGCGAAGTGAACCTCTATGAGTTGGCTGCGCTCTACCCGGTCGTGGGCGGGCTGATTCGAAACTCGGCTGTGGCCGCGGCTTTCCTGGCCGCGGCCGACGGCGGCAGGATCATGCGCGGCCACCTGGTGCGCGCGGTGCGGCGGGAATACGAGAAAGCCGGCAAGGCGTTTCCCGGCGTCCCGCCCGGCATGGCGAGGAACTGAAACGGAAGGAGTCGATATGGCTGCTCCACTCTTGGATTTGGCAAACCGCCGGCAGAACGATATCACCCCAACGGTGGCTGGAGGCAGAGACCGCGGCTCGCCGCGCCGCTCCCAGTCCGCCCGCGGAGACAGTTAAGGAGAGTGTCATGGCAAACACCCCGGATATGACTTCCTGTTCCAGCGCCGAGCTGGGTCACGCCCCATCGGCGCCTTTCTATTCGCTCCGCTACCACTTCGGAATGCTGCTCGGCGTCAGCGATTTTGAGACCGATCAGTCCTACCATCGCGGCAAGATGTGGCTCCATAACGCCTGGCTCCATCGCGAGGGCGTCGTGTGGGGGTTCGGCGTCCAGCTCGACACCGGGCATGGCGAAATCCGCGTGAAGCCGGGACTCGCGCTCGACCCGCTGGGCCGGGAACTGCACCTGGAGCAGGATGCCTGTCTCAGCGCCGCCGCATGGTTCGAGGCGCACCGCGGCGATGCCGGCTTCGACTTCACCGAGGACGACGCCTCCATCACCTTTGACGCGCACGTCGTGATCCGCTTCAAAACCTGTCTCACGCGCCAGGTCCCCGCGCTCTCGGAGCCTTGCGAAGGAGGCTCCGCCGGCACGGCGTACTCGCGCGTGTTCGAAACCGTTGAGATCTTCCTCCGGCCCGGCGGCGCGCCGGAGCGCTCCGCGCCCTACCACCGGCTCAGGCTGCTCTTCGGCCTCGACGAGCCCCGCTTGGACGAGGATGGCGCAGTCCTGGAGGCCGACCAGGCGGTGCTCGACGCGCCGGCGAACCTGGATTCGTTCCGGCGCTTCGCCGCGCTGGACGGAATCGATCTCACGCCGCCGGACGCGGAGGAATAT
>PNKC01000179.1 GCA_013822275.1 Anaerolinea sp. | reverse complement strand
CCGCAATTACCAGTACGCCCGTCACGTCGGCCGCGGCCCCCAGTCCCACCAGCAGTTGCTCCAGCGGGGACGCAAACTGCTCCCCATCTCCTGATAACGCCGCCGCTACGCCGGCGACAACCGTCGCCCCCTCTTAGCGGCTGAGCAGTTCGCGTAGTCGCTTTGCCCCGCAGCCCATCACGAACACATTTTCACCCTCAGCCCGAACCACAACCTTGACAACATCATTGCCCTAGCTGGATTCATCGACCCTGCCCTCGCGGACTACATCCGAGGCAACCAGCAAGTGACAGCAGTAACCAGCCGGCACAGCAGCCAGGTCCTACTGCAGCCGTCGGAATGAGACAGATCTGTACCCGTCTCATTTCTCTAGTAATGAGACGACCGGAGCGGGCCCGGAGAGCGCCGTATGGTTGCGCTCACGCCCATGACGCCGCCTCCTAACCCCCAGCCTCCCGGCAACGACACCGGTGCACCCGATGACTGGCCAACCCCCTAATCACTTATCCGCATGGGCATTTCGCTGCTTGTACTTCACAAACCCATCAACGGCTTGTTTCGTCACGCCGAGCTGAGCGCCAATCCACGTCGTACCGCGGCCGCCGTCGATCGGGAGCGGCGCCGCCGTGCGGCGCCGCTCCCGTGCATCAGTGAGTTCATCAGTCAACTGCCCGACCTTGCCATCCCAGATGACGCTGACGCCTTCCTGGGCCTTCCCTATCACCATCAGATGGCGGGGAGTCGCCGCAGGAGACGGCGAACCATAGGTGTCGCGCAGCGGGCTCAGACACCGCGCCCGGTGTATTCGCGTCGCACGGCGTGCGTCCTCCGCGTTACCCGGGTGTGAGAATTCGTCCGCCGAGCATGGTGAGGACTAGCTCGATGGCGTTGTCGTCGGCGACGAGTTCGTCTGGTGGGCCATTGGCCAGAGCGATGTCCCAGAGCGTGCTTTTCACGTTGGACGGCTCTACCGGCATGGCGAGCATGATGGCGTCCATGCGTGCTTGGTCATGGACGTTGTAGCGGTCTTCCAGCCAGGCGTGCCACTGATCGCGTTCGGCCCGGTAGCGGGTTATCCGGTCTTCGCGCAGCACATCGGTGTGGTGGGCGTCGGCCAGGCTGTCCAGGCTTGTCGGGCCGGTGGCCACGGTGCCGCGGCCTGTCTTGATGAGCAGACCCGCGATGTTCAGGGTGCTGAGGGCCTCATCACCTGCGCTGTTGGAGACCGCGGCGGCGGCGTAGAGATCCGCCCGATTGGTGAGCCCGTGGTAGGCGACGAGTTCGTAGATCCGCCTGAGGTGGTGGCCGAGGACGGACCAGGCGTCGTGTACTGGCTCGATGCGCACACGCTGGATAGCGGCTCTGGGGGGCCTGATCTGCGAGGGCTTGGTCAGCGCGTAGGTGTCGGCTTCGACCCCGACGCCGCGGCGCGTGAGGATCAGTGGTGCGCCTGGGCGGTCTCTGATATCTCGCAGAACCCGCCAGACGGCGTCCTCGCTGAGCAGGCCGGTGCCGAGGGAGAGGTTCCTG
>PNKC01000178.1 GCA_013822275.1 Anaerolinea sp. | reverse complement strand
GCGATCGAGGAAGGTGGGACCATCGAGGCGGCTTGCGCGGTTGTCGCGACCAACTCGCCGATCAACAATGTGGTGGCCTTGCACAGCAAGATGGCGCCGTACCGAACCTATGCGATGGCCTTCACGCTGCCTCAGAAGACGCTTCCCGACGCTCTGTACTGGGATATGGACGATCCCTACCACTATGTCCGACTCAATCCGGGACCGGGAACGGCGGACTACCTCATCGTCGGCGGCGCGGACCACAAAACCGGCAAGGCGGATGATGGCGCCGTGCGCTTCGAGGCCATCGAAGCCTGGATCCGGACGCTTGTCCCTCAACTCGGCAAGGAAGTGAACCGCTGGTCCGGACAGGTGCTGGACACTATCGACTATTGCGGCCTGATCGGGCGCAATCCGGGCAACAGCAATGTGTTCGTCGTGACGGGCGACTCGGGGCAGGGCATCACCCACGGCGCGCTTGCCGGTGTTCTCCTCAAGGACCTGATCCTGCACGGATCGAGCCCCTGGGAAGCGGTCTATGATCCCTCCCGCCTGATGCCGACCGGGATTCTCAATTTCGTCAGCGAGAACGCGACCGCGATCACGAACCTCGTTGAATACGTTTTGCCGGGGGAACTCGGCTCGATCGAAGAGCTCAAGCCGGGCGAAGGGGGAATCATCCGCAGCGGATTGAGCAAGATCGCCGCCTGCCGCGACGGCGCGGGTCAGCTTCATCTGCATGCGGCTGCCTGCACACATCTCGGTTGCCTCATCCACTGGAACTCCACGGAACAATGCTGGGATTGTCCGTGTCACGGCTCGCACTTCGCTCCGGATGGCAGCGTGCTCAATGGACCCGCCATAACGGGTCTGAAGCCGGCCCGACTGCAGGCGTGAGTGCGCTGGGATCGCCCCCCGCTCCATGTGACAACCGAGTGGCTTCCTTCACGACCAAGCAGATTTTCTGAGAGGGGCGGCATTCGGCCCGTGTGAACTGCCGCGGGCGCGAATCGAATATCAGCGGCGATCCGGGGATCGCCGCTGACCGCATGCTGTTCAGGAGGACGGGGCTTCTATCCCCTGAAGGGTTCTGCTGACATTGCCGGCTCAGTGATTCTGGTGGGAGGGACCACCGGGCTGGCTGCCACGATCACCACCTTGGCGGGCTGCCGGCGGCGAGGCGGGGCGGCCGTCCGGGCTGCGCTGCTCGCGGCTCTGGTCCCGGCCGGTGTTCCCCTCCGTCCCGCGCCGCCCGGCTTCGCCGGTCGATTCGCTGGACGCCGGTGCTCCCTGCCGGCCCATCCTGCCGCCCTCCTGCCCCATGCTGGAGCGGTCCTCCTGTCCGGTAGTTGAGCGGCCCTGGGAACTCTGGCGGCCGACCTTTTCCGACAGACCAAGCGAGGCCACGGTTCGCGTGTCGATCGTGCCGGTGACCTGCAGACCCTCCTTCTGCTGGAACTTCACGAGCGCGTCTCGGGTCCGCGACCCCATGATCCCGTCCGGTTGGCCTTCCAGATAACCGCGCTCGATGAGGACGATCTGCACCTCGCGGATTTCGGCCTCACTCAATTCGA
>PNKC01000177.1 GCA_013822275.1 Anaerolinea sp. | reverse complement strand
ACCGGCTGGCCATCCAGAGTCACGACGCCAGTGACCGGCACCTTGAGTGGCCCGCTCTCCCCGCCGCAACCGAGCAGAGTCAGCACCAGCGCCGCGCCGCCAAACGCGGACCTGTACCATCGACTGATCATTCGCAACTCCTACCCTCGTTTGTCCCGCCCGCCTGCTGACAACTGGTGGTTCAGGCGGCCTCGACGGGATGCCCCGTCTCACGGAATCCGATCCTTCTCCCGGACTGGCGATCAACGGCCCGCGCCCGGTCGAGCAGGATGCTCTCTAGAACTCGCCGACCCGTTCGCTTCCGGCCCGCGTCGCCAGGCTGCGCCAGAGGGAGAGGTCGATGTTCTCTGTGACGAAGCGGACCGCCCCATCCCCGAGGACGACGTTGACGCCTCCTTCGTGAAAGCTCCGGGCGAAGACGCCCGCATCGGTCCCCGTCCCCCCGATGGAGACGCAGGGAGCGGAGGAGTAGGTCGTGGAGAGGCAGGTGTGGATCCGTTCGGCAACCGACGTATTGGGGGTCTGCGACGCATTGAACAGTGGTCCCCCCCAGTAGCCGTTCCAGTACTGACCGGCGCCGCCGTACTCGATCCCTGTCCCGCGGGAAAGCCCCTCGCTCCCCAGCAGGGTGTTGCTCGTGCCGTCGGCGACGTCGCGCAGGCTGGTTGCGGACTGGAAGTAGAACATGCCATTCTGAGGGCCGACGTGGCTCGCGGCGCCGTACGTGCCGAGCGTCGTGGAGCCGCTGCACATGACGTAGCTCCCCCGGAAGCCGTTAGCGTGGGCGGGGCCGAGGAGCGAGCCGGCGTTCAGATCGGAGGGGCACATGAAGGCCGCCACCTGGGTGCGGCGGAGAGCCTCAGGCGCCCGGTAGATCTCGTTGTCTCCGCCAACCGGCGTTCCGGCTGACATCATCTGCCCGAGTTGGGCGTAGATGCTCGTCTGATCCATGTAGGGAAGGACCTGGTGGAACCAGCCGCTGCCGCGAGCGCCGCGACCGCCGGACGCGGAGTAGTCAAGTCCGGCGAAGATGCCGCAGGGGAAGACGAAGAAGGTGTCGTGATAGTTGTGCGTCGCGAGTCCGATCTGCTTGAGGTTGTTGCGGCACTGCGACCCCCGGGCCGCTTCCCGCGCCTGCTGGACCGCCGGTAGCAGGATCGCCACCAGCACGGCGATGATCGCGATCACGACCAGGAGCTCGATTAACGTGAACCCGCGTCGGATCGAACGTAACGTCGCCATGAGAACCTCGCCTGTTTCGATGGAAAATCGGGCAATGCGGCGTCCGGCGCGCGGGAGATCCCGCGCGCCGCGACGTGTCAACGACTTCGCGGCGGTGCGGCGGCGGCCGGCCTCTCCCGCGATCCACGGATGTGGCTGAGCATTCGCTCCTCGGCGACTTCCGGACGGCGGGCGATG
The DNA here is from genome assembly GCA_013822275.1 of Anaerolinea sp. Lineage (GTDB taxonomy): Bacteria > Chloroflexota > Dehalococcoidia > Tepidiformales > Tepidiformaceae > PNKC01. Next base: position 141 of record PNKC01000177.1, on the reverse strand, counting down.
AGCGCCTCGAGAATCGATTCGTGTTCGTCGGCGATCAGCAACTGCCGCTGGATAGCCTCCGCCTCGATGAGCGTGCGGACCTGGGCCAGAAGCCGCAGCGTTCCGGTGAGGTGCATCACCAGTGGATTGGCCGCGGCCGCG
>PNKC01000176.1 GCA_013822275.1 Anaerolinea sp. | reverse complement strand
TGGGTGACCTCTCGCACCGACCGGTTCGAATTTCGGAGTACCGCCAGCGCGATCCCCGCAGAGCCGACGCCTGATCTTCATTGTGGGATGCGGGGATGTCAAGTGAAGAACGGCACTTGTGGCGAATCGGGTGCATCCGTTAGCTGGTGGTGGGGGATGCGAGAAGTGGGATACCCTTTGGGGTGGTGAACATTCGTGTCGAGGTGTTGAGCCTCGCACTGTCCCCAGGGAGGGTATCCCATGAACGTCGAGATTATCGTGCGGATCGAGGGCCGGGAAGTCGCGGACTTCCGGGCAGACATCGAAACCCGGGAAGCCTTGCCGCTGGAGGAACAGACCGAGCGGCTCAAGAACCGTCTCGGGCAGGTCGTGCTGGAGGTCGGGTTCCAGACCTTGGCCCTTTCTCTCAGACGCCCCTGTTGTTGCGGCCGGCCGATGGAGAACAAGGGACGACGCGACATTACCGTCGCCAGTCAAAGTGGCGACGTCACCGTGGGACGGACGCGCTATCGCTGCCGGTCCTGCGGTGCCTGGCAGACGCCTGCCGATGGCGTCGTCTGTTGCGGCCGGCATCGGATCACCCGGCTGTTAGGCCGCAATGTCTGCCAACTGGCGACCCTCGAACACTTCACGCGAATGGAGCAACTGCTCTGTGATCAGCACGGCGTCCACCTGGGACACGATCCGATGATGCAACTGGTGCATGACGTCGGAGGCGTTCTGGAAGAACGGCGGCTTCTGGATGCCGACGACGAGGGGCCGCCGCCGGTATGTGAATTGGCAGTCGCTCCGCGGCGGATCTACGTCAGCTGCGACGGGATCATGTTCTGTACGAACCAGCGCGAGCCGCACCCCGACCGTCCCGGCGAGGAGCGGCTGATCTGGAAGCAGATGCGGGTCGGATGCGTCTCGTGGCAGGAGGAGACGGGAACCTGGCAGAAACGGGTCGTGTGGGGGCAGGAAGAGGACTTCCGGTCCTTCGGCCGGTCGCTCTGGCGGCTGGCGTGCCGGTGTGGATACCGCGAGGCCCATGAGAAGATCTTCGCGGCGGACGGCGGTGGATGGTGCTGGACGATCCAGCAGGAGTTCTTCGCCGACGCCCAGGGCGTTCTGGACTGGTACCACGCCAGCGAGCACGTCTGGTCCTGCGGCCGGTCCGCGACACCGGATGCCCAGGCCGCGCGGGCCTGGGTGGAATCAGCCCTCACCCATCTGTGGGACGGAGGCGGGGTGGGACTGACGTCCTGGCTCCAGACACAGCTTTCCGGCTCGCGGGGCCGTCGTCGAGCGGCCCTGGAATCGTTGCTGGGCTACCTGCGTGAGCGACTGGACCAGACGAATTATCCGGCGTACCGGGCACGGGAGTGGTCGATCGGAACGGGGATGATGGAATCGACGGCGAAGCAGCTGGTGGGGCTGCGTCTGAAAGGCCCGGGAATGCACTGGTGCGTGCCTGGGGCGACCGCCATCACAGCCCTCCGCGCCCAGGACCTCAACGGATGCTGGCATACCTGCTGGAAAACCCTCGCCCTCTAACCACCACTTAACGGATGCACCCGA
>PNKC01000175.1 GCA_013822275.1 Anaerolinea sp. | reverse complement strand
CAGTTCGACTGGCTGGCAACGCGGCTGGAGATCGCCCGTAAGCTGCGCCACGACCCGGAGTTCAGCCGCGGCTGGGCAGAGCGGTCGGCGGAATTGGCGGCGGCCACCACCGAACGGCTGCACCGGCAGAAGCAGGCCGGGCGGGTACGTGAGGACGTCCCCGCCGACGTGTTGCACTGCTACCTCGATCTGGTGCTGGACGGTCTGGTGGCTCGGCTGGCGTCGGGCGAGGACCCGCAGCGACTGGCCGCGGTGCTGGATCTGGTGGAGAACTCGGTACGCAGCGCTCGCAGGTGAGCGGCTACGCCGACGGCTTGACGGCGCAGTGGTTGGGCCCGCCACGACTGCGCATCGTCGTCCCCGACTCGAGCAGCAGGCTGTGCACGGAGCCGTAGGAGCGGCCGGTCGAGGCGGCCAGCGTCCGGATGCTGGCGCCCTTCTCATACGCGTTGCGCAGATCGCGCAGCAGCTGGTCGCGGGTCTCCTTCGACTTCCGCATGGCAACAGGGTAGGAATGCGCGCCCCTTGGTGGGCCACTTTCGCAGAAATGGTCGCAGCGGACGGTCAGGCCAGCTCGATGAGGTCCCGGTACTCCTCTGACCAGTAGTCCTCGGTGCCGTCGGGCAACAACACCACCCGCTGCGGGTCGAGCGCCTCGGCCGCGCCCGGGTCGTGAGTCACCAGCACCACGGCGCCCTGGTAGCTGCGTAGCGCGTCGAGCACCTGCTCGCGCGAGGCCGGGTCCAGGTTGTTGGTGGGTTCGTCGAGCAACAGCACATTGGCGGTCGAGGCGACCAGCCCGGCCAGCGCGAGGCGGGTTTTCTCACCGCCGGACAGGGTGCCGGCGGGCTGGTCGAGTTGCGGACCGGTGAACATGAACGCCCCGAGCAGCCCGCGCAGATCCTGTTCGCCCGATTCGGGTGCGGCGTGCCGGATGTTCTGCCACACGGTCGCGTCGTTGTCCAGAGTGTCGTGTTCTTGGGCGAAGTACCCGATCCGCAAGCCATGCCCCGGTTCCAACCCGCCCGTGTCGGGTGTCTCGACGCCCGCCAGCAAGCGCAGCAGCGTCGTCTTGCCGGCGCCATTGAGTCCGAGCACCACTACCCGCGAGCCGCGGTCGATGGCCAGATCGAGCCCGGTGAACACCTCGAGCGATCCGTAGGTCCGGCTCAGGCCCTTGGCCACCAGCGGGGTGCGTCCGCACGGAGCCGGGGTGGGGAACTTGATGCGGGCCACCTTGTCGGCGACCCGCTCTTCGTCGAGGGCCGCCATCATCCGGTCGGCACGACGCAGCATGTTCTGCGCCGCAACGGCTTTGGTCGCCTTCGCGCCCAGTTTGGCGGCCTGGTTGCGCAGCGCCGTCGCCTTGCGTTCGGCGTTGGCCCGCTCCCGTCGCCGCCGCTGCTCGTCGGTAGCACGCGCATCGAGATACTTCTGCCAGGTCATGTTGTAGACGTCGACTTCGCCGCGCACCGCATCGAGGAACCAGACCCGGTTGACGACGTCGGCGAGTAGTTCCACGTTGTGGCTGATGATCACCAGTCCGCCGGTGTGGGAGCGCAGGAAATCCCGAAGCCAGCCAACCGAATC
>PNKC01000174.1 GCA_013822275.1 Anaerolinea sp. | reverse complement strand
AGGACCGCATCCCAGTCGACGCGTTCGCCGGCGGCACGTCGGAGCGTGATTCGAGCCCGGCTGCTGTACAACTCGATCCGGAGTTCCGAGGAAAGGGCGTCGCGAAGAACCGTGTCCCCCTCGACCCGCTTGATTGCACGTGTCAGGTGCCAGTCCGCCGTCGCCCATAGGTCGGTGGCCTCGGCCCGGCGAGCCTCACGAAGGGACCGCCGGACGTCCCCTTCGGCCCGCCGTGCCGCGCGAACGGCCGGGGGAAGGTCCGCGACCGGCTCGCCGCGGCTTTCGGCCCAGGCGAGGTAGGCCGCCCGCCGCTCGTCCCACAGTTCGGCCAACTGATCGACGGGGATGCTCCGGAGGTGCCGCGTTTCGTCAAGCTTCCGCCGGGCCACGATCTCGCCCTCGGCCCGGATCACGTCGAGCGGGCGCTCGTCGAGCAGGAGTTCCCACTCCATCGCCCACACGCCAGGCTTTTCGACCGCTGAGGTGATCCCGGCCCGCTCGGGCCCGGCCGTATTGGCCGGGCGCGACAGCGTTCGGAGTCGGGTGCCGTCCGCGGAGAACGTCGCGGACAGCACGCTCCCGTGGTGGTCGAAGGCCGCGATCAGTGGGGACGGGTTCAGGCGGTCGCCGCCCGCTTCGACCTGGAACTGCCACAGTCGTGCCTTACCGTCCTGACCAGCCGTGACGAGGTACTTCCCGTTCGGGCTGAATGCGGCGGTGGTGACCCGGCCCCCGTGCTCGAGGATCATCACCTCGTTCCCGGTCACGGTTTCCCAGACGATGGCCTTGCCGTCCTCCCCGACGGTGACGAGATACTTCCCGTCCGGGGCGAACGCCGCCTGCACGACATCGGCGGTGTGTTTTGTCAGCGCTCGAACGAACGCGGCTGTCTTGTTGGTGTTCAAAAACCAGACGCACGCCCGGTCGTCGGTCCCGGTGGTAACCACATACCGGCCGCTCGGACCGGACGGCCCGAACGCGGCGAACGTGATCGGCTCGGTGTGGCCCCCTCTCAACTCGACCGCCGGCCCCGGGTGCCCTTGCGCATCAACCGGCCAAAGAACGGCCCGTACCGAGTCGGACGCGGCGGTCTCGCCGGCGTCCGGTCCGCCGGTTGCGACAACCCAAGTGCCGTCCGCTGAAACAGTGACGAACTTGAACGCCCAATCGCACCCGACCCGTTCAGGCGACATTTTTTCCTCTTCCCCGGTTCCGGCGTCCCAGAACTTGACCTCGCCGTTCTGCTGGCCCGCGTCCCCGGCGGCCGTAACCAGCAGCGGGCCCGTCGGACTGAAACAGGCGTGGTTCACCACCCCGGTATGTTTCAGCGGCCGGACCCCTTTCTGCCCGAGGTCGAAGAACGCAGTTCGGCCGCTGAGGGTGACGACCCGATCGCCACGTGCGTTCACCGCGGCGAAGTTCACTTGGTCATTCCCGACCCACGGCGGGGCGTCTGCTTCCGGCGCGAAAGAGAGTCGACCGGGCGGAGCCTTCCACACCCGCGTTTCGGTCTGCCCCTGACCGGTCGAGACGGTGACGAAGTATCCGTCCCGGAGGTTCCCGCCGGCGTACCGAATGCCCCCGGCGGTG
>PNKC01000173.1 GCA_013822275.1 Anaerolinea sp. | reverse complement strand
CCGGCAGCCCGGCTTACGCCCGCCGTCGGAAACTTCGTGGAACGTGCTGGCGACCGGATCCAGAGGCGAGTTTTGGGTGGTGACCTCAGAGGGGCTCCACCAAGCCGGCGGCGGGGGCCCGTTCCGGCTGGCGCTGGCAAACTCCGAAACGCTTGGTGAGATTCTCACGGTGCGGAAAGCCCGCGGCAGCGGGCTTTGGCTCGGAACGAGCCGCGGTCTATTCAGACGGGCTGACCAGGGAGATCCCGCCGCGGTCGCGGGAGTACCCGGCCCGGTCGTGAGCGTGCTCGAAGACCGGGATGGCGTCGTCTGGGCCGCCTGCTGGGGCAAAGGCCTTTACCGGGTCGTACGCGGGAGGGTTGACCACTGGTCTACCGATAAGGGCCTGCCGGACAATTCGATTCGCACGCTCGCTGAAGATGCCGAGGGGAACCTCTGGATCGGGATGCGGAGCGGCGGGCTCGGCCGCTGGCGGGATACGCGCGTCGTGGCATATGGCATGAGCGAGGGGCTGGCGGGCGATTACGCGTCGATTGTGGCGCAGGCCCGCGGCGGCGAGCTCTGGATGGGCACCTGGCGCGGGGGTGTCTACCGGCTGGATGGTGAGCGGCTATTGAGCCAGCCGGTACCGCTTCCCACGATGTACTTCACAGCCCGCGCGCTGGCGTTCGATCCGGCAGGGCGGCCCTGGTATGGGAATTGGGAAGGTCTATTTGAGCTCGACGGCCGGCAGTTCAGGCGGTACGGAGTGGAGCCGGACGCGCCCTACCGGCGCGTGTCGGCGCTGCTTTTCGACCGTTCCGGCGGGCTGTGGGTGGGTACCGCGGGCCGCGGGCTGTTCCGCTTCCCGGGAGGCCGGCCGGCGAGTCCATTGCCACCGGCTCAATTTCCCGATTCCGACATCACGGCGCTGCTTGAAGCCTCCGGCGGGGACATCTGGGTGGGGACTTCGAATGGCCTGCGGCGGCTGACGGCGGCTGGGCCGGATCAAGCGGCGGCCGCGGAGCTGAGTCCGGAGATCGTTCACTCACTCTATGAGGACTCGCGGGGAAGGATCTGGGCCGCCGGCATTGGGACGCTGCGGGTGATCGCGAAGGACGAGCAGCATGTGCTCGACAGCCGGCACGGGCTTCCGGATCATTCGCTCTATCGGGTCATTGAGGATGAGGCTGGCGCATTCTGGGTGAGTTCGCCGCGTGGAGTCTTCGAGTTGGATGGCGCATCGGTTGAGGCGGTCTTAAACGGCGCGAAATCCACGCTGAGCATAGCCGCTTATGGCCAGGAGGACGGCCTGCGGACGATCGAGTGTCATGGTCTTTCACAGCCTGCCGGCGCGCGGGCAGCCGACGGGAGTATCTGGTTCCCGACGGCTCGCGGCTTCATCCGGATTCGCCCCAACGCCGGAGGGACGCTGCCGCCGCCGCGCGTTGTCATCGAGGAGATCTCCACGAATCTGGGGCAGACCGAGCCAGCCCCGAACGTGCACCTCCGCGGCGGAACACGCGACATCGAACTACAGTTCACCGCACTGAGATTCTCCACACCGGGCAAGGTTCGTTTTCGCTACCGCATGACCGGATTCGATCCGGA
>PNKC01000172.1 GCA_013822275.1 Anaerolinea sp. | reverse complement strand
GATGCGGCCGCCCTGCTGGGCGGCGCTCTTGATGTCCCAGCCGGCATGTTTGGTGTGCTGCCGGAGCGAGCCGCCTTTCTCGTCCATCGACCAAAGGTTCATCGTGCCGTCGCGGTCGGTGATGAAGTAGACGCGGCCGTTCCAGGGCATGGCGTCGCGGGAGGTGCCGGCGTAGGAGGCGGTGAGCGGCGCGGCCTCGGCGCCTTCGGTGAAGCGCCACAGGTTCTGCGCGGTGCCGCCCTTGTAACGCTTGGCGTGGCTGCCCTGGAAGCGGAAGCGGGTGAAGAAGAGCGTTTTTCCGGCGGCGTCGTAGGCGCCCTGGGCGGCCTGGGCCAGCGGGATTCGTTCAGTGTGATTCTTGTCATCCAACGTGGCGAGTTGGAGGCCGGGGGGCGCGGAGTAGCGTGTCGTCGAATAGATGATGCGGCCGGCGGGGGTCCATCCGGCGACGCGCGCGGCGGCGCCCTCGAAAGTTCTGCGCGTGGGCAGGCCGCCATTGGCGGGCATGGTGTAGACTTCGGCAGGCCCTTCGTAGTTGGCGGTGAACGCGAGGGTCTTCCCGTCAGGCGAGAACGCCGGGCTCGATTCCTCGCCGGGGTGCGTGGTGAGGCGGCGCGCGAGTCCGCCTTTGACCGAGACCTGCCAGAGGTCGCCTTCGGCGACGAAGACCACGGTTTCGCCATGGATGGCCGGGAAGCGATAGTATCCGCGGTTGGCCTGGGCGGGCATCAACGCCGCCAGAGAGAGGAGTAGGAAGCAGAGACGAAGATTCATGGCGAGCACGTTGCGGGAGTCAGTGTAACACTCAGGCGTGTGGGGCGAGGTAACAATTTGCGTGGTTAAGCGGTTCCGGTTTGGGCCCTGGCGCGCGGAGTGCTGATGTCGCGGATGAGCCTTTCCAACCCGTCCTCGTAGCCCGCGTAAAGGGGGATGATCTGGATGCTGTGGAATCCGAACGGCGGCGGCCCCGGCTGGCATAGCAGTGGAATGACAACCCTCCCGGCCTTATTCGCACTTGTAACTTCAAACTCCACATGGGGCGATTCGAGCGATTTCGGGGTTATCAGGAAGAGGACATGGGTGGAGTTCGTGATGGCGCCGGCGAGCTCCTCCATCCACTTCGCGCCGCCGGGGATGTCGGCCGTGTCGCGCCAGCAGCGGATGCCGCGCGAGGCGAGGTCGGCAATGAGGCGGTCGGCCATCTCGACGCCATCCTTGCGGCTGTAGCTGATGAAGCAGCGCACGGAGCGGAGGATGGACGGCTCCAATTCGTTGAGAATTTCGCCGACTTCCGAGACATCTTCTGGCGCGGCGCCCTTGAACCACGCGCGGTCGGCGAGGCGGGCGAGGGTGGAGGCGGCGCGGGTGACCTGCGGGTCGAGCACGACGGGGTAGACGGGCAGTTGGCGCACACCCTGCCTGCTCATGACATAGTCGATTTTCCAGTTGACGCCCGATTCGAGCAGAGCAGGGCCGGTGAGCAGCACGAGCACGGCGTCGGCGGTTGCGTAGGCCTCCTGGAAGTGGCGGCGCCATTCGATGCTGTCCTCGGCGAAGCCCGCGAGCGCGTAGATGAACTCGCAGCGGGTG
>PNKC01000171.1 GCA_013822275.1 Anaerolinea sp. | reverse complement strand
CGATCTCGGTCGACGTCGAGACCAGGAGCTGGCGGACCCGCTGCGACACCCGGTCGATCGTCCCGACATCGACGGCGTTCTGCAGTCGCAAGGTCCCGTCCTCACCGGCGGTCCGCCGCTGGTTGAACGCGGTCAGCTCCCGCGGCTCGTCGAACAGCAGGTGCAGCCAGCGGTCGCACTTGGTGACGATCACCGTCACCGGCCGGTTGTACTTCTGCGAGCTCGACAGGCCGGCGAACCGGCGGATCCGCGTGGCCGCCTCCTCGAACACCCCCTCCTGCGATCCCAGGTGGGACTTGTCGACGATCCCCTCATTGAGCGACTCGTCGAGCCGGCGGAACCGGCTGTCCTGCAGGGGGTCGAAGACGAAGAACAGCATGCTCGACTCGGCGAGATGCCGCGTCACCGGGGCAGCGGCGGAATCCTGCCCGGGGAGATAGCTTTCGCCCGCGTTGTCGTAGAGACAGACGGTCCGCCCGTATCCCCGCCGCTCGAGATTGGGATGATTGTCCTGCAACCGCATCGTGAAGAGGTACGGCAGCGCGTAGCGGACCGACTGGGTGCCGAACCGAACGTCGGCGTAGCCGTCTCCACCGACGTCAGTCTTCTTGACGAGCTGGAGCAGCTCCTGGACCTGGTCAGGCCGGGCATTGGCGAACAGGCTCTGCTCGTACTCCTTGAGCCGCATGTTGAAGGTCGCGTCGGCGTCGGCGAAAGCGGTGGAGAACTTGAGGGGGAGGGTCCGGCGGAGCTGGCGGGCCATGGCGGCGAGGAAGTAGCTCTTGCCGCTTCCCGGACTGCCGATGATCGACAGGAAGAATGTCGCCAGCTCCAGCATCGGCCGGGCGACTTCGAGATGGCACTTGGGACAGGCGAGCTTGTGGCAGGGGAACCCGCGGGGATCGATTGCCTCCCCCTGCGGCGAGAACCGGCTCGGGAGGAAGCGGAGTTGAGCATTCGGAACGCGGTTGTCGATGCCGAACAGGTCCTGGTGTTCGCTGATCCACAGCACGTCCTCGGGCTGAAACTTGTTCCAGCACTGCGGACAGGTGACTCGCGACAGCATCGGCGTGGTCGACATTGGGGCAGGCTTCAGGCTGGAGGCTTCAGGCTTCAGGAAGTCAGGCGGCTGCCGGTGCAGTCAGGGAGATTCGATGATTCTTCGGGTGTCGAGGGGACCGCTGCGCGAGAGGTCGCCGGGGCTGACCCCTTTTCCTTCCAGCGCTTTCAGGCGACCGCGGGCGGCATCGGCGAGAACGACACACTTCGGGTCTTTCGGGAAGGCCTCCGCCGCCTGGAGAGCCCGCGCGGCGTGGCGGACCGCGCTGGCGAGATCCCCTTTCGCATCCGCCGCCCCGCTGCTCTTGAGCTCGCGTCCGGCGATCTGGATCGACTCCTCCGGGGTCTTTGGCGCCCGGGTTCCGTCGTACGGTGCGCCTCCGCTGCTGCGTCCCTGTCCCGCGACCGTCCCGCCTCCACGGTCTGCCCCGCCCGTGGCCCCATCGGCTCCGTCGCCTCCCGATTCTCCCGTCGGCTCGGCGCTGGTCTCAGCGCCGTCAGGCTTTGCCGCTTCACGACCGGCGGTCGATT
>PNKC01000170.1 GCA_013822275.1 Anaerolinea sp. | reverse complement strand
ACCGGAGTTGGCGCTCGGCGCTGTTCTTCCAGGACGACTGGAAGGCCACCAAAAACCTGACGCTGAACTTCGGCATGCGCTGGGAGTACATGGAGCCGCTCTACGAAGTGGCCGACCGTCAGATCAACGTAAACACCTTCACCGGCCAGTTGATCCTGCCCGGGCAGACCGATTTGGGCCGGGCCACCTACAACGGCTACACGAAGCAGTTCATGCCGCGCTTCGGCTTCGCCTGGACCCCCGGGATGCTCGGCAACAAGCTGGTGGTCCGCGGCGGCTACGCCTACACGAGTTTCATGGAAGGCACAGGCGCCAATCTCCGCCTGCCGCTCAACCCGCCGTTCTTCCTCGAGACGGATTTCAGCTACGATGTCCGGACGCCGGGTACGATCACCACTGGCTTCGCCGACGTGGTGGCAGCCAACCTGCGGCTTGACATGCCCAGGCCGGCGGGTACGGTGGTGCCGCAGTTGCAGGGCCGCGCGTGGGACCTCCACCTGCGTCCGCAGACCACGTCGCAAATCAACTTCACGCTGGAGTACCAACTGGACCGCGCCACGTCGATTTCGGCGGGCTATGTCGCGCAGAAAGGCACGCATCTGGTTGCCCCGGTCGAGGGCAACCAGCCGCTTCCGGGAACCGGCCCGTTCTCCACCTGGAGCAACCTGAACTTGCGGCGTCCGTTGATCAACTCGTTGCCGAATCTCGGCAACATCGCCATCACCCAGGCATCGGCGACGATGGATTACCATTCTCTGCAGATGATGGGCCGGAGGCGCTTCGCCTCGGGCCTGGAGTTCATGGTCAGCTACACCTACGGAAAGACGCTGACGGACAACCTGGGCTACTACGGCAGCGGGTTCACCACCAGCGAAGGCGCCTACTGGCAGAACGCCTACGACCGGCGCGCCAACCGCGGCCTGGCATTTTTCGATATCCGGAGCAACCTGACCGTGGGCGGCATGTACGACCTGCCCTTCGGCAAAGGCCAACCTGTGGATTTCGCCAACCCGGTGGCGAACCAGATCTTCGGCGGCTGGAACATCAACTACACGATGGCGGCACGCTCGGGCGTGCCGCTGACGGTGCGGGCGGTGGACCGCACCGGCCAGGCGGTACGCGGCAACGTGCGCGCGAACCGCTACCGCACGTTGGTGGTCAACGAATCGATGCGGAACGTGGATAACTGGTTCGGCCTGCCGATGGGCACGGCCGAGCGCACTTCGTTTTTCTGCGCGGCAGGCGTCGACAACGGCCAATGCCCGTACGGCCAGCCGGCCGACGGCAGTTTCGGCAATTCCGCGATCGGCACCGAACAGGGCCCGGGTTTCTTCAACGTCGACTTCTCGGTCGGCAAGAAGTTCAACCTCACGGAGCGCCACTACTTCGACTTCCGGGCGGAGTTCTTCAACGCCACCAACCACGTTTCCTGGGCGCCCCCGGGCGCCAACCTGGCCGCCCCGGCGAGTTTCGGCGTCGTCGGCAGCCAGGTCCAGAATCCACGGCAGATCCAGTTCGGATTGAAGTTCCACTTCTGATCCGCTGGCGCCGGCTGAACATCAGGGCCGGCCTCCCGCATTGGGAGCGCCG
>PNKC01000169.1 GCA_013822275.1 Anaerolinea sp. | reverse complement strand
ACGGCCGGGGCAACTGGAAACTCGACCACGGTTTGGCGCGGCCGGGCCGCCTGCAACTTTGGAAGCCGACTCTCGAAAAGCACGACTACGACGTTGATTTCCTTGGCCAGATCGACCAGAAAGCAATCAGTTGGGCGTTCCGCGCCGGCGACGAGAAGAACTACTACGCCTCAAAAATCGTACTCAGCCGGCCGGGCGAAATCTCCGGCGCAAGCATTTACCGCTACGTCGTGGAGCGCTCCAATACGGTTTCCCGCATCGAGCTGCCGCTGCCGGTCATCCTGCAGCGCAACCGGCCCTACCAGTTCACCGTCGCCGTGCACGGCAACCGGTTCCGCACGCTGATTGACGGCCACACCATCGACGAGTGGTCCGACGACCGGTACGATAAGGGCGGCGTGGGCTTCTGGTGCGACGAAGGCGAAGTGGCGGGGCTGCACTGGGTGAGTTTCCGTGAACGCCGCGGCTTGTTGGGGCGGATTCTGGCCGCTGCGTTCGTGGTGCCTCCGGGCGTCGAATTCTAATGCCCGCGGCGCCCGCGCGGGATGCTAACCTGAAGCGTACGCCTGCATCATGTCCTGGTTGGGGTCCAGCTATAGCCGGTGGATGAACCGGTGGGAAGAATCGCTCTGTTTCCGCGCCACCAATCGCGTCGTTCGTCCATTTGACTGGGGCCTCGATTGGGCCAGCGCGTGGCCTCACGCCCCCGCCGCCGGCCGCAACGGACACACCCCCCTCGAATGGCTCCTTCAGTTGAGCCGCCGGGCCGTCGAAGACAGCGAATCGTTCTTTGCCCACCGCACGCCGGATGAATTCGAGTTGCGCGGCCCGCTGCTGCGGTTTGTCTCCAACGTCACAACGCCGTACCCGGAAAACAACGTCGTCCACGGGCAGTGGTTCCCGGGCCGTGATCCTTCGCGGGCGGTGCTGGTTCTTCCGCACTGGAACGCTCCGGGCGATGCCCACAACGCGCTCGCCCGCGGCTTCCAGAAGTTCGGCGTCGCGGCCCTGCGGTTGAGCCTGCCCTACCACGATTACCGCATGCCCGCCGAACTCGAGCGCGCCGACTACGCCGTATCCTCGAACGTCGCCCGCACCGTCGACGCCACGCGCCAGGCGGTGCTCGATATCCGCTGCGCCGTGGACTGGCTGGAGCGCCAGGGCGCCCGCCGCATCGCCATCGTCGGCACCAGCCTGGGCTCCTGCTATGCCTTCCTCGCTTCGGCGCACGACGCGCGGCTGAAGGTGAACGCCTTCAACCACTGCTCGACTTTCTTCGCCGACGTCGTGTGGACGGGCCTGTCCACCATCCATGTGCGGCAAGGGCTGGAACCGCATCTGGACCTGGAGACGCTGCGCGAGCTGTGGATGGCCATCAGCCCCGTTTCCTACTTCACCAGGTTCGCCGCGCTGCCGAAGAAGAGCCTGTTCCTGTACGCCCGCTACGACACCACGTTCCTTCCCTCGCTCAGCCAGGACACGCTGCGCCGCTGCCGCGAGTACGGTCTGGACCACAAAGTCGTGGCCATGCCCTGCGGACATTACACGCTGGGCGAGTCGCCCTTCAAGTTCCTGGACGGCTACCACCTGGTGTCCTTCGTTCTGCGCAACCTCGGGCGC
>PNKC01000168.1 GCA_013822275.1 Anaerolinea sp. | reverse complement strand
GCCAGCGGCGACGACGGGACCGCCGCCCCGGTCGTGCGGGGGAGGGTGTCGGGAGCGGAGTTCCCCCGGCCGAAGTTACTTCGGGCGGGCAGCAAGTACCACGGCCACGGTCCGCACGCCCGGGCCGCCGAGAATGCCGAGTACCGGATTGCGGTGGTGAGCCGGCCCGAGGGCGAGGAGGGGCGGGGCAACCCGCCCAGGCGGTGGGCGGCGGGGCGCACGATGCTCGTGGCTCGAGCGGCGCCGGCGTCTGGCCGCGGACGGGGAGAAGGGCGCCCGCTCGGGCGAGGCGATGACCCACCTGGCCATGCGCCGGCTCGTGCTCCGGCGGCCCCACCCCGCCAACGACGAGGCCCCGGCCCGATACCGGAAAGCCTCATGACCACCCTTACAGGACAGTCAGTGAGTGGATGAAGAAGGGTCATACTGCGATGGTCTTTCTACGGGCAGAGTTGAAGCGACTGAATCCAAGAGCATAACCGTTATTACACATCAGCAAATTGGGGTTCACTCCACGTTCACGATCATCGGCGTCCCTTCGACATTGCCCGCGGTATCCTCCGCGAATGTTCTGACTTGCATGGCAAGGTCGAGCGTGTTGACGCCGGTGAACGTGGAAATAATTCGTCGCGCAGCTTGGTGTCACTTCCCCTTCCGCTCGCCGGTCGCTTGATTCACGACGACCCGGAGTCGGGCCTTGTCGGACACCTTGCCCGCAATCACATCGGCCTCGGTGAACGTCGCCATCAGAATCTGCTTCGCCTTCGTCCGCTCGAAGTCGTAGATGAGGGAAACCGTGCCGTCCGCCGCCTGGACCCCGTCCGGGTACGACACCCCGACCCGCTCGTCGATCACCAGCCCGCCCTTCCACGTCTTGCCGTCGTCGTCCGACAGCCTGGCCGTCAGGTGCGACCGCGATTTCTTGTCGGGCGGCTCGTGGGTCACCAGAAGCAACTTCCCGGAACTGAGTCGGCGGACGAAGAACCGCGAGTTGACGTGGGGGATGGCCGTCTCCTTCCCTGCCGCCCAGGTCTTGCCGCCGTCCGTAGAGGTACTCGTACCGATCCCGTAGGCAGCCCGGACCAGCATCCACAGTTCGCCGTCTTTCCGCTCGACCAGCATGTGCTCGTCGAACACCCGCTTTGGTACCCGCACCTGCCCGATACACTCGAACGTCTTCCCCTTGTCGGTCGTGAGCCAAACGTTCGCCCCACTTGCGGCGCCAGGGTCGTGCTGCTGCTCGACCGGCGTCCGGGCGTCAGCCTTCCGCTCCCAGATCGCCACCGGAAACAGCCACGCTCCGTCCTTGCGTACGGTCGGCTTGTTCATCATGATCCCGTCCATCAGCCGTCGCGGGGCCGACCACTTCGGCTTCTCCGAGCCAGGGTCGTCGGTGGTGATGGCCCACACCCCGGAGCGTCCGTCCCACCACCCGAACGACTGCGCCCAGAACAGCCACAACCGGCCGTCCGGGTCGGTCCACAGGCACGGGTCGTAGGCGCGCACCTGGCCCGGTGGGTCGATCACCAACGTCGGAGCGGACCACGTTTTCCCGTCGTCGCCGCTGGTCACCAGGGTGACGTAGTTGCCCGGGCCCTCGCCGGGTTCGTCCGGGCCGCC
>PNKC01000167.1 GCA_013822275.1 Anaerolinea sp. | reverse complement strand
ATGCCGCCATGCGCTCAGCCGATATCGAGCGCATGCTTGGGAACTGGCGCGCCTTTGCCCCCCAGGGGCTGATCTTCACCCATCTGGACGAGACCGCGGCAACCGGCGGCGTTCTGACCGCCGCCCTGCGGAGCAGCTTGCCTCTGTCCTATTTCGGCACTGGTCAGTCAGTGCCCGAAGATCTCGAACCGGCCAGCCCGGAGATTCTGCTGGCCTTCCTCGAGAAACCGCTGGCCGCTCGGTCCGCCGCGGCATAAGGAGATGACGATGCAGACGCAGGAGGAGTGGTAGCCATGCCGGCAGCCGGAAGCGCAAGCGCGGGCAGGGCCCTAAAGAAAGCAGCCGCGGACGGGACCGCCGCTCCCGCCGCCAACCCCTATCAGGCCTCCGCCTTGATATCGGCCGAGGAGCGGGAGCAGTTGATCCTCGAACACCTCCCCCAAGTCAGGCTCATTGCCCGGCGCATCCACGAACGGTTGCCCGACAGCGTCTGCCTCGAAGACCTCGTCTCCACCGGAATTGTTGGACTCATATCGGCAATCGACCGCTTCGATCCGGGGCAGAACGTCAAACTGAAGACCTACGCGGAGTACAAAATCCGCGGTGCGATTCTGGACAGCCTTCGCGGGCTCGACTGGGCGCCACGGCAGCAGCGCCGCCGCACCAAGCAGATTGAAAACGTGATCAGCGAACTCGAGCAACGGCTCCATCGCTCACCCTCGGAGGAGGAGATCGCCGAGGCGCTCGGCATCGCGCTTGAGGAGTATCACGAGTGGCTTTCCGAGGCCCGCGGAATCAATGTCGGCAGCCTCGAACATCACCCCCCCGACGAAGAGGGCCGCGACCTGCTGCGCTTTGTCGCCGACAAAGAAGAGGACTGGCCGCTGCAGTTGCTCGAGCGCGCCGAGTTACGGCGGCTGCTCGCCCAGGCGATTTCGCGGATGCCCTATGTCGAGCGAACTGTCCTCGGCCTCTACTTCCAGCACGAACTGACGCTTCGCGAGATCGCCGGCATTGTCAATCTGCACGAATCGCGCGTCTCCCAGCTCAAGACCCAAGCCATCGTGCGCTTGCGCGCATTCCTGCAAAAGAAATGGCCGGGGGGAAGGGGCGCGTAGGGAGGAAGCATGCCTTCGCCAATCGAGTGGATTTCGGAACAGTGGGCCGGCCTGGCTGGACCCGCACTCTCCGCGCTCACCGGACTCCAATGCCGCGGCGAAGTGGGGAGCGGGGCTCCCCCGGAGGACCAGGACGGCTTGCTCCATTGGCGTCAGGGCGTTGACGCCGCTCCCGGAGCCGCGATCCATGCCGCAGCGGGGCCGGCCGTGTGGCGAAAAATCGGCCGGCTGGTTCTCAGCGCGGCGGGGCTCGACGATGCCGCGGAGGAGGAGATCCGAGGGACTTTTCTCGAAACCCTACAACAGATGCTCAGCCCGTTGGGCGGCGCGCTCGGCGGACGCTTCGGCCGGGAGGTCAATCTTCTGCCTGGAGAAAAGACCGGGCAGGCTCCCGGTTTGGAGTGGGCCGCTCTCACACTTTCAGCGGACGGCGAGATCCTGGGGCAACTCCACATAGCGATCAGCCCGGAACTGGCCGCCGGACTCGACGCCACTTCGACAC
>PNKC01000166.1 GCA_013822275.1 Anaerolinea sp. | reverse complement strand
TGGACTCCTCGGCGGTGGAGAACCCGGCATACTGCCGGATGGTCCATGGCCGCATGACATACATGGTCGAGTACGGCCCACGCAGATAGGGGGGCAGACCGGCGGCGTACTCCAGATGCTCCAGCCCGGCAAGGTCCTCCGCCGTGTACCAGGGCTTCACGCCGATCTGTTCGGGCGTTTCCCACAAGCATTCAGCGGGCGCTGCCGCGGCCTCGCCCTTTGGTTCGGGGCGGTAGTGGATTTTAGAGAAATCGGGTCGCATTTTAGTGTTTCACCCCCACTTTATCCTGCCATTCGGTCAGCGTTTCAATCTGATTTGACAGGACGTGGACAAATCCGGCGACGCCGGCGGCCCGCAATTCCGCTATTTGTTCCTTCGGGTTGCCGGCCACGATCACGGGGACGCTGGTCCGGGGCACAACATCGCGGGCCAGTTCCAGGTACTCCGCGTCGGAAGAGCAGAGCACAATGAGGTCCGCGGCCGGATCGAGTTCCACGCTCTCCGCAATCTCAAAGCCCGCGCAGCCGAAGAAGTTCTGGCAGAACGTGGCGCGCGCCATGCGCATCTTCAGGTCGCCGCGCTTCAGCAGCAGAACACGCGGCGTGCGGCCCGCGGCGGCGGCGTGCCGCTCGGTCCTCAGCCGGATCTCTTCGAAGGCGCGCGCCATGCGCCATCCGGCCTGCGCGAGGTCGGTTGCGTCACTGAGAACCCGCTCGCCAAGGTCAGGGTAGTTGTTGACTCCGACCAGGACGCGGCGGCGCGTGGCCAGCGCCTTCTCTTTCTCCGCCCGCGAGGCAGCCAGCCGTTCCGCGACGAAGCCTTCGGCCGCGGCGAAGCCGCCCCGCTCTTCCACCTGCTGGAACAGCTTCCAAGCCTCGCGCGCAATCGCATCGGTCAGAGCCTCGACGTAGTAAGAGCCGCCCGCCGGGTCGGCGACGCCATCGAGGTGGCATTCCTCTTTGAGGATGAGTTGCACGTTGCGCGCCAGCCGCTCGGGGAAGCGGGCGGGCATCACGGTCAGGGAGTCGCACCCGCCGATGACGGCCGACAACGCCTCGGTGGTGGCGCGCAGCAGGTTCGTGTAAGGGTCGTAGATGGACTTATTGGCGAGCGCCGTGCGCGCGTGAATGCGCATGCGAGCCGCCTCGGGAGCCGTGACCTTGAAGGCCGTTACGGCCTGCGCCCAGAGCATCCGCGCGGCGCGCAGTTTCGCGATTTCGAAGAAGTAGTTCGATCCAGTGGCGAAAACGAACACCAGCGATGCGGCCTCGAACCCGGGGTCCTCCGCCGCCGCCAGCCGTTCGACGCCCTCCGAAAGAGCGAATGCCAACTCCTCGACGCTGGCCGCCCCGTTCTCGTGGAACCGAGAGGCGTTGACGGCGCCTGCGGGAATCGAAGGATCCTCGACGATCTCCCACGCCTGCGCCACGCCGCGCGTGAATGGGAACTGCCCGGGCGCCAGCGCGGCCGCGGGGGCATCTTCCGCGCGGTAGTAAGGCCGCACCGCGATGCCCTCGTCCGTCTTCCAGACCAGGCGCTTCTCGTAATCGGCGCCTTTCAGATCCGCCTGGATCGTGGCCTCCCACTCAGCGGTGGAGACAGGCGGGAACTCGCTGGCC
>PNKC01000165.1 GCA_013822275.1 Anaerolinea sp. | reverse complement strand
TTTCTATCTGGCGCACGGGGTGGGCACCGACAGTGCGGAGATGCCGCTGATCGGGACGGACCTCGGCGAGGATTTCGACTCCCGGCTGGTGGTCGAGCCCGGGATGGTGATGGTGTTCGAGCCGGTGATGTGGGACGAGGGTTCGGCGGGGTACCGGGCGGAAGACATTGTGGCCGTGACGGATAACGGGTGGGTCAAGTTGAGCGGCTCGGATTATGCGCCGTATGGGGCTTCGGCATGAGTCCGGTGGCGCGGGATTCCGGTGTGCGCGTTGGCGTCATGGCTCTGGAGGACTCGTGTCGGGTCGACTTCGCTGCGTTGCGGGCTGAGCGGCGGGCGAAGGTGTTGTCCGGCATGGACGTTTCTGGCCTGGATGCCTTGATTCTTGGTGGGGCCGGCAATGTGCACTACGTGTGCGGCGCGCGGTTGTTGGGCCGCGCAGGGGTGTTGCCGTTCGCGCCCGTGTGTGTGGTGGTGCGGTCGACCGGTCGGGTGCATCTGCTGTCCACGTGGGATGAGGGGGTGCCCCCGGAGATCGAGCGCGAGGACCTGTATCCGCTGAGCTGGAATCCGGCGAATCTCATGGCGTCGGTGGCTTCCATTCCGGGACTGCGGGAGGCGCGGCGGATCGGGACCGATGGGTTGACGGCTTCTAGTGGGGCGATGATCGCGTCGTTGGCTCCTTCGGCCGAGTTGGTGGATGGCGGTGCCGTTCTTGAGGCTTGCCGGCGGGTGAAGACGGACGCGGAGATCACGTGTCTTGTAGTGGCGCGGCGATTTCGGAGTCAGCATTGAGTGCGATGTCTGCGGCTTTGCGGCCGGGTGTTTCGGAGCGGGAGTTGCTCGGGGTGTACTCCGAGCATGTGGCGCGGCTGGGGGCGCCTGTGCCGCCGTCGGAGAGTGTGTGCTTTGTTGCCTCTGGGGCGGTGGCGCTCCGGCATGTGGCGTCAGATCGGGTGGTGGGGTACGGGGAGTTGGTGGTGTTGGCGCCGGGGGCGCTGTATGCCGGGTATGAGGCTGGACTGGCGCGAACGGTTTCGGTGGGCGGCGGCGACTTGCAGTCGTTGGGTGAGCGATGCGCTGTTGGGATGGATGCGTTGTTGAGTGCTTGTCGCGCAGGTGGTGTGGGGTCTGATCTGTATCGCGTGTGGGAGGGCTGTGGCTTCGGCGCGGCTTCGGTGGTGCTTGCCCACGGGTTGGGGTTGGGCGCTGAGCCGCCAGTGATCGGGTTGGGGCGTGGGCGCGATGCGGTGTTGGAGGAGGGGATGGTGCTGAGCGTGCAGTCGTGGGTGACCGAGGAGGGCGTCGGCGGGTTTCTTCAGCGTGAAACGGTGGTGATTGGCGCCGGTGGCCCCGTGGTTCTGACGCGGTACGGGAGGTCGTAATGGGTTCACGGCCGGTCGTTTTCAATCATGTCGGGTTGTGCGTGCGGGACCGAGAGCGCTCGCGGCGGTTTTACGAAGGGCTGCTGGGGTTTGAGTTCTGGTGGGAGTTGGACGCGACGGAGGAAAGTACCGCCGCGCTCTTGCAGTTGGCGCGGCCGGTGGGGTTGCATGCGACGTATCTGGTGCGGGACGGTTTGGTGCTGGAATTGCTCGACTACTCGGGGCGGGTGGTGTCTGGCGGCGGCGAGCGGGTGATGGATCA
>PNKC01000164.1 GCA_013822275.1 Anaerolinea sp. | reverse complement strand
GCGTCTCCGCAGGCTTGGACGCCGCCTTGGCGTTGCCCTCCGAGGCTTTCCGGCGCGAAGGCGGACCTTCAGCGGGCTTTGCGGGCGTCTCGGCTTCCGCGTTCGGCGTGGCGGCGGGCTCCTGCTCGGAGCCTACCGGCTTTGTATTTTCCAGATCGCTTGCCAAATCTCATTCACTCCTTGGCCCGTTGGGCTCGAAAACCAGATGACGTCCCCTGCCGGATAATGTTCACGGAAAGCCTTCTGGCTCGCACTTTTCTCTCTCTGGTTCAGTTTGTCCACCTTCGTCGCCACTACCAGGTAAGGGCGATGGTGATACTCCAGCCAGGTCTTCAACTCGAGGTCGGGCTGCATCCAGGCGCGCCGGGCGTCCACCAAAAGGATGCACAGCGCGAGGACCTCCCGGTCCCGCAAATAGCTATCGATGACTCCCTTCCAGGAAGCCACCAACGGCATCGGGGCACGCGCGTATCCATACCCCGGCAAGTCGACGAACATCCATCGGCCGTCAACCCGGAAAAAGTTAACCGCTTGCGTCCGGCCCGGCGTGCTTGAGCTGAACGCCAACCCCCGCTGCCCCGTCAACGTATTCAGCAGCGTTGATTTTCCCACATTTGACCGCCCCAGAAAGGCGATCTCCGGCAGCGACGGCGCGGGAAACTGCTCCGGCCGGCTGGCGCTCAACACGAACTCGGCCGGCGTCACCAATTGCCAGTCAGCCCTTAGTGCGCCCGCGTCTCTCCGGGCGGCGTCGCCGGAGCATCAATTACCGGTGTTTCCACGTCTTCCTGCGCCTTCGCCTTGGCCGCGTGCTCGGTGAGGTCCTCGGCCAGCGCGATACGCAGAACCTCGTCCATCGACTGCACGAAATGCAGCTTCATTTCCTTGCGGATATTCTCCGGCACATCGACCAGATCCTTTTCGTTGTCCTGCGGCAGGATGGCTTCGAAGATGCCATGCCGGTGCGCCGCAAGCAGTTTTTCCTTCACGCCGCCGATCGGCAGGACCTTGCCCCGCAACGTGATCTCGCCCGTCATCGCCACATCCCGGCGGACGGCAATCTTGGTCAAAGCCGACGAGATCGTGGTCGCAATCGTGATGCCCGCCGACGGGCCATCCTTGGGAATCGCGCCTTCGGGCACGTGGATGTGGATGTCAAGATGGCGGTAGAAATCCTTGGGCAGCCCCAGCATGGAGGCGCGCGAACGAACGAAACTCATCGCCGCCTGGGCCGATTCCTGCATCACGTCGCCGAGTTTGCCCGTGGTTGTCAGACGGCCGCGCCCGTCCATGATGGTTGCTTCGGTGGTGAGCAACTGGCCACCGACTTCGGTCCAGGCCAAGCCGTTCGCGGCGCCGATCTCGGGGCGCTTGTCGGCCAACTGGTCGCGGAACCGCGCGGGCCCCAGCAACTCGGCCACCTTCGTTTCGTCTACCACCACCTGCGGGAAGGCGGCCCCGGCTGCCGGCGCTTCGCCGCCTTCCGCCTCCTGCCTGGCCTCCGCCGCGGACTGCGCGTTGACCATCAACCGCGCCACCTTGCGGCACACGTTGCCGGTTTCCCGCTCCAGATTGCGCACACCCGCCTCGCGCGTGTAGCTCTGGATCAACGACAGCAGGCCCGCATCCTCGAACTTCAAAACCTCCGGT
>PNKC01000163.1 GCA_013822275.1 Anaerolinea sp. | reverse complement strand
TAATTGCATGGCTTTTTGGAGAGTTTCGAATTGCCGCAGAACGTTAACCAGCCGCACCGCGGCTTCGGACGGGCCGAGGTTGGCGGATTCCAGGGCCCCCTGGCGGAGTTCTCCCTGGGCGGCCGGGAGCGCCTGGAGCGTGCGGGCGTCGAGAGCAAAGTACAGGCCCTGGCGCTTCGCGAGTGCGTCCGGAGGCGGCGGGCCGACGATCTTCAGTTGTCCGAGCGGCAACTCATTCTGCCGGACAGTGCCGTCGGGGTCGATCTGAACAGGCAGGAGGGGATCGGCGCGCAATTTGCGGTCCGGGTCGCGGGTGAGGAGTTCATGGCCTTCCGCCGTAAGCAGGCGGCCGTCCTTGCTGATCTGCAGCGTGCCGCCGCGCGATAGCAGCGGACCGGCAGGGCCGCCGGCGACGAGGAAACCCGAGCCCGAGAATGCGACATCGAGGCGGTTGCCGGTGATGGTGAGACTGCCTTGCGACAGGTCGGTCCACTGGCCCTCGACAACCGGGGAGAGCGGCTGCGGCCGTCCGGCGCCAAGGGCGGCCGCCTGCGCCGCTTCCTCGCTCAGGTAGGTATGGTAGGCTTCGCGGTCGGCCTTATAGCCGGGACTGGACAGATTGGCCATGTTGTTGGCGAGCAGGTCGAGGGCCTCCATCCGGGCCCGGAGCCCGGAAGCCGCCGTGATGGTGATCGGATCCATTTCCTTCGTCTCCACCCGATTCCTTGCATGCCGGATGCCACAGAATTCGTGGCGAATTCAGACGATATTCCGCCGCGGGTTTCAAGTTGGAACACCAATTGAAGACTGAGGCGTCCCGAATTGGAATCGGGCGGGACGCAGCGCGGGGTGGGCGGCTCGAAACAGGAGGTTGGCCTCGTTTGGCCCTTGTCATGCAAATCGAAAGCGCGTGACTGTGGCAATTGCAGAGTCCGGCCTGCTGTCGATTGGCGAAGAGCCAATGCCAGCGGCCGCGGGGCAATCCGGGGACGGCGGCGAGTTCGCGGGAGCTTTACTTCTGTGGACGGCGTGCCTGCCGGGGGGGGCCGAGGCTGCCGAGGGGGTCCGAGAACCGGACAGCCCGACTGGGGAGGCCACCACATTTACTTCTTTCCCGCTCTCCTTAGGGACGGAAGCCGGTCCGCAAAGCGCGCTGTTCCCGAATGAGCTGCGGGAAGCCGCGGCCGACGATGCAGCCAGCCCGGACACGGCGCGGGCCCTAGTGGCGACTGACGGCGACTGCGGCTGCGCAGCGGCGCACGAAACGGCTCCGGTTCGGCCGGCCCCTCCGCCGCCAGCGCAGAGCAGTCGCCCGGCCGCGGCGGAGCGCTTCGAGAGCGTGGTGGAAGCCGGACATGATGATGCTGTTGGGCCGGAAGTGCAGTCAGGGTCTGAGTTGGCTGAGTTGGCAGTGGAGGCGAGCGGTGGCGCCGAAGCGCCAGCCTTCGAGGCGCCGGTGATCAGCAACCCGCCTGCGCGGGAGACCAAGCAGACGGCGGCGCCGGAGAAGACTTCCACAGAAGAGGTTCAGGCAATAAGGCTGGTTCCGGCTGTGCGGCTCAGCCGCGCCGCGCACAGCCGGGCTCCGGTTGCATTGGCCGTGCAACTGCCGGAGGGGCGAGCGGAAGCGCCGGGCGAGAGGGAAACCGC
>PNKC01000162.1 GCA_013822275.1 Anaerolinea sp. | reverse complement strand
CGTCGATGAAACGCTCGCCTTCATTGACCGCCACCGCGGCGAGCCGTTTTTCGCCTACCTCGCCGCCAATGCTCCGCACACGCCGCTCGAAATCGGCGGCGAATGGGTGGCGCCTTTCCGCGGCCGCGGCTTGAACGAAACCACGGAGAGGATCTACGGCATGGTGGCGAACGTCGATCATGGCCTCGGCCGCATCCTCGCGCACCTGCGCAAGACCGGGCTCGATCAGGACACCATCGTGCTCTTCATGACCGACAACGGCCCGCAGCAGGCGGGCCGCTACAACGCCGGCCTGCGCGGCCTGAAAGCTTCGCCCTATCAGGGCGGCATCCAGGTGCCCTGCTTCATGAAGTGGCCCGGCCGCATCAAGCCCGGCTCGCGCGTCAACGCTCCCGCGGCGCACATCGACCTGATGCCCACGCTGCTCGAAATGGCCGGCGTCCCCGCGCCGAAGGACCGCAGGATCGACGGCGTCTCGCTGTGGGACGCCGTCCAGGGCAAGCCCGCGCCGCCCGAGCGGCCGCTCTTCATCCAATGGCACCGCGGCGACGAGCCCGAACCGTTCCGCCAGTCCATGGTCCGCCGCGGCAAGTGGAAACTCGTCAACGGCGAGGAACTGTACAACCTTGACGTGGACCCCTTCGAGAAGACCGACATCGCGATGCTCTGGCCCGGCGTGGTGAAAGACCTGCGCGCCGAATACGAGCGCTGGTTCGCCGACGTGGGTTCGGCCGGCTATGCTCCGCCCCGCATCTGGCTCGGGTCGGATCTCGAAAACCCCGTGCTGCTGACCCGCCAGGACTGGCGCGGTCCGCGGGCGCAGTGGACCGAGGACGCCCTCGGCCACTACGAGGTGGAAGTGAAGCAGGCGGGCCGCTACGAGGTCGAGTTGCGCTTCCCGCAACTGCCCGCCGCAGCCAGGGCCGTCTTCGCGCTGGGCGCGGCAACCGTGGCCGCGGACGCCAATGCGGGCGCCCGGTCCCTCGTGCTGCCCCCGGTCGGACTGGCGCCCGGACCGGGCCGCGCCGAGGGCCGCCTGGAAGCCGCCGGCAGGGCGTGGGGAGCCCACTACACGCTGGTCCGAAAGCTCTAAGATCGAGCACGGGCGGACGAATTCGCGCCCCGCGAGAAACAAAGTACTGGCAATTTCCGTCCAGGTCTGGTATTCTGCACATGTATTTGATCTCTGTGCTTGGATAGGAATGAGTGTTTGGCCCGCTGGATTGATTCCCCCCGTCGGCAACCCCTCCCCGTCTGGCTGGTCCTCAAATACGAAGGAGAATCTGTTTGAAGAATATTTTTGTTGGCAACCTTAGCTTCGGCACCACGGAAGACCTGGTCCGGAGCCACTTTGAGGCGTATGGAACAGTGGATCGGGTGAGTATCATCACCGATCGGGAGACGGGTAGATCGAGGGGATTCGCCTTCGTGGAGATGCCGAACGACGAGGAAGCCGACCGGGCCATTAACGCCCTCAACGGTACCGAACTCGGCGACCGGCGCCTGAACATCAACGAAGCCCGCCCGCGCGAAGAGCGCGGCGGCGGCGGCTTCGGTGGTGGCGGCGGCGGCGGGCGCGGCGGACGCGGCGGCGGCGGCGGCGGCGGTTTCAACCGGCGCGAACCACGCTGGTAACTCCACGGGGCTAGT
>PNKC01000161.1 GCA_013822275.1 Anaerolinea sp. | reverse complement strand
CGCGGCTCGATGCCGTGCGCCGGGCCCTGCCGAAGCCTGACGAGGGATGGGTCGAGGAGGCCGGGCCGAACGACCCTGCCGACTTCCACGTCTCGCTCGACTCGGCGACGGGCCACCTGGCGATCGGCGACGCCGCCGCGCACCCTCTGCCGAACCTCCCGCCGCTGCCGGCCGACGACCGAGAGCCTGGGCGTGTGGTGCGGCGCCTCGAACACTTGGCCCGCTACCGGGCCGTCGAGGAGATCGAGAACCACGACGAGGACTCCCTTCTCGCCGGGAAGTTGGTCGTCGAACTGCTCGGCAAGCAGGAGAAGTATCAGAAGGGAGATGAACGCAAACCCAAGCTGTTCCCGGCCGGTGTACCGGAGTTGAACCCCGGAGAGTGGACCTTCCTCCGCATCCGGAATACCTCGGCCGTTTCGCTGAACGTGGCCGTGCTGAACCTCGAACCGGGCTGGGGTGTTTCTCCGGTGTTCCCGAAGTCGGGGCTGGACCGGTCATTCGAGACGATCGAACCCGGGAAGGAGCGGTGCCTGGACCTCCAGGCCAGCATCCCGGACGGGATCGAGGAAGGGCCCGACGGGATCAAGGTGTTCGGCGCCGTCGGGACGGCCGATTTCCGAAGCCTTGCCCTGCCGTCGCTCCGGGATGCGGAAGGGGGCGCGACCCGCTCCGCCCGAGGCGATGCCGCGGTCACCACAAGCCGGGGCGGGAGGCCGCCTAGCTCGCTGGACGGCCTGTTCGCGCGGCTCACGGACGACCGCCCGACCCGTGCGCTGACGGCGGGGGCAACCCCGAGTGAGGAGTGGACGGTGACTTCGGTTACCTTCCGGGTTCGACGCCCCAGCCCCTCTCTTTCCCCTCAACGCGCTTCACCCATTTCGGAGGCTCCGTCCGTGACCGCCAAAACCGCACCGCCGTTTTTCCCAGACATTCCCGTCCTCGGATCGCGCTCGCCGGAAGAGGTGGCCGAGGCACTGCGGGCCATGGGGGACCCGGACGCGGCCCGGGCGCTGCCTCCGCCGGAGGAGGGCACGCGGGGCGGGTTGGGCGCGATATTCGGATGGGGGGAGCCGAAGGCGTGGCAGCACACCGCGCACCAACTCGGGTTCATCGCGCCCGGCCCGGTCAACAGCTTGGCCTCGCTCCCGATCGTCTACCCTGGCGTCATCGCCGCCGACCCCACGCTGAAGGACTCGCGGATCAACATCCACCTCGACCGGCTCCGGGTGGAAGAGTACCCGGGTGGCGGCGAGCACGTTGTCATGATCACGTTCCGGGCGCAGAACCAACTCCCCAGTAACAGCGGCGAACCGGTCAGCTTCAGCCAGGTGTACCGGGTGCGGGCCGGGCAGGCCGCCCCGGTGGCCGGCTACCCCCTCTGCATCGGGTTGGGCGTCGGGAAGGTAGGCGCAGCGCTCCAGTTTTTCACCGTCAATGTCAAGGACAGTGCCGACGAGGCGACCGTCGGCGTCCTCGAGTCGTCCGCGTTCACCGGCGGATTGAACCTGCTGACCACCGCCCAGCCGGCGCTCAAGTTACTGACCGACCTGACCCTCGGAATCGCTAAGCAGTTCGCCACCCGCAACCGCAACCGCCCGGTGCAGGACTACTACCTCGGGCTTGACTTTGCGCCAGCGGCGTTCGGCG
>PNKC01000160.1 GCA_013822275.1 Anaerolinea sp. | reverse complement strand
CTGCCTCTTTCTGGTCGGGGCCGAGGTTCATCCGCGCAGGCGTGGAACCGAGCGCCGACCTGCGGCTTCGTTGGGCCGCAGTCCACCCGCTGAATTCCTTCTCCGATTCCAGACCCTCGCGGGAGGCGATTTCGTCGCCTGCGCGCACGAGTTCGCCGGTGCGTTCGCGTCCGGCCACGGCCCGCTTGAGGGAATCGAGGGACACCTGCCCGCGGCCGGCGATCAGGGCCTCGCGCAGGAGGAGGCGGTCATCCACGACCGACCGACGCTCGAAAACATGCGCCTCAGCGGACAATACCGCCACGCGCGGCGACAACTGTCGCCCCGGCTGCGCCTTGCCGTCCGCCCGGGCTATCGCTTCACGGAGGGTCGCCAGTTCCTGGCCGGCCTCCGTTTCCCAACGGGTGCGCAAGTCCGCCGCCGTGGCTGCGGTCTTAGCGGCCCGGCTCTCCCCGGCGATGGCCTGCAAGGCATCCTGGTTAGCGACGCCGAGTTCCTTGGCTTGGGCGAGGATGGCCCGGCGCCGTTTGCTGAATCGGTCCCGTAACTCGGGCGGCACGCCCGCGATGTTGAATCCAAACCCGCGCACGGACTCCAAGGTGTAGCCGGCCGCAGCCATCCGCTGCGCGAGCTTGTTGTAGCAGACCTCGCGGAAATAGCCCTGATGCCGGTAGAGGCCGGAAGGCTGAACGCTCTGCCAGCGGCCCTCCGTCTCGTCGAAGGTTGCATTCATGATGCACACGTGGGTGTGCAGTTGGGGATCGAGCGCGCGGCTGGCGTCGTGGGTGACCATCGCCGCCACCATGCTGCCGGTCGGCCGGTCGTCGTTGGCACCACGGCGGCGGATACGGGTAGCGATGGTCGCCTCCATCTCCCGCAGGGTTTCCGCCACGGCCTCCTGCCACCAGCCCCCGATTCGCCGGTCGCCGCCAACGAGGTGGAGAAGCGAGACGTCTTTGGGCGGCGAGATCTGTCCAAAGAAGCAGACCCGGCGGTGCGCGCCCTTGTCGCGGATCATGAGTTTTTCGCCGGTGGCCGGGTGCCGGCCCTCGCAGAGTCTCTCGAAATCCTCCAACCGACAGCGCCCGGCAAGGCCCAGTCGGGCCGCACCCGAACCCACCCAGGTCATCTCGGATGTGCCTTCCTGAGCCAGGTAGTCGCCGATAGCCATGTGCTCGCGGAAATACTCCACGGCACCAGCCACTACGATACAGGGTTTGTCGAATCTCACCATGTCAGCACTCTAGCTAAAAGCCATACGTTAGCGAGTCGGAATGCAATTCAGGCAGCCTACCGAGCCGGAATTAACCCAATGGGAGGAAATTCTCCGCCAGGCAGACCCAAAGCATGAAGAGGAACTCTGACACCTGACTGAGCGGCAGCCGCCGCACTGCCTCATCATACAAGTCGGAACACGCCACCCCTAGCGTCCGCTAGGAATCCTTGGCGTCACCACTACTCCGCCACTACTCGACCACTACCACGCCACCATCAGGGGCTCCGGACGGGCTATTACTTTTCGTTTTACTTAAAAGCCATACGGTCTAGCTTTTTAGCCAGATGACCGAACCAACCGATCTTCACGACCGCCTGCTGGCCCACGCGCGCAGCTACGACCCGTCCGTCCACCACCGGAGCCTGCTCGCTCCCTATCGGGATGTCCTGCTGCTTTGGCG
>PNKC01000159.1 GCA_013822275.1 Anaerolinea sp. | reverse complement strand
TCATGCCCGCCAGCGGCGACAGGTTGGACACCCCAGTGTTAGAGCAGTCCAGGTGGTCCAGCGGCATCCCTTTCAGCGGCAAGAGGTTGGTGACCTGCGAGCAGAGGGCGCAGGACAGGTACACCAACGGCATTCCCTCTAGCGGCGACAGGTCGGTGATGTGCGTTTCACTGCACTCCAAGAAGGTCAACCGCAGTTCTGCCAACGGCTTGAGTTCGGCCACCTTGGTGCGGCTACAGTTAAGCCGGCTCAGTTTCATTTTTTTCAGCGGCGACAGGTCGGACACTGCCGAGTTCGAACAGTCCAGGGATGTCAGCGGCAGTTCTGCCAACGGCGATAGATCCGCGAGAAGCCCCACCTGCTCGCCGGTCCCCTTGCAGTTCAGGTTGGTCAATCCCGTCAGGACCCGCAGCGGAGAAAGGTCGGTTACCTGATCCGCCGGGAATTCCAAGCCGATGACCACGTCGCGTTCGGTGACGTCGCGCCCGATCGTTCCTTTCACGGTACCGTTGAAACCGGAGTTGCGCCGCTTCAATTCGGCCTCGACAGCCTTCACCTGCTCCTCCGGAGGAAGCGCCGCCACCCTTTTCACCCACCGGTCAAATTCCTCGGGTTTCACTGCCGGGCGGGAAACCGGAGCGGGAGGTGGATCCTGCGATCGTGATAAGAGCAGGAACATCCCGAGTATCCCCAGTGCCAAAAGTGCCGCGCCCGACGCCGTGCCCGCTACGAGCCAGGGCAAAGACCGCCACGAGCGCCGCGGCCGAGAGGTCTGCATCGCGACCGTGTCCCCCCGGCTGGGCGAGTCGTCCCGGAGAAACCCGTCCGCCGCGGCCTCTGTCACCACGTCAGCAGGGGCCGGCTGCGCCTCGGGCTTCAGCTTTCGCGTAGCCGCGGCCAGAGCTACCGCGGCGGCCGCCGCCGAGGGGTAGCGGTCCTCGGGCCGTTTGGCCATCAGCGTTCGTACCACACTGACCACGGCGGGCGGGACGTTCGGCCGCAGCCGCTCGATCGCTTCGGGCTCCTCCAGCCGATGCTTCAAGAGCTTCTCCAGCGCCGTGCCGCTGGAGAAAGGGGCGTGGCCGGTCAGCAGGAAGTACAGCGTACAACCCAGGCTGTACAAGTCGGCTCGCCCGTCCACCGCGTGCGAGTTCATCGCCTGCTCCGGCGCGAGGTAGTCGAGCGTGCCCACGACGGTCCCGTCGCCCGTCAAGGTGCTGCTGCTGACGCCGGTCTCGCCGGGATCGATCCACGCCAGGCCCATGTCGAGGACCTTGACCACGCCGCCCGGCATCAACAGCAGGTTGTGCGGCTTGACGTCCCGGTGGACCATGCCGCGGTCGTGCGCGTGCTGAAGGCCCAGCGCCGCTTGCCGACAATAGTCGCACGCCTTCTCGACCGGCAACGGGCCGTGCTTGCCGACCAGTCGCGCCAGGTCGGCCCCCGGCGCGTACTCCATGATGAGCAGGTGCGTACCGCCCACGTCGTCCGCGTCGAGGGCACGCACGATGTTGGGGTGATCGAGCTGCGCGGCGGCTCGTATTTCGCGGTGAAAACGCCGCACGGCGGCGGAGTTGCCGAGCCGCTCCTTGCGGATGCGCTTGACCGCCACGACGCGGCCCAGCTTCCGGTGGCGGGCCTTGAAGACGGTCCCCATACCGCCCTCGCCCAGACGCTCCA
>PNKC01000158.1 GCA_013822275.1 Anaerolinea sp. | reverse complement strand
GTGGCGATGACGTTGAAGCCCGCCTGCGCGAAAAGCATCCGCTGTTCGTCCTGGAACTCCGGGACCGCCATGACCCGGTCGCTGAGAATCGACAGCAGGACGTCCTGGATCTCCAGCGGACAGCGGGTGATCTCCTCAAACCGTACGATCTGGCCGCGCTTCATCCCCAGGAACAGCGGAGCCGGGACGAGGGACCGTTCACTCGGGCCCTCCGATACCAGGAGGGCATAGTTCCACGAGTAGCGGATATTGTCCTCGGTCGTCCCGGCGCTCCCCTGAATGGTGAGGGTCGAGTCGCCGCTGATCGCCGCCGCGAGCAGCTCGCTTAGGTAGCTCTTGGCGGTCCCGGGCTCGCCGATGAGCATCAGCCCGCGGTTGGTCGCCAGCGAGACGATGCACCGCTCGAGAAACGCACGACGTCCGACGAACTTGGCGGCAAGCCCCCGCTCGGGGTCCCCCATCACGAATGACAGCACCGCCCGCGGGGTGAGCTTCCAGCCCGGGGGCCGCGGCTCGGTGGCCGATTCCGCCGCGAGCCGCGCGAGCTCCTCCGCGTAGAGAAACTCCGCCGCCGGTCGCTGAAGACCGGGCGCCGGGTTTCGCTCCTCCGTGGGAGAGACTCGAGGGGTCGAAACGGGGACTGCTTTTTTCGCCATGCGCGCGTTGCCTCACTTCGCCTTGCTCTTGAGGACCTGCAGATCGGCAAGGACCTCGCTGATCACGATCGGCGGAACCTTGCCCAGGGGGAGCGGGGCGTCTTTTCCGCCGCCGACCTGCCAGCCGCCGTATCCCGACGGCGCCCGCATCCCCTCGACGAAGTAAACCGACGTCAGCGTCAGCAGTTCATCGGGCGAGATCCAGCCCATCCCCACGTTCCCTTCGTAACCGATGACCGCGGTGACGCCCGCCGCGGGAAACTGCTTGGAGTGTTCGTCGAAGCACCCGCCGTCCATCCCCACGCCGCGGCTCCAGTGCATCTTCTCGAGGGTGAAGACCAGCGTCGGCGCGACGAGCTTGATCCCTTTGACGCGGTCGAGCTCCTTCGCCTTCATCTCGGCTGGCTCGAGGGTGTAAACCGGCCGGCCGAGCTGCGGGAACGGCGAAATGACCTCGTAATCTCCCAGCACTTCGCCCCACCGCTCCCGCTCGGCCTCGGTCAGCTCAAGCGGGTGGGCAAGGCCGATCTGGGCCGCCTTGTCGAGCGTGATCGCATTGTCGTCGGCATCGGCGAGATCCCGCTCTTCGGTGACCCGGAACGTCAGGACCTTCTTCCCCTTCGCGTCAAAGCCCGCCCAGATCAGCTTCTGGACGAGGTGCGTCATCAGGGGATGCCGCGCCAGCAGCGTCTGGAAGTCCTCGGGAGACCACCGCCGGCCGGTGACCATCGCCTGCTCCAGCCGGGCCGCCTGGATCGCGGCGACCTCCTTGATCTGCTTCTTGAGGAGCTTCCACTCCTCGACTGATTCGGCCGCAACCGCCGCGTCGTCCTTCGAGCCGGGATCGGGGAGGCCCGGCCGGAGCTTGCCACTCTCGTCCCGGACCATCGGCTTGAGGTCCCCCGTCAGGACGAACGAGAAGGATCGCGGTCCGAATGAAAACTCGCGACGGCCGTTCTCGTCGAGTCCGCAGTCGGGGACGACCCGGTCTTCCAGCTCTCCGCGGGTCATGCCCCGCTCCTGG
>PNKC01000157.1 GCA_013822275.1 Anaerolinea sp. | reverse complement strand
GCTCTACACGCGCTTTTTCTGGAAGGCGGCGCGGGACATGGGGATCGTTGAAGGTGACGAGCCGATGCTGCGCCTGTTCAACCAGGGCACGCTCCTGGGGCCGGACGGGCAGAAGATGTCCAAGAGCCGGGGGAACGTGGTGGCGCCCGATGACCAGGTGGCCCAATGGGGCGCGGATGCGTTCCGCTGCCAGCTCATGTTCGTTGGACCCTGGGACCAGGGCGGGCCGTACAACCCTTCCGGCATGGCCGGCATCGTGAAGTGGCTCCACCGGCTCTGGGGGTTGGCGACTGAGGGCGTGAGGCTGACCGACGAGCCGTCTTCCGAGGCTACCCGCGCCCTCCGGCGGGCGACGCACAAGACGGTCCGCGCCGTGACCGAGGAGATGGAGGGCTTCCGATTCAACACGCTCATTTCGCGGTTGATGGAGCATTCGACCGCTATGCAGAAGGCGCGTGCCGCGGGGCCGGTGGACCGGGTCGCCTGGGACGAAGCGGTGACGACGGCGCTGCTCCTGACCGCGCCCATCGCCCCGCATATCGCTGAGGAACTCTGGGAACGGCGTGGCGGGGCCTACAGCATCCACCTGCAGGCCTGGCCCGAGTTCGACCCTGAAGTAGCGCAGGATGACGAGATCGAGATCGTGGTACAGGTCAACGGCAAGCTGCGGGACCGCGTGACGCTGCCGGCGGCGGCGTCCGAGGAGGAGGCGAGGGCGGCGGTCTTGTCTTCTTCACGGGTGGTGGAGCTGCTGGCCGGGGCCGAGCCCCGGCGGGTGATCTATGTTCCGGGGAAGCTCTTCAACATTGTCCTCTGAGCGGGGGCTGGTGCTGGAGGGGACGACTGAGTTTGTGCTTATGGTAGGCCCACGCCGCGCGCGCAGTGCCTTTACAAAGATGGGGTAGACGCACAGGGAATACCCTACTAAGGTGCGAAAAGTGCTCGGCCATGGCGAGCGCGTCGCGCCCCCGAAGAGAACGAAGGAGGGCTTATGCAGCTCAAGAAGAACCCACGAGAAGGGCACTACGCCAACCCGCGGGCCCGCTACGAGGAGGAGCAGATGAATGAAGAACACGCCAGCCCGGAATTCGCGCCGGAGCCGCCGACCGTCTCACGGCCGCAGCGCAGACCGGAACTGGAGGGCGAAACCCAACCGCGGCCGGCCGGCACCGCGCACGTGAGCAGCATGGTGGACGCCCACTCATCGTTCGACGGGCGTTACGAAACCGACCAGGACCTCCGCGTCGAGGGGAACATCGCCGGCGAGGTGGTTTGCCGCGGCCTGTTGACGATCGAGCGTGACGCGACGGCCCGCGCGAAGATCCAGGCGCATGACGCTGAAATCCGCGGCCGGCTTGAGGGTGACATCGTCTGCACCGGGCGGCTGCTCCTGACGAGCACCGCCGTGGTCATCGGCACGATGAGCGCCGGCGCGCTGGTAGTCGAAGAGGGGGCGAGCCTGAGCGGGAAGGTCGAGACATCGAGCCTGGCCGCGCCGGCCAGGGCCGCGGTGGCCGCAGCGCCAGCTCCCGCACCGCGGATCACGCCGCTGGCCGCGGCGGAGCCCCCGGCTGAGGGGGCTGTCGCGTCGCCGACATTGACCACGCGCAGCCGCCGGGAAGTGCCGAGTTTCGCGCTGGTCTCATCTGATGACCGGGCGAGCCTGGACCGCAACTAGCCCGGAC
>PNKC01000156.1 GCA_013822275.1 Anaerolinea sp. | reverse complement strand
CCGGCACGGAGCCCACTCCCATGCGCCGATCTCACCCCGGGTCGTTCCGCCAGCAGGCGCGCTTCCTGCGGCGTCAGTTCCTCCAAGACGGCGACCTGCCGTCCACCAGCGTTCTCACCGAGGAGGTCATCACCGATGCGCGGGCCACCGTCGGCGACTGGCTGGATCGGATCTTCTCCCCGGTGGTCACACTCTGGGTGTTTCTCGGACAGGTTCTCGACGCCGATCACTCCTGCCGGGCGGCCGTCGCACGCCTCATCGCGCACCGGGTCGCACGCGGACTCCGGCCGTGCTCCGCTCGAACCGGCGCCTACTGCCGGGCCCGCGAGCGGCTGCCCGAGGCGTTCTTCTCCGAGGCCGCCCTCCGGACGGGACGGGCACTGGATGATGGTGTGAACCGGCAGTGGTTGTGGAAGGACCGCCGGGTGTGCGTGTATGACGGGTCCTCGGTAACCATGCCCGACACGCCGGCGAACCAGGCCGCGTACCCCCAGCCCGTCGCCCAGAAGCCCGGCCTGGGCTTCCCGCTGGCCCGGCTCGCGGCCGTGCTCTCGCTGGCCTGTGGGGCGGTCGTGGGGCTGGGCATCCGCCGGTACGCGGGCCAGGGGCAGAGCGAACTGGGGATCCTCCGTAAGCTGTTGGACGTGTTCCGCCCCGGCGACGTCGTGCTCGCCGACCGGCTGATGTGCGCGTGGACCGAGATGGTGATGCTCAAGCGGCGGGGCGTCGGGAGCGTGTGCCGGTTCACCTCGCACCGCAAGGCCGACTTCCGCCGCGGCCGTCGGCGGGGCGAGGGCGACCACGTCGTCGAGTGGCCCAGGCCGCCCAAGCCGCGGTCGATCGACCGGGACGCGGACGCGGCGCTGCCCGCGTCCCTGACCGCCCGCGAGTGCCGCGTCCGGGTGGACCGCCCGGGGTTCCGGGTGCGGGTCCCGATCGTCGCGACGACGCTGCTGAGCCCGAATGCGTATGCCCGGGACGACCTCGCGGGGCCCTACCGGGCGCGGTGGAATGCGGAACTGGACCTGAGGTCGCTCAAGCAGGCGCTGCAAATGGACGTGCTCCGGTGCAAGACGCCGGGGCCGGTCCGCAAGGGGCTGTGGGCACACATCCTGGCGTACAACCTGATCCGCACGATCATGGCTCAGGCCGCAGTCACGCACGACGCCGAGCCACGATCGATCAGCTTCACGGGGGCGGTACAAGCGCTCGAAGCCTTCCAACCCGCGATCGCCCTGATGGGCGAAGGACGCGGGGAGTGCCGTGAGGCCGTTTACGGGCAGATACGGGATGCGATCGCCAGTCACCAGGTCGCCGATCGGCCCGATCGGTATGAGCCTCGGCGCAGGAAGCGCAGGCCCAAGCCCTATGACCGCCTCATGGTACCTCGGCACGAAGCTAAACGTCAGGTGCTCAAAGGTGTTCGGGAGAAGTAAGTGCCATTCGTCCGACACACCGCAGGCGATGTGACAACGCATCGCACCAAACCTTGCCGCAAGGTTCGTGACCTCTCGTTGGTGATAAGAGCGTTTTCTCCGGCTCAGAATTTTGAGTTCAGCTAAGCAGCGATCGAATTCTATTCACATGTTCATGTTGCAACTCTTGATGATCTGGTCGATCAGTTGATAGCCCTTGCGAAAAATTCTGAGCATCGGAGGAGTCACCTTTCGAAAGTAAGTACTGCCCCTTTCTTTTATCCGGGAGGTGTGACAGTATCGGTGCCAGGACGACC
>PNKC01000155.1 GCA_013822275.1 Anaerolinea sp. | reverse complement strand
CTGCCGGTGAGGAACTACTGATCCGCTACGACGACCTGTGAAGCGCAACACCGCATTGCTTCTTCGTGAATAGCTTCTTGCTGGCCCCGACTTCCCGCGGCGGGGCTAATGGTTGCGGAGCGGCTTGCCACGGTCGAACTCCGGCACCAGACACATCGGGGCGGTTCCGGATGCACGCAAGAATCGCCAATAGACCGCAAGTCCCGCCCAGAAGTACCAGCGAGGGCACCCTTACAATTCCACCGGTGGTTGAACTCATCATGGGAGGTGGGCCATGCAGCAGAAGGAGACGGGACGCGGCGACCCGAGCGAGCCCTTTGAAGTATTGCGAAAGCTCGTCCCGTTCGAGCCGCACGCGTCGAGTCTCCGGCGCGGGTGGGTGGGTCTAGAAGCGTTTCGCTACCGCGAGACGCCCGACTTTGAATTCTGCCCGCCCGCCCTGAATCACCACCGGCTTGTCTTGTACATTCGCCCGCCGGAAGGATTCGACTTGGTGTATGACGGGGTGAAGCGGCACACGCCGCCTCCCGTCGGCTCCGTCTCTGTGGTGCTGGCCGGCAGACCGGCCCGAGTGCGCTGGAGCGGGGCCAAGCACGAACTGCACATCTTCCTGGAGCCGGAGTTGGTCGCGCGGGTTGCCGCCGAAGCGTTCGACCTTGACCCGGCGCGGGTGGCTATCCCTGCGATCGACGGCCTGGATCTCCCGCCCCTCCGGGCCGCGATGGAGGCGGTCGGCGCCGAACTGACGGCCGGCACGGCGTCCGGCGGACCGCTGGCGGCCGAGTCGCTGGCCAACGTCCTGGCCGTCCACCTGATCCGGCATGTCGTGGCACCCGGCCGGGCCGCGCGCGGGCGGGACGGAGTCCTGCCGCGGTGGCGGCTCCGTGCCGTCCTGGAGTACATCGAGGAACACCTCGACGCCGCCCCGACCCTGGCCGAAATCGCGGCAGTGGCCGGCCTCAACCCCTACCACTTCGCCCGGCAGTTCAAGACGGCCACCGGGCTGCCGCCCCACCAGTACGTGATCACGCGCCGCGTCGAGCGGGCCAAGCTCCTCCTGCGTGCGGGGACCGGCCTGTCCCTGGCAGAGGTCGCAGCGCTGGCCGGGTTCTACGACCAGAGCCAGTTTGCCCACCACTTCAAGCGCCTCGTCGGCGTGACGCCGAGTCAGTTCCGAACGCCCTCAAGAATCGCCTAATCACCCTCAAGTGTCGCCAAGAGATCGGACGGCGAACCCCCTACGATTCCGTCAGATCGGGGCGTGAGTCGCCCGGACCTCGCCGGTGACAAGGACTGGCTGGCCCGGATCCGAGAGCCCCGTTCGCTGGGAGCACGTTGCTCTCGGGTCAGGTCCAATTCGCGCAACCCCACCCTGCTGCTATTGGTGGGATCGGGCCGGCCTGTTTCGCGATTCACTTCAAGAGGAGTCGATGCGATGGAAACCGAAGGAACCCTATCAGCGGCACAAGTGCTGAGTCCGACGCTACCGATGAACAAGCCCACCCGACCGTCCGTGAACGCCTCTCACGAGGAGTCTGCCCTCACTGATTTCAGGTTGCTGATCGGCGGAAGGCTGGTCGGGGGCGCTGACACCATTGACGTGATCAACCCCGCGACCGGTCGGATCCTGACGACCGCACCCCGCGCCGACCGGGATCAACTGGAACTGGCTGTCGCCGCAGCGAAAGCCGCGTTCCCGTCGTGGGCAGCGACGCCGCTGCGGAAGCGCGGCGGGCTGCT
>PNKC01000154.1 GCA_013822275.1 Anaerolinea sp. | reverse complement strand
GCGGACGGGGTCGCGGGAGATGGCTTTGTCAATGACGCCGGCATCGCGCTTGACCTCCCGTTCAACCAGCGCCCAGTAGATTTTGTCCACGGTGCGGCGTGCGAACTGCGCGGCGAGGGCGCGGTGCGCGGCGTCGTGGCGGGCGACGAGGAGCACGCCGCTGGTGCCCGCGTCGAGGCGGTGAACAATGCCCGGGCGCAGTTCGCCGCCCACGGCCGAGAGCGTGCCGAAGTGGTGCAGCAGGGCGTTGACGAGGGTGCCGCGGGAGCGCCCGGCGCCGGCGTGGACAACGAGGCCCGCGGGCTTGTCGACGGCGATGAGGTCGGCGTCCTCGTACAGGAAGTTCAGCGGGATATGTTCGGGTTCGGCGCGCAGGGGCGGCGGCGGTTCGGGCTCGACAGTGGCTATTTCTCCGGCGCGCGGCTTGTAGGAGGCTTTGCGGGCATCACCGTTGACACGCACTTTGCCGCGCTCAATCCATTCCTGAATGCGCGCCCGGCTGAACCCGGGGAGCGCGGCGGCGAGGATATGGTCCAGACGGCGGCCGGCGAATTCGGCGGTGATTTCGATCTCAATCACTCTTACATAGCGTAGCCGGACAGGAGGCGGTCCGGGAGCGTATGCCGGATGTCCGGACGGGCGCGGTTTTCCCGTGCAACTTCGGGGCGCCCGAGCCGGGCGCCCGGCAGGGCGGGCTGCCGCCGATTAAGCTGTTCTCAAATGTTGACTATAGTCAGGTTAGCCGTCACGCTCTCCGGCTGCCGAAGGCGGCGAGGCAATTTGTGCACCCGGGGGGCAGTCGCCGGCATCTTACAGCCATGAAGTTGTTTCCGGCCGCCGCCCTAGTCTTAATTGCCATGTCTACTCATGCTCCTGCCGCCAATTCGGTTCACGAATTTCAGATGAAGTCGATCGACGGGAAGCCGGTCTCGCTCGCGGAGTACAAGGGCAAGGTCGTGCTGTTTGTTAATGTGGCCAGCCGGTGCGGATACACGCCGCAATACGGCGGGCTTGAGTCGCTTTATAAGAAGTACAGGGACCAGGGTTTTGTGATTGTCGGGGTGCCGGCGAATAACTTCGGCGGGCAGGAACCGGGCACGGATGAGGAGATCAGGCAGTTCTGCACGCGCACCTATAGCGTGACGTTTCCGATGCTTTCGAAGGTCTCGGTGAAGGGCGCGGATATGGCTCCTCTGTACGCCTATCTGACAGGCGCGAAAGGCGGCGACGTCAAGTGGAATTTCACGAAGTTTCTGGTGGGCAAGGATGGAAAGGTGATTGACCGGTTCGAGCCGGGCGTGGCGCCGGAGACGCCCGAACTGTCGGCGGCAATTCAGAAAGCTTTGAAGTAGCGCAAGGGCGATTTCCTTCTCTGCTACTGTCATAGGGTGGAGCCGAACCTGAGCCGGCCCCACCCTTTCTCTTTGCCATGGCTTCCATCCTCGTTACGGGCGGCGCGGGTTACATCGGCTCGCACACCACTCATGAACTTCTGCGCCTGGGGCACGATGCCGATGTCGTCGATGACCTTTCGAAGGGCTACGCGCACAATGTGCCGGAGGGGCGGCTGCACCGGGTGAGGCTGCAGGACCAGGCGGCGCTGGATGCCGTTTTCGCGCGCAAGCGCTATGACGCGGTGATCCACTTCGCGGCGTTTATCGCGGTGGGCGAATCGGTGCGCGAGCCGGCGCTTTACTTCGCGAACAACACGGGCGGCAGCCTGGCGTTGTTCGACTCGAT
>PNKC01000153.1 GCA_013822275.1 Anaerolinea sp. | reverse complement strand
CCTCATCCCCAGGGCGGTGGCGGCGCCCGAGCAGGGCGGGCCGGTGCGGCAGACTCCCGCTCCCGCTGGTCGCGGTTCTGAATTTGGCGTTATTAGTCCATCCCCGGAAGGATGCAGTGCGTTTGACCGACCGGGCCAGCCACCGGGCCGAGAGGGTGCGGTGTGGGCCGGATGCGTAGGCATTTGGGGCAGGGTTGCACGGGGTGGGGGTCAGGGCCGAGGGGTGGGTGGCACGGGGCACTGCGAAGGGGGCGCCTTGCGGCGCCCCCCGTGTTACCGGGCCGGGTCGAAGTTGGTTCGCTTAGTCTTCTGCCGCTATCGCGCCGAGGTTCTTCCCGCCGGTAGCGACGTAGCTGACGCAATCGCCCTGGTTCTTGAACGAGTTGCCCTCGCTATCGACGAGGTCCTCCCAACCGCCTTTTTTGCACTGGTCTTTGTCAGTGGCTACGGTCAGAAAAGTGACAGTCGCCAAAAAGTCGAGTGCCTCCGGATTGCCGTCGTTGGGGGGGCCGCCAGCGTTGGAGACCTGGAACATCAGCGTATTTGCGCCCGGAACGAACCCACCGATGGCCAAAAACGACGTGGGCGGGGCGGTCGGGGTGCCAAGCGAGTCGTCGTACCCATAGTTTGGGTACACATCGCCCGCCGTTTGGGCGGCGATCTGTACGCCGTTGAGCCAGACTGTCGCCCAGTTATCCGCAAAGAATGCACCAGACAACTGAACACCAAAGTACGCCGCCGGAAGGGCGAAGGTGATGGTGAAGGTGTCGTCCGATCCGTCATCGGCCGGCGAGTTGATCCAGAACGCGCCAGGGATGGAGCCCCAGCGGGCGTTGGGGGTGACGACAACCGCTGGGTCGCCGTTCTGGTCGTTCACGCTCGTACCGCTTGCGAGGGTAATCGTTGTCGGCGAGGTGGCGTTCGCCGGCTGGGCGCCCCCTGGCAAGAAGCCGAGGATGAGGAGCAGGAGTGCTCCGGCGAGAAGGCCGCGTACCGAACGAGAAGAGTTCATACCTTGTTCTCCCTCTGCGTGGTGGCTCGCCGCCGAGGCGGCCAGCCAGGTGCCATCCGCAGCGTTCGGCTGCGCGGGCGCCCACAGCTGCGCACGCAATGTCCGGGAGACTGGGCGGGGGAAGGGCGTGGTGAGCGCGCTCTTCGGCCGCCGGTCTGTTGCTCATCGAGTAAGGGTTTACCCGAAGTAGCGGGATGCTGGCGGATCGGTTGCCAGCGTGTCAATACCCCATTTGGCCCATTTTGGTGGGCCGGCGGGCGATGCCGGCATCGAGGCTGTGATCGACGTTATTGGACTGGTGGCTCGCCGCCGACGCAGCGAGCCCTGGTCTGTCCGCAGCTTCTTAGGGCTACTTCGTGTGGATGACGATTTGGCCCGACGAGATATCCTGGTTATTGGACCCATCGATATCGTCAGTGCCTGAGCCGTTGTCGTAGACGGGCCCGGTGCCGCTCCAGATCTGGATTCGGAACTGATCGACGCCGGTCTTGCCGCCATCAACCACCGTTACGCGGAAACTGTATCCGGGTGCGCCGTTGAGGGTGCCGGTTCCACGGAACTGGGCCTTGGTAGCGCCGCTCACGACTAGCCAGTCGTAGGCAGTGCTGCTGAAGTTCAGCCCGGCTGCCTTGAACTGGAACTCGGTGTTACCCGTCGGGACGGTCTTCCCCTTCACGTACTTGGAGACGAACCCGAAGCTCGCCTTGCCGCCGATGGATATGTCGAGCTTGTATGCCCCGGGCGCAGAGTCAATCGTG
>PNKC01000152.1 GCA_013822275.1 Anaerolinea sp. | reverse complement strand
GCCGCCAGGCCCGGTCTGGCGGTACGCGGTACATTTTCGCCAGCCCGGGCCCGGCGCCCTGCCGCTGGCGCCCCCTTAGCTCGAACGTTAGGCCTCACCAGAACCCGCAGTGGCGCACCTCCCGCCAGAACAGCCGAAGTGCCAATCCCACGATTCGCAGGCTCCCCGGAGTTTCCCCTACGGGTTTCGCCAAGCGTCAATGCTTCGGTCGGGACTTTTTGGAGCAGAATCCAGGAACCCGTTCCGACCATTCATCGCCGCACTTGCACGTCAGCTTTGTAACGATGATTGATATAGCACGTTAGGCCTCACCAGAAACGACTACTGTCCTCCACTGCCCAGAACACGAAGTCCGTCGTCTCGTGCCTACAAAGAAGAAGCCTCCGGCAGCTGAACTCCGCGTCATGAAGAAGCTCGCGCCAAGTGCTCGTGGCGCCAAAGGTCTGACAGCGCAGTACGGCGGCCAACTTGTCTGCGTGCGCCATCGACTCGACGAGACAGGGACGAAGCGCATCACCACGGTTGAGTTGATCGTCTCCGAGAAGCTCATCAGCCGGCGGCCCGGACCGACTGTTGACGTGGAAGTACGCCCGCAGGAGAAGCAACTACAAGCGAAGCTGAAGGCTGCCGGCGGAAAGTGGCATGACGCGGAGGCAGTCTGGAGCATTCGGCGCTCCACAGCCATCGCACTTGGCCTGAAGTCGCGAATTGTGCCCAGACGCCCTTGACACCCAAGGAGTCACCTGTGGATACTGGATGCCAGCATTGGCTACAAGTGGTCGGTATCGACCACACCGCCTTGCTGTCTAAAGCACGTTAGGCAGCGCCAGACCAAGCCGTGCAGTACTCCAGCAGAATCAGCGCCTGTCGGCGCGAGCTAAACAGCCACGAGGCGGCAAAGCCGCGAATAGCAAGCCAAATGTCGTCGCAAAGCAAGGATCTCGCGCTTCGAGATCTTGAACAGGTATGGACCGAGATGGCCGCCATGGCACTGTCCGGCCGAGCCAGGCTCGGTGCGCTACCAACCGTCAATTACAGGGAGCCGCCCTGCCACATCGAACCGGTGAACTGCGTAGGTGCGTCGGGCTTTCAGTCAGTTCGTCGGGCCGCCGCGGCCAAAGTTCAGCTCGGCCTCCCCGGTCGTCAGGGTCGGCGGCTTGAATACGTGCCCCGCAACGCTCGGCAGCGCGGAGCGGGAAGCGAACGTTGCGTGCTGCCAAGAACAACCAGGCCTTGGCAGGCCTCCCGTCTGGGTCCATTCAGCACAGCGCTGCCTAACCCCTCGCTCAAGCGGAGCGCCAACGGCGGGCCACCAGGGCCCGCCGGCAGGTACGGTGTACATTCTCTGCCGTCGGGCCCAGGCGTCCCACCGCTGGCGCCCGCTTAGCTCGAACGTTAGGCATCAGAAGGCCCGCGTTGCGGTGCTCCACCAGGAAGTGCGCCTGCCGGCGTGAACTGAACAGCCACGAGGCGGCTAAGCCGCGAGTCCCAACTCAACGTGCCAGGACTCGAAGCTCCCCAGCAGTACGCGGAAACGAACATCACGACCGCGTTTAGGGCCAGCGTGAGCGCCGGCCAGTCCAGACCCACGATCCCGCCGCCAGAGGCGGCGAATGGAAGGCGCCGCGGGCTTCCGGCCGGCAGGCCCGGCGGTCGGACAACTGGCAAGGAAGGTAAGCAAGCCTGTGTGTCGGGCGCAGCTTCAAGCGGTCGAGGTCAAGAATTCGGGTCTGTGGTCTGCGTTGCAAGGCGCGGAGCGCCATGCAAGGTCCTTGGCAGGCGCCGCA
>PNKC01000151.1 GCA_013822275.1 Anaerolinea sp. | reverse complement strand
GTGGTTGTGAGCGTGGCTTCGGGAGGTCCGCCGCGCGTTCAACGCTGCATGCGTTCGCCGGCGTTTTCGAGGACGAGCAGGTATCCGTCTTGGCAATTGAAGCGCTGGATGAGTCTCTACGATTCACGTCCGACGGCGACCAGAGCGGTTTGCATGGGAATCCGGTGTTCGTTCGTCGATGGCGGCGCGCCGGTTTTCGACTTCGCGCCTGATGCCCGGGAGAATATCCACGTCGCACGAGCCCGGGGCGAGACGCATGGCGGCCGGTCTGCCTGCGATCACGCGGATGTTTTTCGGGGCCTCCGGCGCCCGCAGCCGCGCGCGCAGTTCGTCGAGCAGCCATGTGCGCCATTCAACCCCAGAGACCGTACCAGCGGCCATGGTTTAAGGGGCCAGCGGCAAGGTGAAGTATCCGGCGCCGGGGCTGATTTCGGCGACGGTCATTCCGCCGCGGACTTCCAGTTC
Source organism: Anaerolinea sp. (assembly GCA_013822275.1). Lineage (GTDB taxonomy): Bacteria > Chloroflexota > Dehalococcoidia > Tepidiformales > Tepidiformaceae > PNKC01. Next base: position 1,335 of record PNKC01000151.1, on the reverse strand, counting down.
GGCGATCAACTTAGCGGGAGACAGCCAGTGTTCGCCGCCCCCGGGTTTCATGGGTGAATGCAACCGAAGGGGCACTAATGGCGTCCTCCACCCCCAGGGTGGACCTATTTCCGTAGGTGTGCACCATTTCCGGCGGCCGGGCGAACAGAGGCTAAGGGGATGGGGCGGGCGCTATTCCTGCATGGCGCTTTGGGAGTCGGTTTCGCGCCAGGCGGAGATCTTCAGGCGGCGGCAGACCCAGCACAGGTCCTCGGCGGAAAACTGCGCCACCTCGCTGCCGCAGACCACGCAACGCGCATTGCGGTTGCGCTTGAGCCGCTTCGGTGCGGTGACAGGCTGCGGCTCCGCAAGTTTACCGCTCTTGTTTTTGCGCGTCATGATGTTCCGATTCCAGTTCAGCACAGGCGGGCGGAAGTTTCAATGCGGTTCTTGCTTAGCGGTTCATGCTTAGTACTACTGAAGCACGAACCGGACTTCGACGGTTGTGTCGACTTCGACGGGCTCGCCATTGAGCAGGGTGGGGTGGTAGCGCCACTGGCGGACGGCATCCATGGCGGCCTGAGTCAGCAGCGGATGGCCGGTGAGGACGCGAAGGTTGCGGATGCGGCCGTCGGGTCCGATGAGGGCGGCGAGGACAACCACGCCCTGCGTGCGGGTCTGCTTCGCGAGCGCCGGATAGACGGGTTGCAGCGCGGGGCGGATGATCTTCGCTTCGATCACGTTGCCGCCCACCTCGATGCGGCGGACCCGCGCCGGGGCTTTCGGCTCGGCCGTGACGGCGGGCGGAGGCGGCGGAGGAGCGGCAATCGCCTGGCCGAAAATTGAAGCCGCGCCAGCGCCTCCGCCGCCGCCGGGGATGCCGCCTTCCACATAGAAGCCGGGCGCGGCGGCAAGCGCGTGCATGTCATCTTCGATGAGCGCGGCGCGTTCGGGGACGCGGCTGGGTTCGAGCAGCCGGCCGGCCACGAACTGGCGCACGGCGCGCTTGGCGGCGGTGATGGGCGCGGCGGCGGGCGGAGGCGGACCGGGGGGCGGACCTGGCGGCGCCATGAGTTGGATGCGCGCCACGAGGCCCACGGGCAGCAGGTCCGGGTGGAGCAGCGGAATCAAAAGAGCGGCCACTACAAGCGTGACCTGGAGCAGGAAGGAAGCGATCACGGTCCAGCCGCGGTGGGTGCGGGCGCGGCCTTCGACGAGCGACATCTCGAACATGAGCGTGTTCCCCTTTCGCATGAAGTTCAGGAGAACGCCGGCGTCTGTTGCATTGGACACCCGAGCAGGCGGATAGTTCCAGGGGCGGGATTCGACGATGTCACCGGGCGATTACGGGCGAGC
>PNKC01000150.1 GCA_013822275.1 Anaerolinea sp. | reverse complement strand
CGGCGTACACCCCAGGAACCAGCCCCGGGGGGTAGGCCGGCGTTCCCGGAAGCCGGTTGGTGATCAGGCAATCGGAATCAGGCGCGCGGGTCCGCACAATCTCCCGGTCGACCACCACGCTGAGACCCGCGACCGGCGCGGTCAGGAATGTCACCCTTCGGGCATCGACAAATCGCGCCAGGATCTGCCGCGGCCCCGTCATCACCACCTGGCCCATGTAGGTTCCAGGGTGTTGGGTCTGGCCCATCCAACCCGCGAACGCGAACCCGGGATAGGGGACCGCATTCAGGGTCACCGTGCTGTTCGCCGCCATCCAGGCCCACCCCGAGGTGGACAGACACTCGTGCGCCTCCCGGACCGGCCTGAACGCTCCGCTGGTGGTTTGCACGAATCCCGCCGGGTTCGGCGGCAACGGCGGCTTCGGCGCCGGCTGATTCATCGGGTCCTGCTCGTCCAGACAGGCCTCCGACGTGTCCACCGCGTCCCCGTTCACACTGACATCCAGGCGATACTCCAACTGGAAGTTGGCGACCAGGGAGTTCTTCTCCGGGTCAGTGGTGTAAATCTGGACGGGCGAACTGCCTTCCAGTATCTGCCCATTCAGCAGCGTCCAGCCTTGAAACCGCCAGCGCGCATCGCACAACCAGTTGATCTGCAATGCTTTGCGGACCTCCAGGATGTGCTTTGTCCCTTCGGCCCAGACAAATTGGGCCGATGTCTGATACTCCGTGCCATCCACCCAGAACGAACCGCCAGGCAGCGATGTCTGGATTCTGACCGCGACGGTCTTCGGCGAGTTCTGGGCGCTCAGAGGCAGCGAGGCCGCGGCGGCGACTGCCACAGCCGCGAGGACGAGTCGATGGAGGTTTGGCATAGACACTCTCACGTCACTCCTCTGTTCGGCGGGATTCACTCTTCGCAGTATGGGGGAAACACCTTAACTCCCAGGTCGCGCGGTTAGGGTGCGAGCGGACAACGAAGGCAACCCGGCGGCGGCGCTCCAGTCAGCGCACCGCTACCCATTCGGCAGCCAGGACGGCCGGATTCCTGGTCCGGGCATTGCGGTAGGTCTGTTGTATCCGGGCTTCGCGGAACCCGGCCCGCCGGAACTCGTCGAGGAAGGCCCCGCCTTCCCTGGCTCCGGCGATTCAAGCGAACCAACTGGCGTCGGAGCGCGCCTCCTCGTCCAGGGCGCCCTTCAGGATCAGTTCCGCGCCCCAGGCCCGGCCGCCGGGGCGAAGCACGCGCGCCATTTCGGCGAAGATCTCCTCACGCCGGGGATTGAGGTTGAAAATGCCATTCGCGAGCGCGGCGTCGAAGCAGGCATCGGCGAAAGGCATTCGCTCAGCCGCGGCCTGTACCACGTCGAGCTGCGCAGAGGCGCGCGCCAGCATCTCCGCGCTGAAATCGAGCCCGATGATCCCGCGGACGCGCGGTCCGATCGCCAGCGCATCCAGGCCGGCGCCGCAACCCACGTCGAGCACCCTCATGCCGGAATCCACTTCCACGAAGCCTGGCAGGCACGAAACGCCGACAAAGGCATCGGCCGCCAGCGGGTGGTCGATAACCAACTCGCGCGCATAGCCGAGCGATTCCGCCAGCGCGGCGCCCGCCGGAAAGGGATGCTGCTCAAAGGGTTTCAGCGCCACGCGTGAATACGCTTCCCGCACGCCGGCCCGCAATTCACTGTTCACTTCAATGGCTCCACGGTCCACTCCCCGGCGCCGAGCGGGATGCCCGCGGCCAGTTCGCTGCCCAACCGCTCCTGCGCTTCGCTCCCGTTGCGCCGCGCCACCCGGT
>PNKC01000149.1 GCA_013822275.1 Anaerolinea sp. | reverse complement strand
CGAGCGGGGCGTGCCCATTTTCGGACGGACCCTGGATGGCAACACGTCCGACAAGACGGCGAACAATCAGATGCTCTCGCGCATCAGCACGCTGATGGCCCAGCACGGCTTGGGTCCCGGCGCCTTTGTCTATGTGGCGGACTCGGCCATGGTGACGGAGAAGAATCTCTCGGCGGTCGGGACGAATCAGTTCCTGACGCGACTGCCGGCGACCTACCATGAGTGCGCGCGGGTGATTGCAGCGGCCGTCACGACGGACGCGTGGGTGCCCCTCGGGCCGCTGGCGGAAGGCGCGGCCGAGAAGAACAGCGGCCCCAGTCGGCCGTGTGCCGAGTACAAGGCGTGCGAGCGCGCGGTGACCCTCTACGGCACCCCGTACCGGGCCGTCGTCGTGCACTCCAGTGCCCACGATACCCGCCGGCAGAAGAAACTGGCGAAGGCCCTCGTCGACTCCGCCGCGTCCCTCACGGCCGCGCTGCGTACGGTGCCGACGGTCTATGACTGCGAGGCCGATGCCCGGTCCGCGGCGGCCCGGGCGGAAACGCTATCGGATCGGTTACACACCGTCACCGCCACGGTCCGCCCCGTGGAAGTCCGTCTACGCGGGCGGCCGCCGCTGCATCGCCCAGCGCCCACCCACACCCGGTACGAACTCTCGTGGAATCTGGCGGTCAACACCGCCGGCGTCGAACAGGAACGACGCGTGGCGGGCTGTTTCGTGCTGCTGACCAACGTGCCCCACCACGGCGAGCGCGGGCTCGATGCCGCGCAACTCCTGCAGACGTACAAGGGCCAATATGGCGTGGAAAACAACTTTGCGTTTCTCAAAGACCCGCTGGTGGTCAACGATCTCTTTCTCAAGACGCCGTCGCGGATCGATGCCCTCGGCATGATCCTGATCATCGCGCTGCTGGTCGTCCGGCTCATGGAGCGCAGCATGCGCGCGCATGTGGCGAAGACCCACACCACCATGCCCGGCTGGGACCGCAAACAGACCACCAAGCCCACCACCTTCATGATGATCATCGCCATGACCGGCATCATGGTCGCGCGCATCGGGGGCGATCGATGGTTATTGCGCGGACCGGGGCCTACGCCGCTGGCTTTTCTTACGGCCTTGGGCCTCGGTCCCACCGCATTCACTGATCCTCACTGCCAATGCGTGCCGATAATTCCTGTCAAAGCAGTGCCCAGAGGGTGAGGAAAGTGGGTTCAACGGCATCTGCTCGGCGACGCCGCGCGGGGCGACGCCGTAGCAAGGAGCGCGGCGGTAAGCATATCGCAGCGTGCAAGCGCGCCGCGGTCAGCGCGTGATCGTCCCTGACCGCTGTGCTACGGAATCACCACCTCGACCGGTCCGTTGGAGCTGCCGATATTTGGCGCGCGGCCGAGTTCGCCGGATGATCCGTAGCCCCAGCACCACACGCGTTCGTTCGTTGCCGTCCCGCACGCGGCCGCACCGCCAGTCGTGATACCTCGGAAGGCGATTCCGCCCAGTACCCGGCGTGGATAGGCGGCGGAGATGCAGTCCCCTGTTCCCAAGTAGCCTCGGAAGTTGTTGCCCCAGCAATAGACGGCTTCAAGGGTTGTAAGTCCGCAGACGAAGCCATTGGGACTGAGGTGTACTTCTCGAAATGTCAGCCCGCCGGTGACCGGGACTGCTGGGATCGAGAACAGAACGGCATTACCGAGCTGACCGAGGTCGCCGGCGCCCCAGCAGTACGCGCGGCCTTCGGCGTCCAAGCCACAGGACGTTTCGTGGGAGCTTGCGAATAAAGGCTTTCTCATGGACCCGGATGGCCACTGGCGTCTCG
>PNKC01000148.1 GCA_013822275.1 Anaerolinea sp. | reverse complement strand
CACCGCCACCACGCCTCCGCGCCCGGCCCACGCGGCAAAGTTGGCCGAGAACGCCGGCGTGACGCTGACGTTGAAACCGCCGTAACCGTAAAGCAGGGTGGGCCGGGCGCCATCGAGCGGCGTGCCCGGCTTCAGCATCACGAACATGGGCACGCGCGTGCCGTCCTTTGACCGGAACCACACCTGCCTGACTTCCAGCGATGCGGGATCGACGGGCGAGGCGGTCCGGGCCCACACGCCGGGCGCGGAAGAGGTGACTTCAAATTTCAGAATCGCCGCCGGCTGGTTCAGCGAAGTGTATTGAACAAAAACCTGCTCCGAATCCGCCGAGGCGCGGGTTCCGGCCACGGTTCCCAGGCCGGGAAGATCAAGCGCGCGCACGGGCCGTCCATCCAACGTGAACAACTCCAGGCGCGCAGTGGCGTTGTGCAAGGTTTGCAGCAGCAGGTGGCCGCCGGCCAGGTGGAATTCGTCAATGACGTTCGCGCCTTCAGGAATGATCAGGCGCCAGAACGGGCGCTGGGGGCGCGAGAGATCAATCCGGAACACGCGATTCCGCGGAGCATTCCAGTTCGTCATCACGTAGGCGATGCCGCCGTTGATGCGGACGGTGGAGCGGGCGTCGAGGCCGCGCACCAGTGAGATCCATTTGCCGGTCGCGAGTTCAAGAACGTGAATCTCTCCGCGGTCGGCGGAGGAGCCCTCGAGGACTTCGACCGCCAGGTGGCGCTCGTCGGCTGAAAGGCGCGAAACGGCAATCTTCTTCGCGTCCAGCCCCTGGCCGAAGATCTGCTCCGCCTCGCCGCCGGCCAGCGCGCGGCGGAAGACGCGGGGCCCGCCGGCGGGCAGGTCGCAGTAGTAAGCCGTGCCGCCGTCATGGGTCAATTCGACATCGAGGTAGCGGCTCGCGGGCAGTGTGGCGGAACGGAGCTGGCGCGAGTCGGCGTTCACGAAACGGACGGTCTGCTCATCGGCCCCGCCCTCCCGGATGCCGTAGGCGACCCAGCGGCCGTCGCCGGAGACGCCCATCAGTTGCACGGAACTGAACGCATCGCTGGTGACCTGGGCTGGGTCCACCAGCACAGTCTCCTCACTGGTTGCGGAGGCGCGGAAATAAATGGCCTCGCGCGTGGCGGTGGCGGGACGCCGGGTGTAAAAATAACGGCCGTTGCGGACGATTGGCACGTCGGTCTTATCAACGCGCAGCAGTTCGGTCAGCCGCTGCCGGAAGGCGGCCCGTTCAGGACGCGTGTCGAGCAGTGAGCGCGTGAGTTTCATCTGCGCTTCCACAAAGGCGCGAGTCTCCGGCGCCTTGTCGTCCTCGAGCCAGCGGTACGGGTCAGTCAGAGTCACGCCGTGCAAGGTTTCGGCAACGGGGCGGGCCGGGGCCGCGGGGTAGTTGAACTGGGCTTGCATCAGAAGCGGAAGCGAGAGTGCGGCGATGAAGGTGCGCATGGAATCACTCTGTATCTTAGCGTGAAGTGTGTGAAATAATGAGGCTTCGAGGTAACGCCATGGCCGATCCGAAATACGCCGAACCGGTACGGGAAATCCCCCAGGCCGAGGACATCGGCGAAATGAGCGACGGGACGAAGATCCGGCGGCGGGCGCCGCGGATGCGTGCCTGCAGCCTCAAGAACGACAAAGGCAAGCTGTGCGCGGGCCATCTGAAACGGTGGTACTTCTTTCCGTCCGAAGTGGCGGAGCGGTTCGGCGCGGATGCCGAACTCTATCGCTGCGAGCGGTGTCTGACGATCTACCTGCCAAACGAGCAGGAGCAGCCGCGCAGCGGCACCTTGCGGTACTAGAGGTTTTAGGCGCGCCGCCGGT
>PNKC01000147.1 GCA_013822275.1 Anaerolinea sp. | reverse complement strand
TTGGCGCTCAAGGCGCGGCGGTCCACGACCCGGCGAACCCGCCACGAGGGACAGGCGCCCGCCCGTGCGTCCGCAAACCCGCTCGCCGAAATTACCGGACAAGAGCTCCTCACAATTCTCGACGAGGAACTGCTCGCCCTGCCCGAACCGCTCCGCGGCCCCCTCGTGCTGTGCTACCTCGAGGGGGCCACGCGGGACGAGGCGGCCCAGCGCCTGGGTTGCCCGCTCTCCACACTCAAGAAACGCCTGGAGCGGGGCCGCGCCCGGCTCCACGACGCGCTCGTTCGACGCGGCCTGGGCCTCTCCGCCGCCTTGCTCGGCACGATCCTCGCCGAGCAGTCCGCTGCGGCGATACCCGGCACACTGACTCACAAAACGGCCGGCGCGGCTCTGGCCCTGGCCACTGGGAATGCGACAGGAGGAGTTTCTCCTCGGGTTACCCAACTTATGAACGGAGGAATCGGTATGACGGGCTGGAACAAACTTAAAGTCGTACTCGCGGCGTTACTCCTCGGCGGACTGCTCGCGGGGGCCGCCGTCGCCGCGTCCGGCGTCCTGAACGACGACAAGCCGGCCGAGCCGCCAAACGCTCCGGCAGCTCCGCCCAAGAAGGAGGAACCACCGGCCGCGGCTGGGACGCTGCGCGTGGTCGTCCTCGACCCGCTGGGTAAGCCACTTCCCGGCGCCAACGTCCACGCGGGCATCTGGACCGACGAAAAGGGCTTCAAGGCCAACCAGGACGTCGAAACCGACGCGGCCGGTGTGGCCCCCATCAAATTGCCGAAGAGCTTCACCATTCTACGGCTGTGGGCGAGCAAGAAGTCCTTCGCCGCGATGTTCGCGAACTGGGAGCAAGCCGAGCTTTCGAGCGGAAAGGGCGTTCCGGCCGAGTATACCTTCCGTCTGGAATCCGCGGTCACCGCCAGCGGCCGGGTGTTGGACGAGAAGGGCCAACCGGTCAAGGGCGCGAAAGTTCGGGTCAGTCTGGCGAACGAACCGATGCCCGCCAAGAGTGACGGCCGCGCGCGGTACAACAACTGGTTGGCCGAAGGGAGCGACTCCGCAACGACCGACGCCAAGGGACGCTGGACGATCACCAACGCTCCGGACCACCCGAACGCGGAGTTGAGCCTGCTGGTTACCCACCCGGACTTCGTGACCAACAACCAGTGGGACGCCAAGGCCGCCGGAATCACGCCGAAAATGTTCCGCGACGGAACCGCGACACTGACCCTCAAGAGCGGCGTGATCGTCCGCGGGAAGGTGACCGACCCCGCCGGCAAGCCGATCAAGGATGCCGTCGTGATTTACGGCGACGACCCGTACGGTTCGCAAACGCCCTGCAAGTTCGCCACCGGCGCCGAGGGCCAGTATCGGCTCCCGGCCTTGCCCGCAGGCAAGACGTCGCTGACGGTTCTCGCCCCCGGATGGGCGCCGCAGATGCGCACGGTCGAGCTCAAGCCCAATCTGCTGGAACAAGACTTCCAGATGGCACCAGGCAAGCCGGTCCGGTTGCGGATCGTCGACGCCGGCGGAAAACCGATCCCCGGCGCTTCCGTCCTGACGATGGAGTGGAAGGGAAGCAAGTCGATCTACCATGACCACAATCCAAATCACCCCAAAGTCCCTGTCACCGGCATCCCCCACCGGGCCAACGCGGATGGCATCTGGGAGTGGCTACATGCGCCAACCGAACCGGTGCAAGTGAACGTTTGGGCGAAGGGATTCGAGGAACTTGAGAAGATGGAAGTCACCGGCGGCGCAAGCGAGCGCACGGTGACGCTGAAAGCCGAACACCGGATCACCGGCACCGTAACCGATGCCGTAACC
>PNKC01000146.1 GCA_013822275.1 Anaerolinea sp. | reverse complement strand
TATCGAAGCCCGCCTCGATGAAGGAGGGGATGAAGCGCTCCACGCTGCCACAGGAATGTTTAAAACACTTCCACTTGGTATTGGCATGGACCCAATCGCACACGCGGCGGTAGTACGGCAGCCACAGTTCATCGAACGTGGCCTTGGAGCAGAAGACCGAGGTCTGCGTGCCAAAGTCGGTGCCGCAGACGAAGATCGCGCCGACGCGCGAGCCGGCGCGCTCGTGGATCCGGGCGAGGTTGGCGATGCCGGTCTCGCATTCACGTTCGAAGACGGCGTGGACGTAGCCGCGGCGCGAGCGCAGCGAGATGTACCATTCGGCGACGTCGCGAATCCCGCGCGGGTCCTTCATGCCGGTGCCGGGCACACGGGCGATGTCGCCGAAGGAAGTTCCGCCGAAGCTGGCGATGACATAGCGGCCGGTGGCATGGGCGCGCGCGGTTTCGGCGTCAAGCAGGTTGAGGTCGGCTTCCGTGATGGGCTGGAACTCTTCGCAGTTGTCCTCGACATTGAGGTTGCCGGGATCGAAGTGATTCTGGCGGATGATGGCGTCGAAGAAGTGAAAGCCCTTGGGCATGCGGCCGGAAGGAGCGGCGGAGAGGTCGCCCTCGGGGTAGAGGAGCGTATCGCCGTTGGCGTCCACGGTGGTATTGAACATGCCGGGGACGAGCACATCGAGGCCATTGAAGTTCCAGGGCTTCCAGTTATCGTTGGCGAATCCGAATGCGGTCTTGGCCCGGAAGACGCCTTCGACATGCACGCCCATGGCCTGCTTCAGGTCTTCCTCCGGCCAGCCCAGCATCTGGAGCGGCTCGTGAACCTTGACGGGCTGTCGCGGGAGGCCGTAGTAGTCGCGCAAGGCGGCGACCACGGAGACGTGCATTCCGGTGACGGCGGTGGATCCGAAATCGACGGGCACGGGTCCGGAGCGCCGGTCAAGCGCATCGGTCACAAACTGTCGCGAGTCCTGCATAGCCTGCGATAAGCGTACCGGAATCTCCGGGATGGGTCAACGCGGACTCGGGGACTTCGGGGACGCGGACTCGGGGATTTTCGCCGAATATTCATGACTTTCAGGTCATGAGACAATATAGCCTTGTATGTCTCAGGAACCCACGATCATTCAGGGCGGCATGGGCTCGGGCGTATCGAACTGGCGTCTGGCACGCGCGGTATCGACGCGCGGGCAGATGGGCGTTGTTTCGGGAACGGCATTGGACCAGATTCTCGGCTGGCGGCTGCAGGACGGTGATCCGGGCGGGCACATGCGGCGGGCGCTGGCGGCGTTTCCCGTGCCGGCCATGGCGCAACGCGTGCTCGACGGCTATTTCATTGAGGGCGGCAAGCCCGCGGGCGCGGCGTATAAGCGTATTCCGATGCCGGGCATCGATGCTCCGCCCGAGGTGCGGGAACTGACGGTGGCCGCCAACTTTGTCGAGGTGTGGCTGGCCAAGGAAGGCCATGCGAACCCGGTGGGCATCAATTATCTCGACAAACTGCAGCTTCACCATCTGCCCGCCACGCTGGGTGCGATGCTGGCCGGCGTTGACTATGTCCTGATGGGAGCGGGGATTCCGTTGAGGTATCCGGGCGTTTTGGATGCCTTTGCCAAACTCGAGCCGGCGGCCTATCCGCTGAACGTGAGCGGGGCGCAGCCAGGCGACGACACCCTGATGCGCCTGGATCCGCGCGATTATCTGGGCAGCGGCTTCCCCGCCCTGAAGCGGCCCAAGTTCCTGGCGATTGTGGCCTCGAACACGCTCGCCCAAACCATGCTCAAGAAGGCCAACGGCCGTGTGGACGGCCTGGTGGTGGAAGGGCCTACGGCGG
>PNKC01000145.1 GCA_013822275.1 Anaerolinea sp. | reverse complement strand
ACTCGACGCGGAGGCGCTCGCCTGCTCGATCGCGGTCGAGTGGCCGTTTCCGGAGGCCAGGGGAAGCGGCGCGGCCCCAGGGGGAGCGGGAGCGTCGACAAACTGCAGCCCCAGCCACTGGCACTTCAGCGTGTCCATATGCCGGACGCCGGCTTTGACCTGGGGGCGGGTGATTGTCACACGCTCTTCGAATTGCGCCACCTTCTGCTGGAAGTCGTATGAGAACGGGCCATCGCTCGAGACGAGGGTCTTGGCTGGCTCGCCATTGAGCTCGTAGGTCAGATCGAGACGGACCGAGCGGCGGAGCCTGAGCCCGGCCACTTCGCCAACATGCGGCATCTCCGGCCCGTACGGGGAGGTCGCGGCGGGCGTGAACACGATCGTCAGCTGGTCCGCCTGGCCGCGGATCGCATTCGGCTGGCCGGGAGCGGGGCCATAGCGGAACGCGATCGGCCAGTCGCTGTAGAGCTGGGCCGACTCCTCTGAGAAGATGAACTTCTCGCCGGTGATTTCGAGGTTGTCCGGCCCCGTGATGTGGACCTTCCCCTCAAGTGTCATGTGGACGATCCGCCCCGGCTTGCGGTCGCTGAGCTCGAGTGCCTCGTCGAAGAAGCTGTTCTGAAAGTGAACGACGGCGCCGGCCGCTTCGATGGTGTAGCACGCTCCGTCGGTCCGCCGCGGATCGCGCCAGACCATCGCGAAGGGGGCCATGCGGACCTTGTTGCCACCGTCGGCGAGACGCTCGACGTCATTGGCAAAGAGGCAGGCGTCACTCGACTGCTGCCAGCACATCTGGGCGTCTTTGGCCCAGGGGGAATCCGGCAGATGCCTCGCGGCGATCCCGGCTGCCTCGCTCGGCCCGCTCTGAGCTGTTGCGGTCGGTGGCCGCGTCTCGACGCGCGTCACCGGCCGCAGGAGGGGCGAGACGACGAACGAATAGACCCGATACACCCCGAGCAGGGAGATGGCTGTCGCGATGGTGTAGATCAGGCGAAGCATGCGGCGGCGAATGATCCTGAAGACGCGTGGGGCGGCGAGCCGACTACGACCGGGCAGAGGTCTGCGGCGACGAATCTTCGTCCTGCCATCCGATGACATCCGTGATGTCGATCATTCCGACCGGCCGGTGGTCTTCATCGACGACCGGCAGTTCGCTGATCTTGCGGGCGGAGAGGATGTCGATGACGTCCGTCAGCGTTGCCGAGGTCGAGACCGTCAGCGGATTGCGAGTCATCACGCACGAGATGGGCGAATCGAGCGAACTGTCCTGCCGCCGCTCCAGGAGCCGGGCCAGATCGCTGTCGGTGAACAACCCGGAAAGCCGGCCTTCGCCGTCAGTCAGGATGACCGCCCCGATCCGTCGCCCCGAACTCGACGAAGTCCGAAACACCTCGCGGACTGTGGCAGTCTCGGGGGCCAGGCGGATTCGGCCGAGACTCCGCATCACCTCGGTGACGCTCCGCAGCCTGCGGCCGAGGCTTCCGGCGGGATGAAAGACTGCGAACTGCTGGGGGGTGAAGCCGCGAAGTCGGCTGACGACCAGGGCCAGCGCATCGCCGACGCCGAGCATCGCAGTCGTGGTCGTGGTGGGGGCGAGCCCCCAGGGGCCCGCTTCCTTGAGCTTTCCCAGGAGGATGAGGATGTCCGCCTGGCGGCCGAGGGTACTCCCTTCACTCGACGTGACCGCAATGACCGGGATTCCGAGCCGGCGGATGGTCGGCAGCATCGCGCTGAGTTCTTCCGTCTCGCCGCTGTTCGAGAGCGCCAGGAGGACGTCGTTCTTGTGAACGCAGCCAAGGTCGCCGTGGACCGCTTCCGCCGGATGCAGGA
>PNKC01000144.1 GCA_013822275.1 Anaerolinea sp. | reverse complement strand
CGTCCACCGCCGCGAACGCCCGCACGCGCTTTTGGTCGGCGAGCGTGGGGTGGGCAAGTCCACCCTCCTAGCCGAGTTCGCCCGCCGCGCCGCCTTCGACCGCGGCTTCCTCGCCGCCAAGCGAATCATCGCGGTCGACTGCCGGCACACGCCGCCCGACGAGGCCCGCGCCCGCCTCGTGGCCGTCCTCGAGCACACCGGCCCGCACGCCGACCTCGTCGTCTGCCTCGACGGGCTGTACGGACTCCTCCTGCCGAACCAGCGCGAGTCCAACCGACCCGTTCTGCTGGCCGCACTCGCCCGCAGCCGCTTCCACCTCGTCGCCACCCTGACGCCCCACGAGTTCGACGACCTGGCACCCGACGACCCCGAGTTCGCCGAGTTCTTCTCCGTCGTCCACGCCCCCGAGCCCGAGCCCGACACGGCGCTGCGGGTCATGACCTACTTCGCCCGCGGGCTGGCCGAGCGGTACCGCGTGCCGATCGAACCCGAAGCCGTCCGCCAGTCGGTCGCCCTCACCGCCAACTACGTCCTCAACGACCAGCTCCCGGCCAAGGCCCTCAAGGTCCTCACCGCCGCCTGCGAGGCCGCCGACTACGACCGCCGCCAGCTCGGCCGCGCCGTCGAACGCGTCAGTGCCGCCGACGTCGTCAAGGTGGTGTCCGACCGCACCGGCATACCCGCCGACACCCTCCGCGGCGTCGCCGACCGTACCGACTACGCCGCAGCACTTTCCGAAGTAGTCTTCGGCCAGGAGCACGCCGTCCGCGAGGTGGCCACCGAGCTGGGGCTCATCAAGGCCGGGATGACCGACCCGACCAAGCCCGCCTCCGTGATGCTCTTCCTCGGCCAGACCGGGACCGGCAAGACCGAGCTGGCCAAGGCGCTGGCCCGGTTCTACTCGACGTCCAAGCGGCTGAAGACGTACACCCTGGGCAACTGCGTCGAGGCCCACAGCGTCGCTACCATCATCGGGGTGCCGCCGGGCTACGTCGGCAGCGACCGCGGCGGCCGGCTGGTGACCGAACTCAACGCCGACCCCTACGGCGTGTTCCTGCTGGACGAAGCGGACAAGGCCCACCCCGACGTACTCCAGCCGTTCTTGAACCTGTTCGACGAGGGGTGGGTGACGGACCAGCGGGGGACCAAGGCCCATGCCCAGAAGTCGATCTTCGTGCTGACCACCAACGTCGGCCAGCGGATGATCGCCGACATGCACCGGGAGGGGAAGACGGTCGAGGAGATCACGATACGTATGAAGGAGGCGCTGGGGCAGATCCGGCACGGGAAGTCGGACCGCCCGGTGTTCACGCCGGAATTCCTGGCCCGCATCAAGCGGGTGATTGTGTTCCGCCCTCTGGACGGCGCCGCCATGGCGGGGATCGCCCGCAGGCAGGCGTCCGAGCTACGCCGCGCCTGGTCCGAGGGGCGGAACAAGCGGCTGGAGTTGCCGGAATCGCTGGTGGAGTACGTGGGGGCCGCGGCCCGCCGGCTGGACGAGAAGGCCAACGGCAAGGAGGGCGGGCGGGTGGTGCGGAAGCTCGTCGCCGAGTGGGTCGAGGCGTCCCTCCAACGGGCGATGGCCGCCGACCCCGACGGCTACCGCCGGGCCGCCACGGTGTGGGTCGAGTTCACGCCACCAGCCGAGGCTCCGCCGGCGGATCAGCCCTACCCACCCCCGGCCGTGACCGTCCGGTTTGAATAACGACTCGCCCGGCCAGCCCGGTCCGGCGGAACAATATTGAAATCCGAACACGACGCCATGACACACTCTGACATGCCGCGCAGAGTTGATGAATGAAGTTAGTTAGAATGATGGCAATCCCGTCGCCTATGGACAGGATTGGCCATCATGTTCGGCTCCGAATTTCTTTTCGATTGTCCCGATCT
>PNKC01000143.1 GCA_013822275.1 Anaerolinea sp. | reverse complement strand
ATGCGCGCGGTCTGGCCGAGGATTACCTAGACGACATCGGCTGGCCGTTGGCAGACCGCCGGGAAAGGCCACGCGACAAGAGCCGTCCAGGCAGCCGCCCGACGGTCGGGCTCCGACGAACCCGGGAAATCAAGACCAACCTGCGGCCGCCCAACGACCCGAGCCGGAATTAAAACGCGAGGCGCGAGGCTTTGCGCAGGCGTAGTTGTGTGCGTCGCGCGAAGGTGAGCCCCAGTTTGGTCACCGCCCGGGCCGGGACAGCTCCGTTCAGGCTGTTTCCCGGCCCGGGCTACGGCGTCCAAAGTCAGTATTGCGCCGGAGCGGCTGGTTGGCCCGTGTTCGGCAGCGTGAAAGGCGTGTAGGCCAGCTTGCGCAGAAGAGGCCTGCCCGTCCGTCGCGGGTGCTTGACGACGGCTCGGCCGCTCGGGAGGGACAGGAAGCTAGCCGGCTTGAACCACGGTTCATCCATCGGCTGCCAGTTGCGCGAGGTCCGCCCCCCGCTCACCCCGCCGGAGTATTTGCGCATTTCGCGCGCACCCATCTTCTCGGCGAGGATCTTCGCCCCCTTTTCGTCGGCCGCCCGGAAATGAATCTGGCTGCGCAAATTGGCCATGAAGACATCCGCCTTGGTAGGCGTCTCGAAGGCCGCGTAAAGCGACAGCGGGGTTTGTGTTGCCGAGATCAAGCACACGCCTGCCTCGCGCAATTCGTCCACGGTCAGGTGGTCGGAGAACCCGTCTTCGGAGACGAGCGTCGTCTTCTGCCCCTCGTCGAGGACCAGCACGATGACATTGCGCCGGCGCATTTCCTCCGGGCTGAGGTCGAATCTCCGGAACGCATGCAGAAAGAAGAGCTGCTTGAACAGGAGGTTCAGGTAGCGCCGTTCGACCTGGTAGGTCTGCGGCACGGACAGGCAGATGAGCCGGCCTGTATCGACCTCGGCCAGCGTGAAATTCGGGTCCACCGAACACACAATCTGACGGATGTCCGGCGGCGTGTAAGGCCGGAGAAAATTGGCGACAGTATAGACCGTGCCGCTCTTCTGCTCGGGCGGTTGGGCCGCAAAGTCCGCAAAATACTGCCGCTCCACCTCCGCGGCTGGATGAGACGATTCGCCGAGCCGCGCGAGCAGCAACGCGGTTTCTGTCGAGATGCAGATCGCATCATGCACGTTGGCGAGCGTGACCGGAAGTTCCGCCGCCTCCAGAGCATGCATCGCATGGGTGATGACGTCGCGGGCAGTCTCCTTGAAGAAGGACTGCCCGCCCTTTTGTCCGGCGGCTGTTGCCGTATCGACGATCATCTTGGCGTAGGTGCTCCACGGGACGCTCGGATCACCGAGCAGATTCAAGCGCAGCGGCGGCGTCCACTGGTCGGACGGGACATGGGTCGGCCGCACGCGGATGAGGCGTAGGGTTTCCTCCTGTCCCAAAGCGCGGGCCATTGAGGCGAGCGGCTGCCACAGCGCCCCCTTCGAGTCGACGGCGAGGATGCCCGTATCGGGCAGGGTCGAACGCAATCCATGCACGATCGGCACCACCGCCCGCGCCGTCTTTCCCGTCCCGGTCGCGCCCGTGATGAAGAAATGACAGCACGCCTCGTCGCGGGTCCACTCAAGGCCCCACAGTTTGAGCACCACGGCATTCCTTTCCTCGAGCCGGGCGACGAGGGCCAGATAGGAGAGCCATACCCCGGATGCCTCCGCCAACACGGTGAGCGCCAGGCCGGGCGTTCCCGGCATCTGGCTCCGCATCCAGGCAGCGACGGCAAAACAAGCGGCGACCAAGCCGAACGAACGCGGGCTCACGCGAGAAGCACGATCACCGCCGCTAGGACGCCGAGGGCCACGCCGACTAGAAGTGCGGCAAGCAACTGCCGCCTCTGGCTCACCTGAAAACCACGGGCCACCGTCTGGAGGGATTTCTCCAGGGCTTGCAGCCGCCCGAACGCCGTTTCCAGCGGCTGGCCCAGCGCGGCATCCAACTGCTGCGACAGCTCCGCCGGCTT
>PNKC01000142.1 GCA_013822275.1 Anaerolinea sp. | reverse complement strand
CGCCGTTTCCACCATGGCCCTGAAGTAGACCTTCGTGCCGATCCCGTGGAAGAGCCGCGGAGTGGTAAGGAAGGCGAGGTCATGCACCATGCCCACGCGTGGGGCGCGGCTGAACACTGGCACGGTGAATTCCGTCCCGTGGTACACGTCTGCGTTGCTCTGGTGCATCCGAAATGGCAATACGCTCTGCGTCCAGGCCTGCAAGGTGGCAGCTCTGAGCCTGGGGCGTGCACCGAAGATGGTTACCGGAGGGTTCAAGCGTTTGACGCCGGGCGGAGCCGGTTCGGGGGCGGCGAACAGCACATCGCAGTCGTCCCGCCGGGCGAGCGCCGCAGCCAGTTCGTACGCGTAGGCACGGATTCCGGCGGCGTTCGCGGTCAGGGCGCAGGCGTTGATCAGGACGCGAAGCGGCTCGGCGGGCATGGGAGGTGATTGTAATTCATGCGCGGATATAGGCCGCGGGCGGTGGGGTGCATGGACTGGGCCGCGTGCGGTAATCCGGGCCTCGCTCCGGTCACGCGAGCGGCGGAATCTCGGTCGCGGGCAGTGTCACGCGTAGCGAACGAGCCTCGCCGGGCGTGCGGGCGAGCACTCCCAGGCTTTCGAGGCGCAGGATCATGTCATGCACGGCGGGCGGACTCGTCCGGAAGTACGCCTGAATGTCCCGTTCTGCCGGGGGCCGCCGGTGGAGGGCAGTGTACTGGTGGATGAATGCGATGTATTGGCCCTGGAGCGATGTCAGCGCCATGCGTGCCACCCGGCTGGGGAATGGAGTCTCGTGGCCTGCTACCGCGAATAGTACAACCGGCCGAGGAGCTGGCGTCCTTCCTTGACGCAGTCAGCCTGAAGAGGTGACTCCATGTCGACCGCACGACGCGGCGGCCGATCGCATTCACTGATCCGGGCGCAGCCGCTCACCGGTCGCTGGCGTTCAACCGCCGCCCAACGGGCCGGCTCTTAGCCTGATCGCGGCAACATAGGCCTCTCGCGGATGCAGGTCTCGATGAACGCGAGCTTCTTGGCGACGAGTTCCTCATCGGTCATGCGGCACCGCGGCGCCGGTATTGACGCAGGTAGGGGAGCAGATCGTAGTACTCATTGCGGCGGGCGACCTCGAAGGCGATGCGGGCCGAGCGGTCGCGTTCGATCAGCAACTGGCCATCACGGAGCACGCGGTGAACGAGGTCAGCTGGCGCGGCCCGCGCGTCGATCAGGTCACAACGGCGCTTGCAAGCGCGCTCGACCGTGTCGCGAAGCTTGTCGAGCGGTCCGCCAAGGCGGCCATCGATAGGCTCCGCAAACAGGATGGCGATGTCGAGATCGCTGTCCAGCGACGCCGTCCCACGGGCGAAACTCCCGAACAGATAGGCAGCCAGTACCCGCGGATCGGCGGCGAGCGCTTCGCGCGCACAATCAACGACATCCAGGGCTTGCGCGTCTTCCATCGCGCGTCAAGCTTAGCAGGCGGGACGCAGATGAGGACCGAAGTCGGGTGGGCTGCTACCGCGAATAGTACAAGCGCGCGGGGGACTTGCGTCCTTGTTCACTGATGCCGTTCCAGCCGCGTGAACCACCGTCTTTGGTCGTGGGAGAGCAGAGCCGCTTGCATGCGGTCGTCCGAGTGCGCAGCGCTCACAACCGCGCATCGCGGCGCTCGCCCCGAAGCGCCCCACGACGAGATCGACATCGAGCGGAGATTCGCAGAAACGGAGCACAATGATCCCAGCGACTGTCCGTTTTCAAGGAGGCGACCAATGACAAAAGCCCCGCCGACGTTTCGGCTAGTTTGCGCCCCATCCATGCTGGAAGACCTCGCTTCCAGGTATAGCTACCGGGACGGCGACGGCGAAATCGAATCTCTCGTTGCGGGGGTTCGAGAGTTGGGCTGGCTGACCAGGGACAATCTGCTCAAGGTCGCCAAGTGGAAGTCTCCACGCCGCCTGCGGCTGGTCGCCGAGACGCCGGAGGCTACCATCCTCGAAATGACGAAGGTCGCGTTCTCTGCACGAA
>PNKC01000141.1 GCA_013822275.1 Anaerolinea sp. | reverse complement strand
GAGGTGCGTCCCTTGGCGTAGATCCGGAGCGATTACGAGGCCGTCAGGCAGCGGCTTCCTCGAGCAGGGGCAGCATCAGGTCGCGGTGTCCGTTGAACCGCTGGGCGTTGAGGCGGTCGAGTCCCTCGGAAAGCATCGGCATCGCGACGCACAACGCCTTGCGGATCTTCTTGGTCTGGAGCGAACACTCGGCGGCGCCGAAACCCTCGGTCGACTCGGCCGAAGTGGCGTCGCGGCGGATTGCCAGCCAGGGCAGATCGAACTGGTCCGCGAGGCGTCGGGCAAACTGGTCGGGACTGACCCGCTCCGCGCCGGCGACATGGTACAGCCCGGTCAGGCCTTCGGAGACGGCCCGTTCGACGATGTCGGCGAGGTCGGTGGCCAGCAGCGGGGTCGAGTGACGGATCGGGTCCTGGTCGACGGACCGCCTCAACTCGATCGACTGGAGGATGCTCTCCACCCAGCCGGAGCCCGTTGGGGACCATCCGAAAGCGTTGGTCCGGACGATCAGTGCCTCGGGACAGGCGGCAATGGCGGCGGTCTCGGCGGCACGAATACGGTTCGCCCCCCAGCTCTCGCAGGCGTGGGCCGAATCTTCATCATGGAAGATCCACGGGCCGGTGAAGACGGCGTCAGACGAGATCATGACGAATGTGGCGCCGCAATCCTGCGCCACACGGGCCCACAGGGCGGCTTGCGACGCGGGGGTCTTCGAGAGGGCGGCATCGGTCGCGGGATCCCAGCTCGAGCGCGATTCCGGACCGCAGTAGATGACGCGGTGGGCGCGGCTGGAGAGAATCGTGTCGGACGGCGACGCGCTGGCGTCGGCGTGGTGGCATCCTTCGATGCGGACCGGCGCCCCGAACGAGACCGCGGAAACGTCGTGACGCTCCGCGAAGTGGGCTGCGAGATTCGCCCCCACGACAGTTTCGACACCGACCACAAGAATTGATTCCACGCTGAGCCTCCATGCATGGGCGTGATCCGCCGTGGCCCTCGAGCCGGCCGGGCGGGATGACTGGTCCCGATCGATCACAGGAATCGAACAGGCGCCGCACGGTCCGATTCCATCGGGCGCGGCGGGGGGGCGTTATACGATCCCCCTCAAATATCGGCCAAGACCAAATCCGCAGAACCTGCCGGTGAAGGGGAGCGGGCCGCGCCCATTTCGAATCTGCTCTTGCATCATGGGCGACGAGCAGCGCGCCACCCCCCCGGACGACAAACGACAAGACCCCGCAAGGTCTTCCCTGCGGGGTCTCGTTCGTTCGATGTCACCGTCACACCACGTCGGGCCTACACACCGCGCGGGGGCTGCTCCCCTTCCGGGCGAGGACGGTCCCCTTCGCCCCGGGGACGTTCGCCTTCAGGACGAGGACGATCTCCCTCGGCGCGAGGCCGATCTTCATCAGGACGCGGGCGGTCTCCTTCGGGACGGGGCCGCTCTCCCTCCGGACGCGGGCGGTCCCCTTCGCCGCGAGGACGGTCCCCCTCAGGACGCGGCCGCTCCCCTTGCGGGCGGGGGCGATCCCCTTCGCCTCGAGGACGTTCGCCCTCGGGACGAGGACGGTCTGCTTCCGGTCGCGGCCGATCTCCTTCGCCACGGGGCCGTTCCCCTTCGGGTCGCGGACGATCCCCTTCGCCACGGGGGCGTTCGCCCTCGGGACGGGGCCGATCCCCTTCAGGGCGGCGGGGGTTGTCCTGCGGTCCCATTCCCCGGCCCGGCCCGCCCGGAGGAGGACCGAAGGCCTCGGACATGTCAATGTGGCCGTCCTGGTTCCGATCGAGGCGGTCGAACTGGGCCGCCGCATTCTGCAGCTCTTCCTTACTGATCCGTCCGTCGTCGTTCGCGTCGAGGGCCCGCATCAACTGCGGTCGAAACGGAGGCCGGCCTTCGCCATCACGGGGGCCCCCTTCTGGCCGTCGCTCGCCATCCCGCGGTGCTCCTTCGGGCCGCCGTTCGCCGTCGCGCGGCCCCTCCGGTCGGCGCTCACCGTCGCGAGGGGCTCC
>PNKC01000140.1 GCA_013822275.1 Anaerolinea sp. | reverse complement strand
CTGTGAGTCTGCCCTCGATTCAGCGGGCGCTCCGCGGCGGGTCAGCCGTCCTCCATTTCGCCGCGCATGTGTTTGAGGGGCTGCCGGGCGAACGCTCCTTACCCCTGCTGGCGGGCTCGCCCTGGCCCTCCATGGTCCGCCCCCGCGAGATATTCCTAGCACTGTCGCTCGACCGTGGCGGCCGGCCGGATCTGCTTACGGCCACCACCGTCGCCTCTTCACTAAGCGCCCGGGACGCATTGGTGGTCCTCAGCGGATGCGGCTCCGGAGCCGGAGACCATCTGCCCGGCGCCGGCTTGCAGGGCTTTACTTCCGCCTGGCTTGCCGCCGGCGCGGGAAGCGTAGTCGCCAGCCTGTGGCCAGTGACTGACGATACCGGCGAGTTCTTCGGCCACTTCTATGACCGGCTGGCGGGCGGCGCCCCGGTGAGCCAGGCGCTCGCCGCCGCCCGTATGGCCGCGCTCAACTCCCGCAGTTGGCGCGCGCAGCCTCTCGCCTGGGCCGGCTATTTCGCCATGGGAAGAGAATGAGCATGCACGGCGGCACTCCCACCCGGCAGGACCAATGGGCTGTGGTCGTCAAGCGCATCAAGCGTGGCGACCAGGCGGCGATCGAAGACCTTTACAACTACTTCGCGCGCGGCGTCCGGCTGCTGCTGTTCCGCCAACTCGGCCCCGAACACCTCGACGACCGGGTCCACGACATCTTCCTCGCGGTGCTCGAGTCCATCCGCAACGGCACCCTGCATTCTCCCGACCGCCTGCCCGGCTTCATTCGCACCGTTGTGCGCCGCCACGTCGCGACCGCGATCAACCGCGCGGTGGACGAACGCCGCGATCAGCTCGACATCACCGAGCAGTGGTCGATCGCAGGCCTGGATCTCACGCCCGAGCAGCACGCCATCTGCCGTGAGCGCGCCGGCCTCATCCGCCGCACACTGGAGGAGCTCTCCGGGCGCGACCGCGAAATCCTCACCCGCTTCTACCTCTATGAACAGACAGCCGAGCAGATCTGTGATGAGATGGGGCTCAACTCCACGCAGTTCCGCCTGCTGAAGTCCCGCGCCAAGGCCCGTTTCGGCGAGCACGGCCGTCGCAAATTCCAGTCCAGCACTTTTCGTGAATTTTTGCTGAGAAAAACCGCGGGCTCCGGCGACTAAGATGTCAGAAGGGTTAAGTCCGTCACCCGGCCGCCGCGCGGGAAGCGTCCTCGAGAGACGCCGATGGATATGCCGCCCCTCGCTGGAGGTGGTTGATGAGTGAACGGCGGGTTGACCAATGCCTGACCGAACAGGAACTCGACGAATACCTGTTTAACCGGGTCGAGGGCCCGGAGTCGGATTTGATCGAGGAACACCTCCTGTTCTGTAGTCAGTGCCAGTCGCGCGTGGAAACGGAGATGGATTTCGTCCGCGACTTCCGATCCGCGGCCCGAATCGAAACCAGGCCCCGGCCGGCCCCCATCTGGCGCTGGAGCGCCGCGGCCGGCGTGGCCGCGTCGGTGATTCTTGGAGTCTGGCTGATGCGGGAAGCGCCGCCGCCATCCGCCGGGGGTCCGCCAATCCTGGTGAGCCTGAACGTCGCGCGGGGACTGCCGCTCGACGACGCGGCCGTGGCTCCCGCGGGCAGGAGCATCCGCCTGTCTGCCCGCCTCAACGAACTCCCTGCCCTGCCTGTTTACCAGGTCGAGGTCGCCGGATCCGGCGGGGCTCGCATCCTGCGCAAGGCCGTCGCCCCCACCCGCGGCAGCCTCGAACTCGCCTTGGACGAGCCGCTGGACGCTGGCGTGTATTGGGTAAGGATTTATGACGGCGGCACGCTGCTGCGCGAGTTCGCCCTGCGGGTGAAATAGCAGGCGCTCAGAATTCCCGCTGCTTCAGCCGCGCAATCTGAAATTTCGCCGTTTCCGCCACGGCCATCACCGTCATCACGCCGGCTTGAACGGGGTCGGTCACCACGAGGTCGGCCGCGGCGGGGACGCTGCCCGCCATGTTGAGGCTGACCACCAGCAGGCCTTGCGCGCGGACTTCACGCACGGCCT
>PNKC01000139.1 GCA_013822275.1 Anaerolinea sp. | reverse complement strand
AAAGAAGATTGCATTGAGATGACCGGAGTGGTCGTTGAAAAATTCCCGAGCGGGCTATTCAGCGTGCAACTCGAGCAGGACCGCGTCGTATTGGCCCATTTGGCCGGCAAACTCCGCCGCAACCGCATCCGGGTGCTGGCCGGTGACCGCGTCACGCTGGAGATGTCCCCTTACGACCTGACCAAAGGCCGCATCACCTACCGTCACAAGTAGTTCCGTTCCGGCCGTCCCCGCAGGATCCATCCCGTCCCTATGCGCGTTTTGTTCGTTTTCGGCACCCGTCCGGAAGCCGTGAAGCTTTGCCCGCTGGTTCTGGCGATGTGCGAGCGTGGCGGCTTCGAGCCGCGTGTCTGCGTGACGGCGCAGCATCGCGAGATGCTGGACGCGATACTCACGGCTTTCGGCGTGGAAGCCCAAATCGACCTGAATCTGATGCGGCCGGGGCAGACGCTTGCCGGCCTGACGGCGCGGATTATCAAAGCGCTCGACCCTGTACTGGTCGAGGAGCAACCGGATTTCGTACTCGTTCAGGGCGACACGACGACGACGTTCGCGGCGGCGCTGGCGGCGTTTTACCGCCGAATTCGCGTGGGTCACGTCGAGGCCGGATTGCGGACCGGAGACGTGGCCGAGCCGTTTCCCGAGGAGATGAACCGGGTGCTGACCACGCGGCTTGCGGCGCTGCACTTCGCTCCCACGGCCCGCGCCGCGGAGAACCTGATCGGGGAACGGGTGGCGCGCGACACGATCCACGTGACGGGCAACACGGGCATCGACGCGCTGCAGTATATCCGAGGGCGGCTGGAACGCGGCGAGATTGCGGGCTACGCCGGCCCGCTGCCTCCGGCCGGGAAGCTTGTCGTCGCCATGACCGCGCACCGGCGCGAGAGCTTCGGGCCGGGCTTCGAGCAGATCTGTGACGCGGCATTGCGGCTGGCCGCGCGCGGCGATGTGGAGATCATTTATCCGGTCCATCCCAACCCGAACGTTCGCGAGACCGTTCACCGGCGCTTGCGCGGTGTGCCCGGCATCACATTGCTCGAACCGCTGGAGTATGTCCCCTTTGTGGACCTGATGCGCCGGGCCGATGTGCTGCTGACCGACTCGGGCGGGGTGCAGGAGGAAGGTCCTTCGTTGGGCAAGCCTGTCCTGGTGATGAGAGACAAGACGGAGCGGCAGGAAGCGGTGGAGGCCGGCGTGGCGAAGCTGGTGGGGACCGACCCGGACCGGATCACGGCCGCCGTGGCCGAGGCGCTCGGAAACGCGAAAAAAGGCTCGGGCCGTGAAGCCGTTGACAGCCCTTTCGGCGATGGCCGCGCCAGCGTCCGGATATTGGACATAATCCAATCATTCCAAAGCAAATAAAAATTCCGTAAAAGAACCTTCAACCGTGCGGGAACGGCAGATTATAGCGGTGAATTTTTTCCGCCGCGGACTATAATTCTGGACAGGGTAGCTCTCCACTCCATGAACACCAGAGTCGTTTCCATGCGGCGGCCCGCGGCGCCGGCCGCCCGCGGTGTGCCTTCGCCGCACCCGGACCTTGCCGCCGCGCTGCGCCGCCGCCTTGTGGGCCAGGACGAGGCGATAGAGGCGATTGCGCCGTATGTGCGGTTGTTCCAATCGGGACTTGCGCCGGCGGGCCGGCCGGCGGGGGTCTTTCTCTTACTGGGCCCGACGGGGACGGGCAAGACGCGCACCGTGGAGGCGCTCGCCGAAGCGCTACACGGGCATGAGCGCCACGTGCTGCGCGTGGATTGCGGTGAATTCCAACTGGATCACGAGGTCGCGAAACTGATCGGCGCGCCGCCGGGCTACCTGGGCCACCGCGAAACCCAGCCCATGATCAGCCAGCAGAAGCTGAATGCGGCGGCGAGCGAGCAATGCCCGCTATCGCTGGTGCTGTTCGACGAAATCGAGAAAGCGGCGGGCTCGTTGACGCGCCTGCTGCTGGGGGTTCTGGACAAGGCCGCATTGAAGCTCGGCGACAACACGACGGTGAACTTCGAACGCAGCCTCATCTTCCTCACAAGCAACCTGGGGGCGCGGGAGATGATGGAACATCTGGACGGCGACTTCGGCTTCGGGGGCGGCGCGGCG
>PNKC01000138.1 GCA_013822275.1 Anaerolinea sp. | reverse complement strand
TTTTCGAGGGCGTCTTGTATCGAAACTTCGGTGGTTACCAGGATTGCATCGTCCGGATCGGCCGTGTTCGATATCGCCAATACTGCCTGACGCCACTGGCAGACAGGCCGAGCGGGCCGCGTTACTCCGTCGGGTGTGGGGGTCTGGCATTCGGTGGGTACGACGTGACCGAGGTGAACCCGAAGAAAGAAATCAAAGCCTTCGCCAAGGCGTTTGCTCCTGAGTTGAAGGAGTTGACGCGCTGGTTCGGAAAACCCCGGTGATCCGCTGGGGCGTGGTCAAGACGGACACCTAAACCGAGCCGAACCAGGCGTTGTACCTTTCCTGACAATCTAATGCAACCGCGATTGTTGCTGCTCGCGCTGGGGGCGGTAGTCCCGTTCACCGCCGAGTCATTCCTCGCTGGCGGCGAGGAATGACTCGTTGTTCGCGATCAGCCACAGCCGTGGGGCAAGCCTCTTGATCGGACGTTTCACCCTGGTGTGGAGCGTACCGCCATGTCTGCTTTGTTCGACGGGTTCGTCCTTCGCCCCCGGCGTGGGGGCGTGCTACGCGTTCTGATCATCGCCCGAATCAGCACCCTCCACCAGGACCCCCGCAGCCTCGCGGAACAGATCGCGCTTTGCGAGAAGTACGTCCGCGACCGCTACCCAGGGGCCGTCACGTTCGTCCACATCCAGGGCCAGGGGAGCGGCGAGTTCCTCGATCGCCGCGAACTGGCCGAGGCCGAGGAGCGGGCTGAGTCCGGGGAGTACGACCTGGTCATCGTCGAAGATCTGGGTCGGATCTGCCGCCGGCACCATGCCGTCGGCTTCTGCGAGCTGTGCGAAGACTCCGACACCCGGCTGGTCGCCGTCAACGACTCCATCGACACCGCGCGGGACGACTGGAGTCTCAACGCCTTCTTCGCCTCCTTCAAGCACGAAACGTCGAACAAGGACACGGCCAGGCGCATCCGCCGCACTCTCCGCCACCGGTTCGAGCAGGGCGGCGTCAACCAGACCTTCCCGTACGGCTACGTCAAGCCGCCCGGTACCAAGTCCGACGCCGACGTACGCAGGGACGAGGCCGCCGTGCCGGTGTACGACGAGGTGTTCCGCCTGCTGGAGGCGGGCATCTCCTACGCGGAGATCGCCGACTGGATGAACTCGCAGAACGTCCCGACCGGAGAGTGGAACCGGAACGAGCGGTGGGACGGGCCGATGGTGTCGCGGGTGGTTCACAACCCCATCCTCAAGGGGTGGCGCCGGCGGAACCAGCGCGTCAGCAAGCGCGTCAACAGCACCGGCCGCCGGAAGTCGATCAAGGCGCCGCCGGGCGAGCAGATGGTCCGGGTGGTGCCGCACCTGGCCTTCATCGAGCCGGAGCGGTACGACCGCGTCATCACCCTGCTGGCCGCCCGGCACAGGGAATGCGCGCGGGGCCGGAAGGCTGGCATTCCCGACGGAAGGGAGGGCATGTCGAAGAAGTGCACTGTCTGGTCCGGCCAGCACGTGGTGTGCGGGGTGTGCGGCCGGCTCATGTACTGGGGCGGCCACGGCCAGCAGGAGCGGATGATGTGCGCCGGGGCCCGCGACTACTCCTGTTGGAACGTGGCCACGTTCAACGGGAACGACACCGGGCGGCTGCTGGCCGCCGCGGTCCTGGAGGAGGCGGAGGCCCTGCCGGGGTTCGACCGAGTGTTCCTGTCGAAGGCCCGCGCCGCTGCCGCAGCGCGGCGTTCGGGTCGCGAGGACTCCCTCGCCCGGCTCGATCGGGAGATCACGCAACTCGGCCGGGAACTCACCAACCTCGCAGTCGCTCTGGCGAAGATGGGCCCGAGCGAAACGGTGCAGGGCCAAGTGATGGAACTGGAGGCACGAAAGGCCCGGCTTGCCTCCGAGCGCGCGGCCCTGTTGCAGGAGCCGGATGACGTGCCAGAACTGCCGCCGGTCGAGGAGTTGAAGGAGCGGGTGAGGGCTGCGGTCGGTCGCCTGGCGTTCGACGACCCGGCCTTTGGCCGCGAAATGCTCCGACTCGTCCCGCGGGTTGCAGTCTTCCCGTACCGGCCGCTCGACGGCGGGAAGATCGTGCTGCGAGCCGTGATGACGGTCAACCTGG
>PNKC01000137.1 GCA_013822275.1 Anaerolinea sp. | reverse complement strand
CGGAGGCTCCAGCGTTGCGGGCGTGGCAGACTGAAGGAGATGACTGAGAATCGTGGCCAGTTACTGGGAAAAGTGGCGCTGGTGAGCGGAGCGGCGCGTGGAATCGGGCGGGCGGCGGCGCTGGCATTGGCGGGCGAGGGCGCTGACATCGTAGTGAACGACATTCTCGAAGAGGAGGCACAGGCTGTGGCCGCGGAGATTCACAGCCTGGGGCGGCGGGCGCTGGCGTACCGGGCGGACGTATCGAAACGGGAGCAGGTCCGGGCGATGTTCGAGGAGGCCGAACGGGCATTGGGCGCGGTGGACATCGTGGTGGCGAACGCCGCCCGGAATGCGCGCAAGCCGTTCCTTGAGTTGACGGTGGAGGAAGTGGAGCAAACCTGGGGAGTGACGCAATGGGGCGTGTTCCATTGCTGCCAGGAGGGGGCGCGGCGGATGGCGGCGCGGGGCGCGGGGGGCTCGCTGGTGATTGTCAGTTCGGTGCATTCATTCCGGCCGTACGCCGGCGCCTCGGCGTATAACGGGGCGAAGGCGGCGGTGAACCAGATGGCGGCGACGTGGGCGCTGGAACTGGCGCCTCGCCGCATCCGGGTGAACGTGCTCGAGCCCGGCTGGGTGGACACGCCGGGCGAGCGCGGCTACTTCACTGAGGATCAACTGGCTGCGGGCGGTGAACTGGTGCCGCTGGGCAGGCTGGCGCAGCCGGAGGAGATGGCGCGGGCGATCGTGTTTCTCGCTTCAGAGGAATCGTCGTACCTGACGGGATCGGTGTTGAAAGCGGACGGGGGCTATTCCCTGCTGCATTGAGTGGGCGGGCAAAGCCCCCGCGCACGTTATTTCTTCTGGAAGCAGTAAAGGTAATCCGCAGTGCGCAGGAAAATCTGATTGCCTACGGCGACGGGGCTGGCCAACGTGTGATTATCCAGTTTGTTGACCCCGAGAATTTCGAATACCGGCCCGGCTTTAATGACCGTGGTATTGCCTTCCTCGCTGGTGCTGTAGATCTTGCCGTCGGCGAGAAGCGGAGAGGCGCTGTAGGTGCCGAGTTCGATGCGCTGGCCTTCGTACATGACCTTGCCCGTGGCGGCTTCAAGGCAGTGCATGACGCCGTTGTCGCCAAGCACGTAGATGTACGTGCCATCGGTGGCGGGCGTGGGGACGTCGGAGCCGAGGTTGTTTGTCCAGACCTCGTTCTTGCCGGTGATCACGCCGTCGCCGCCCGCGCGGAAAGCGATAAACGGGCGCCCGCGAGTGCTGGGAGTAAAGACCATTCCGCCGATGACGAGCGAAGAGGCGATGGTGCGGTTCATCGGGTTGTTGCGGGGATTGAAGCCGCCGATGCGCCACAATTCGCGCCCGCCGGCGAGGGAATGGCCGGTGGCGTAGTCGCCGCCGGAGATGACGAGTTGTTCCTCGCCCTTGACGTTGACGATTTGCGGCGTGGCGTAATTGTCGGGTGACTCCGTGACGGCGTCGGTCGGGCGCTCCACCTTCCAGATGGTCTTGCCGGTGGGCGGATCGACAGCGAAGATGTAGGACGGGTCGTCGGTCCTCATGCCGTGGAGGACCTGGACGTAGAGCCTGCCTTTGTGGAGCAGGGGCGTGGAGGCGTAGCCGTGGTTGAGGCCGAAACGGCCGTATTCGGCCTGGATATCGCGCTTCCAGATTTCCTTGCCGTCGATGGTGAAGCAGGCGAACTTGCCGTTGCCGGTCATGATCCAGACGTGCTTGCCGTCGGTGATGGGCGACGGGGAAGCGGAGTTCTGCTTACGGTAGAGGCGGTTGCCGGTGTCGATCTGATGGCGCCAGAGGACGGAGCCGTCCTTGCGGCTGAGGGCGAGCAGGAAGATCTTGTCGTGCGTTGAGCCGTCGCCGCCCTGACGGCTGCCGAGCGGCGCGAAGCCTTCCTCCGCTGAAGTGATGAAGATCGTATTGCCCCAGATGATGGGCGTGGCTGCGCTCCAACTGGGCAGCTTGGTGCGCCAGAGGACGTTTTCCGTCTCCGACCATTTAACAGGGAGATCCTTGGCGCCGGGGCTGGCGCCGGTGAACAGAGGGCCGCGCCATTGCGGCCAGTCGGCGGCGAGCGGGACGGCGGCCATCAGAGCGAGTCCGAGCGCGGCGGCGGTGAAGGCGAAGGGTTGTGGTTGTTTCATGGGC
>PNKC01000136.1 GCA_013822275.1 Anaerolinea sp. | reverse complement strand
AGTGAAGGTGCAGCTACCGCCGCGGCCCAGGAGGGCGTGCCACCCGAACGGATCCGCGTCGTCCGAAACGGGATCGACGTTGAGCGCGTGCTTCAGCTCTCTGTGCGGCAGCCAAACGGCGAGGAACCGGACACGGTGATCTGCGTCAGTCGCCTGACGCCCCAGAAAGGGCTTGACCTCCTCATCCGCGCCCATGCGATTGCTCGAAGGGCCGCTCCGCACCGCCTCGCCATTGTTGGCGTAGGCCCCGACCGGAAGGCCCTTGAGGCACTGACGCGCATGCTGGGGATGGAGCAAACTATCGAATTTCGGGGATTCCTCTCCAATCCTTACCCGGCGATTGCCAGCGCCGGGCTGTTCTGCTTGCCATCACTGTATGAGGGGCTGCCGCTGGTGCTGCTGGAAGCGCTCCTGCTCAGGCGCCCCGTCATTTCAGCGGACTGCCAGACCGGCCCGCGCACGGCGTTGGACGGCGGGAAGTATGGTGACCTCGTGCCCGCGGAGGATGTCGATGCCCTGGCAGAGGCGATCGTCGCGCACTTCAAGGACCCCCGGCGCCTGCGAGACAAGGCTGCCGGGGGCGAGGCCTGGGTGCGAGAGCGATTCTCCATTGAGCGGGCAGCGCGGGAATACGCCGCCCTGTTCGACGAGCTGGCGGCGCCAGTCCGGGCGAAGCCTTCCCCCTTCTGGAAGCGACGCTAACCCATGGCCTGGACGTGTTCCGGTTGAATGCGGTAGATGATGCGTTGTTCGGTGGGCGTCCGGTTCGGGTATATGTCGAGGCGAAGGTACTTCTTGGCCATCTTGTCGATGTGGGCGTCGGCGCCGTCGGTCGTGAAACCGGTAACCTTGCCGCGGATCTGGATGTAGCGGTAGGGATTCGCCTGGTCCTGGACGGAAAGCGCGACCTTGCCGTTGCGCTTGAGGTTGCGGTCCTTTTGGCGGCCCACGGCGGTGTTAAAGAGCAGAGTGTCGCCATCGAGGTCGATCCAAACAGGCGTCACCTGGGGCGACCCGTCGGGCATAAGCGTGGCGACGTGGGCAAAGTTCTTGCCCAGAATAATGTCCCGGTGAGACTCGGGGATTCGGGCTTCCAAGGTTACCTCCAATTGCGTGTATCTAGACGGTAGCCGTCCGGCGCCGGTGCCGGGAAGCCGGATCCGGCCGGTCCGCTTCACTGCAACATGACCTCAGACCGTGTGACGCGTGCGACGGACCTTAGTCGCGGCCGGGGGTGAGACTTTGGATTGACTATTTGTGGGCATTAGGCGAGACTAATTACCACGCAGCGACGGGGTGGAGCCGGCCATGGCCTTCTCATTCCTTGTAACCCTCCGCGAAGGCGTCGAAATGGCGCTCATCGTGGCGATCCTCCTGGGCTATCTCCGTTCGGTGGGGCAGAAGCGGCACTTCAGGGAGATCTGGATGGGCGTGGGCGTGGCGGCGGGGATCTGCCTCGCCATCGGGGTATCCCTGGAAGTTGCTTCCGCAGAGATGGACAAGCGAGTCGTCGAAGCGTTCGAAGGCTTCGCGATGATCTTCGCGGTCGCTGTACTGACGGGGATGGCGTTCTGGATGCGGCGCCAGGCTGCAGGCATCTCCGTCGAACTGCGAGCCCAGATGAGCGAGGCGCTGAACAGAGGTTCGGTGACCGCGCTCGTCCTCCTTGCGGCGACGTCCGTCGGCCGCGAAGGCCTTGAAACCACCTTGTTCCTGTTCGCGGGCTCAGCGAACGGCAGTTCGGGGCCGGAGTACTGGCTGGGCGGTGCGCTGGGGTTCGGCGTGGCGGCGGGGATCGGTCTCGGGATCTACCACGGCACGTCCCGTGTCCCCCTCAAGCAGTTCTTTCTTGTTTCGGGGGTCGGCGTTCTCGTCCTCGCGGCGGGCCTGCTCGCAAACTCGGTGGTGAAGCTGTACGAGGCAGCGATCATCACGAACCTCGGCGCGCGGCCGTGGGACACCGAAGGCCTCATCTCGATCACGTCCACGATGGGCAAGTTCCTGAACACGTTGCTCGGCTATGACTCAGCCCCATCAATGCTTCAGATCGGGCTGTATTGGGGGTACCTGACGCTGGCCGTCGCGGCATTCCTGCTCATCCCCGTCCGCAAACCGGCCGGTGCCGCCGCCATCGCCGCCTCACACAGCTCGTCGGCCTAAGGCCGACGCCCT
>PNKC01000135.1 GCA_013822275.1 Anaerolinea sp. | reverse complement strand
CGCCGTCTGCGCCACGAGTCGCTCCGTCGCAGGTTCCTGGGCAAAGCGGGTAATCGCGGCCTCGGTGAGGCCGGCGACGAAGGCGAGGGCCTCGTCTTCCTTCGCGTTGAGCCGGTCACGCAGATCGACGAACGCCTCCACGGGTGTCGCGCCCGCCGGCAGTTTCGTCCGCCAGGCATGCACCGCGCAGGCAAACCGGCGCACTTCTTCCGCCTGCTGGGAATTTCGACGCGACCAATCGGTGAAGGTGTCGCGATAGAGCTGGTGCAGGTATTGCGTGAGTTGGGCCTGACGCAGCGCAAGCTGCTCGGCGCTTTCGGGCGCGCCCACCATGCGCGCGAGCAGGGCGACCGCGGTGGCCAGATGGAGTTGGGTGAGCGGCAGCCCCTGCGTGTCGAGATAGTTGAGGGTGAACCCGGCGTCCGGATGGATGATGATCGATGTCTCGCCCAGCGCTTCCGCGAACCGGCGGTAAGACTGGCCCTCCTCGATGAGCAGCGAATGCGAGAACAGGCCGGCCGTCTGGAACAGGAAATCCTCGATGAAGGCTGATTTGCCGGCCCCGGTCATCCCGAAGACCACGGCGTGCTGGGGCGATCCGCCCACTGCTGTCGTCACCCCGACCAGGTTGCCGTGGTTTCCGTCATAGAGTGCCTCGGCGTCCGCCAAGGCTCCGGTGAAGGTGGCGGAGAAGGGGAGCGCGTCGGCTAGGTAGGCATCCTCGGCATACAGCTCGCGGTGGTGATAGGCGGAATGCGTCCAACCGGGCCAGGCCGCGAAGAACAGCTTCTTCGCCGTCGTCGGGAGCGCGCATTCGAAGCACTGCGCGCCGTCCATCGCGTTCACCGCCGCCTGCACGGCCGCCACCTTTTCACGCAGCGCCTCTGCCGTCGGCGCCCAAACCCGGATGAGGTAGGTGACATGGAAGGGACGGGCGAAGCCGCCCGACAGGGCCTCGACTTTGCGCTCCTTTTTGCGCAGGGCCACGAGCAGCGAGGCCCGCGGTTTATCGGAGTATTCGCCGCGGAGTCGCTCGGCCGCTTTCTCCTCCTCCGTGATGACCCGCCGGCTCGTGACCGGCGTCAGGTTGACGGTTATGCAGTAGTCGAGGAACGGCAGCCCCGTCAGGTGGGTGACGATGCCGGGACGGGTCCGTTGCGGCCAGCGCGACAAGGCGAGCACCGCATGATAGTGGCCATCGAGCACGAAGCCGCCGCTGCGCTGCCCGATGCCCTCGCTGTGCCAGCAGTTCTCCTGGATGGACAGCGCGGGATCGAAACCTGCGGAAGGATCTTCCTCGGCGCGCCGCTCAAGGCTCGGGTTTAGGAACCGCCGGATGAGCGCGAAGTGTTCGACGTCGCCCAAGGGCTGCACCGGTGTCTCGGGTCCAAAGACCGTCCGCAGCGTTTCCGCGAACTCCTCGAATTGGCCGGCCAGTTCCTCCAACACCGTGCGGTAGTGTTCCGTGATCCCCGAGCGGGTGGCGGCGAATCCCGGCGAGGCCGTGATCTCGATGGAGAGAAAGATCACCAAATGCTCGCGCCGGAGTGTCCCGTTAATTGTCCGCGGCCAGTAGCGCGTGAAACGTTCGTTTCGCACGCGCCGCACTTCCGGGTCCGGGATTTTCTGCGTGGTCTCGTGGTAGTGCAGCAGCGCCTGGCGGTAGTCCGCATCCACCCACCACTGCACTTGCAGCCTTCTTCCGGGCGCGAGCAACGCGAGCAGCGTCCGCATCTGGTCCTGGAAGGCGTTGAGCCGCTCATAGGACGCTCCGCGCAGATCAGGTCTTTCCAGCCGGAATCCCTTGGCCGCCAGACCGCCCCGCTCGGGCGAGCCGAACACGAGCATACCGTGGACAAATCGGCCTTCGGGGGCATCGGTATGGTTTTTAGTTATGCTCTTGCCCGACGCTTCCCGCGTAAAGTCACCGCCACCCAGGAGGTCGTCGATCTTGTCCCGGTCGTAGCCCGCGGGCTTCCCGTGCTTGAAAAGGACGATCCAGCCGCTGACGACACCCACCGGCAGGGCAGCGACCGCTGTCGCGACGCCCGGTCCGGTGCCAACCCATACGAATCCGGCAAAGAGTGCGATGGCCATGACAATGCCCAGGACCACCGGAAGGTAGAGGTCGCCCTCCAGCCCAAAGGCCCGGCCCTTCGAGTCATCGCCCGCATTGGTATCGGTGAAGCGCAGTTCGCTCATGGGTCAGAAGCGGGGTGA
>PNKC01000134.1 GCA_013822275.1 Anaerolinea sp. | reverse complement strand
CTTGCCCTGCTCTCTGGCTGGGACACGAAGGCTCGAAGGCTCAAAGTTGCACAAAGGTCTTTCGGGAGATTCGTGGCGCTTTGTGCCTTCGCGACTTCGTGTCCTCGGACAAGACGTACGGGAGGCCGGCGCCTCGTGCCTCGTGCCTCCGAAAATGCTACCGTTCCGCCATGCGCGTCGCCCTCTTCGATCCCTGCTACATGGCGGCGCTGCGGCCCGAAGACGCGGCCCACGCGCGGCGCGTCCTTGAGGCCCTGGGCGACGAGGTGACCCTTGTTGACGGGCGCTGCTGCGGCCAGCCCGCCTACAACAGCGGCTTCCGCGGGGAAGCGAAAACGGTGGGCCGGGAACTTCTCAAGGCTGCCCGGCGGCATGCCGAGGTGGTCACGCCCTCGGGTTCCTGCACGAGCATGGTCCGCCACTACCTGCCGGGGCTCTATGAGGGCGAGCGGCAGCGCGGCGCGCAGGGCATCGCCAACCGCTTCCATGAGTTCGTGACCTACGTCTCGGACCATCCCCACCTGGGTACGCTGGCACTCAAGCTGGAGGGCGTCGTCGCCTACCACGACTCCTGCCACGCCCGCCGCGAACTGGGCGTCACGCCCCACGCGCTCAAGCTGCTCGGGCTGGTCCAGGGGCTCGAAGTCCGGCGGCTGGCTTACGAAGATGAATGCTGCGGCTTCGGCGGCGCCTTCAGCGTGAAGCTGCCCGAAGTGTCCGTCGCGATGATGACCTCCAAGCTGGACGACGTGCGCGAAACCGGCGCGCGCGTCCTCGTCTCCGCCGACTTCTCCTGCCTCGCCCAGTTGGACTCCGGAGCGCGAGGCATTGGCCTGAAGCTTGAGACCTGGACGCTGGCCGAACTGCTTTCGCGAGCGCTCGGATGAACAAGTACCGCGAGCGCGCGGCGAAAGAGATCCGCGACGAACGGCCCGCCGCCACCGTCGCGCCGATCATGCGCAAGCTCGTCGATGATTCCGCCGTGATGCTCCGCCGCGGCCCCCAGGATGCCAGCCAGCGAGCCACCGCCGCCCGTGGCTACGCGATGGGCCACCTGGAAGAGCTTCACGAGCAACTGAAGGCCAGGTTCGAACGCCGTGGAATCAGCTACCACCGGGCGGCCACTGCCGGCGAAGCCATCGGCATCATCAAACGGCTCCTCGGCGACGCCAGGCGGGTTGCGAAGTCGAAGTCGATGGTCGGCGAGGAGATCGGCCTGACGCACGCCCTCCGCGCGGCCGGGATCGACCTGCTGGAGACGGACATCGGCGAGTACATCGTTGATATTGAAGGGCGGGGCCCCAGCCACATCACCGCGCCCGCGCTCCACCTGAACCGCTCGCGCATCCGCGACCTCCTCCTCCGCACCGGCGCCGACCTGCCGGACGACGACCCCGAGCGGCTCTCGCGTTTCGTCCGGGATGTTGTCGGCGCCTTCTTCAAGACAGCTGACGCGGGCATCACCGGCGCCAACGTCGTCATCGCCTCGAGCGGCCGGATCGGTGTGGTCGAAAACGAAGGCAACGTATCCCTCGGCGTCAGCCACCCAAAGCTGCACATCGTCGTCACCGGGCTCGAAAAGGTGGTCGCGGACGAAGCCGCGGCGCTCTCCATCCTCGAAGTGCTGGCGCCCAACGCCACCGCGCAGCCGCTGACATCCTTCACGCACTTCCTCGCCGACCCGGACGCCGGCCAGCAGCGCCACGTCGTCTTCGTGGATAACGGCCGCTCGCGCATCCTCCGGGACGAACGCTATCGCGACGTGTTGAAGTGCATCCGCTGCGGCGCTTGCATGAACGGATGCCCGGTGTACCGCGCCGCCGGGGGCCTTTCCTACGGGTCGCCGTACATGGGCCCGATTGGCGCCGTGCTGTCGCCCTTGCTCTGGCGCGATGGCCGTTATGCCGACCTCCCGTTCGCATCCAGCCTCTGCGGCCGTTGCACAGAGATCTGCCCGGTTGGCATCCCCCTTCACCGCATGCTCCTGGACCTCCGTGCCGATGCCGTGGACCACGGCCAGGTTGCGAGCACGGCTGAGCGCGCGGCGTGGAAGGGCTGGGCCCTCGGCTTCGGCGGGGCAACGCGGGCGCGGGCGGCCTCAGCCTTCGCCCGCATCGGCCTCCGCAACGCGGGTCGCATCGTGCGCCCCCACGGCGACCGTGACGACCCGCGCCTGCTTCCCGAACCCGGCGCCATCCACGACCCGATGCTCCTGGAACAGGCCACCGAACGGCGCAGCCCTGAGCCCGTGCTGGCCATGGCGGAGATCGCGCCGGAGGAGCCGATCGCGCTCTTCCGGTTTCGC
>PNKC01000133.1 GCA_013822275.1 Anaerolinea sp. | reverse complement strand
GCGGCGACGGCTCGCACAACCCTCCACCTCGAACGAACCGAAGGTCGTGCCGCTCCGTGTCGCACCGTCTCCCACCCCCGCAACGCTTATCGAACTGGCTCTTCCGTCTGGCACCGTCCTGCGACTCCCCGCCGACGCCCGCCCGGAGTTGATCGTCGCGATCCTGCGTGGGTTGGAGGAGCGACCGTGCTGACGATCCCGCCCACCACCAAGCTGTGGTTCGCCTCCGCCGTCGATCTGCGGCTCGGATTCGACGGGCTGGCGAACCTGGTCCGCACCCAGCTTTCCGCCGATCCCTTGAGCGGGCACCTGTTGATGTACCCATCACTTTCCCCCTCTCCGATCGGGTGATGTCTTGGTGCCCTTCTTGCCCCCGCCCCCGGTGGGCGTCGTGAGCCCGGCCGGGGGCACCTCGCCTCGGTGCTCGGACTCGTACTCGCGCAGCCGCCGCAGCCGGGTCATCTCTGCCGCGTCCGCCCGGATGATCCACGGGCTCTGGCCGCCTCCCCACCGCCGGGCCGACACGTACCCGGATCGCTGCCACCGGTACACCACGCTCCGGGCGATACCCAACGCCGTCGCCAGGTCCGGCAGCCACCGCTCGTCTGGTCCCGGCTCCGGGCCGTCCCGGCGGTCGCTCACCCCGAACTGACGGAACAGCCGGCGGACCGTGCCCTCGGTAAACGCATCACCCCGCGGCATCGCGAACCCTTCGTCGTTCAGTACTCCGGCGATCTCCGTGCTCGGTCGTCCTTGCTCCCGCAGAGCTGCCACCCGCGCCCGGAGTTCGGCGTACCGGCCCAGGTGTTGGTAACCTTGCACCCGCTGGCGGACGACGTGTCGGCTCACCGTCCCGCCCCGCCAGTGGACGACCACGTCGATCCGTTCCGTCCCGCCCCGGCGTGTCAACTCGACCCGCTCGATGAGCAGACGCACGACCGCCCGACGGTCCGCCCCGCAGGTTGTCGATGCGGCCCACAACGCCGGCAGGTCGCCGGCCAATGCCCGGATGCGGTCCCGGTCGGACGCGGCCATCTCCCGCGGCAACTCGGCCTGGAACCGCGCGTAATCTTCCTCCACCTGACGCAGTGCGCCCAAGGCCTGTTCCCAGCGCCCCTCCAGTTCCCGCGCTACCAGCCGGTTCTCCGGCTCGGCCGCGTCGTACTGCCGGCGGGCGCGGTCGGACTCGTACTTCGCCCGCTCGGCCTTCTGACGCCAGGCGGCGTGCAGGCGGTCGCGATCGCGACCGGCGTGCTCGGCCGCCCGCAGGCTCAGTTCCAGTGACGCGGGTCGAACCGCCTCCAATACCAGCGACTCGATCAGCCGGTCCACCGGCAGCGCCGTGACGCTCTGGCACGGCCGTCCGGCCCCCTCGTAGTGACCCGGGTCGCAGGCGTATCGGGGCTCGCGGACCTCGTGCGTGTTGCAGGCCACCATCGGGCGACCGCACCGGCCGCACCGGGCCACGCGGTTCAAGAGCGTCTGCGCCCGGACGCCGTTCCTGCTCGGCTCACGCCCCTTGTCGTTCTCGGCCATCCGGCGCCGGTTCTCCTCGTACTGCTCCCAGGTGATGTAGGCCGGTACCCGGTCCTTGAGCAAGCACACCCACTCGTCCGGTCGAGCCTTCCGGCGGCCCGGCTTGCCGGCGCCGCGCCCGACCCGATCGACGACGCACCGCCCGTACACGTACGCCCCGGCGTAGAACGGGTGGCGGAGCATGTCGTAGATGGTGCTCAGCAGCGGCCGCCGCCACGTCAAGCTCCCCTTGTCCGGGCCGCGGTACGACCGCACTCCGAGTTGGATGTCGTTGGCGACCAGGAACGCGCACGCCCGCCGAGCGGATCCCAACTCGGCCACCTTCTCGAACACCAGTCGGACAGCGGCCCGTGCTTGCTCATCCGGGTCCAGCCCGACCCCGCCGTCGGGGGTCCGAACGTACCCGATCGGCACGAACCCGAACGCCTCCCCGCGGCGCGCCTTGTTTAACTTCCCCTGGAGCAGCCGGGATCGCAGGACGTGGAGTTCCGCCTCCGACATCATGCCGCGCAGCCCCAGCAACATCCGGTCGTTGGGGTCGGTCGGGTCGTACACCCCGTCGGCGTCGGCCAGGAGCACCTGGAACAGGGAGCACAACTCCAGCAACTGGTGCCAGTCCTTGCACGACCGGGCCAGCCGGCTCATCTCCCGGCCGAACACGACGCCCACGTGCCCGAGGGACACCTCGGCCAACAGCCGTTGGAATCCGAGCCGCCCCTCGATCGACTGCCCACTCATCCCCTGGTCGTCGTCGATCACCAGCACCCGGGACTCGGCCCA
>PNKC01000132.1 GCA_013822275.1 Anaerolinea sp. | reverse complement strand
TTTCCGCCACTGCGCCGGGTTGCGGAAGTCGTAGACGAGTCCGAATCGCATGACGATGCTCCAATCCTTGCTTCGCGTCGCCGGGGAAGCACCGGCGGGCGGAGTATACGGGCACTCGCCCGGCTCGCGCCGGCCTCAAGGTGAGTGGTATTCAGGATGCTCCCGAGCTGCCGGGAGAAGGGAGCTGCCGGCTTGGCCGCCGAGACGGCGAGCCCCCGGTTCGCTATCGGCGTGCCGGGGGCATACGCTGTAGTTGCGAGGTCGTCGCGCGCTGCGGTCCGCTCCCGAGGCGCGCGCACTCCGCTTTCTTTTTTGGCGGCCTCGTGGCGTGTTCGCCACCTGTCCACCGTCCCTCATCGCCCCCGGAAAGCCGCGCAGCGGTAACACCAGTGGTTCGGCCGTGGCCCCGCCGCCCGCCGTGCGATACCCTGTCCCTTCACACCAACTCCTACCCGGAGCCCGTATGTCTGAACCGCGAACCATCTCCCAGAAGATCTGGGACAACCACGTTGTCCGCAGCGAAGCCGGCAAGCCGGACCTGCTGTATATCGACCTGCACCTCGTCCACGAAGTGACCTCGCCCCAGGCATTCGAAGGGCTTCGGCTGGCCGGCCGGAAGGTGCGGCGGCCCGACCTGACGCTGGCGACCGTCGACCACAACGTCCCGACGGCGGACCGCGACAAGCCCTGGACTGACCCGCTTTCGGTGCAACAGGTGGAGGTGCTTCGCAAGAACTGCGAAGAGTTCGGCGTGCCGCTATTCGGCGTGAACGACATCCGCCAGGGCATCGTCCACGTTATCGGGCCCGAGCAGGGGCTGACGCAGCCGGGCATGACGATCGTCTGCGGCGATAGCCACACGGCCACGCACGGGGCGTTCGGGGCGCTCGCCTTCGGCATCGGCACCAGCGAAGTGGAGCACGTCCTCGCAACGCAGACGCTCCAGCAAGCGAAGCCGAAAACGATGAGCGTTGAAGTGAACGGCGACCTGCACCCGGGCGTGACCGCGAAGGACGTCATCCTCGCGATCATCCGCAAGATCGGCGTCTCGGGCGGCGTCGGGCACGTGATTGAGTACCGCGGCGAC
The DNA here is from genome assembly GCA_013822275.1 of Anaerolinea sp. Lineage (GTDB taxonomy): Bacteria > Chloroflexota > Dehalococcoidia > Tepidiformales > Tepidiformaceae > PNKC01. The sequence continues at coordinate 1,261 of PNKC01000132.1, read as the reverse complement.
GTTATCCGGGCGCTTTCGATGGAAGGCCGGATGACCGTCTGCAACATGTCGATTGAAGGCGGGGCTCGGGCGGGTCTGGTGGCGCCGGACGAGACGACGTTCGCCTACATGAAGGGCCGCAACTTCGTACCGAAGGGCGCGGACTGGGACAAGGCGGTCGAGGGCTGGCGCGAACTGTCGACGGACGAAGGCGCGACCTTCGACACCTACGTGACGCTGGACGGTTCCGAAATCGAGCCGCACGTCACCTGGGGGACGACGCCCGCGCAGAGCGTCCCGGTGACGGGTCGCGTGCCATCGCCGGATGAAGCGGCGAACGAAGGCGCGCGCGAACTGGCTGAGCGGTCGCTGGCGTACATGGGCCTGAAGGCGGGCACGGCGATTGAGGACATCCTGATCGACCGCGTGTTCCTCGGGTCGTGCACGAACTCGCGCATCGAAGACCTGCGGGCTGCGGCGGAGGTGGTGAAGGGGCGCAAGGTGGCCAGCACGGTGCGGGCGATGGTCGTGCCGGGGTCCGGGCTGGTGAAGCTGCAGGCGGAGCAGGAAGGCCTCGACGCGATCTTCAAGGCGGCGGGGTTCGAATGGCGGGAGGCGGGCTGCTCGATGTGCCTGGGGATGAATCCGGACATCCTGTTGCCCGGCGAACGCTGCGCTTCGACCAGCAACCGCAATTTCGAAGGCCGCCAGGGCCGCGCCGGGCGCACCCACCTGGTGAGTCCGCAGATGGCGGCGGCGGCAGCTATCGCGGGGCACTTCGTCGACATCCGCACCTGGAAGTAGCCAACCACCGAGACACAGAGGGTTTGGAGGGAGCGTTTGTACGACGGATGGCCCACGAACTCGCTTCAGACCTCGGACGTAATCGGACGAGGACGTTTGAGATGACGAGGCACTGATGCAAGCAGTTTCGGCAGCAAACGACGATTGACCACCAGAAGTCTCTCGGTGTCTCGGTGGTTCAAAGTGGTTCAAGAAGGGGATTCAGATGGAGAAGTTTGAGACGGTGAAGGGGCGGGCGATCCCGATGAACCGGGCTGACGTTGATACGGACCAGATCATTTCGAAGGAGTTCCTGAAGCGCATCGAGCGGACGGGCTTCGGGCCGTACGCCTTCGACGAGTGGAAGAAGGACCCGGCGTTCGTGCTGAACAACCCGGAGTACAAGGGTGCGCCGATCATGTTGACGGGCGCGAACTTCGGCTGCGGGTCGTCGCGGGAGCATGCGCCGTGGGCGCTGGAGGACATGGGCCTGCGGGCG
>PNKC01000131.1 GCA_013822275.1 Anaerolinea sp. | reverse complement strand
CTTCGGACCCGAAGCGGGCCAGGATGACGTAACATTGCAGGCCGAGCACCAGACCAGTGAAGAGTGCGACGATCAGAATCACCGGCACACACCGGACGCCCAATTCGAAGGTGGCCTGAACCACGCGTCCCGTGAGCCGCTTCGCGCGCTTCACGCTGGCCGCAGAGCGTGCAGCGAACAGCGCCAACCCGCCCAATTCTCCGGTGGCCGCCAGGGCGGATCTGCCGAGCGCCGAGATCATGCCGGCTGCATGGGTAATGCGCATCACAAGTTTGAACGCGTTGGGGAGCGCGACGTTGCGGTCAGGATTTTCAGTCTGAGGTGTCGGCGGATACCACCACGACCAGCAGAACCAGAATTATCGTCACCAGGATCATGCCAGAGGTTGCGTGACGTTTCGTGTGATGAACCAAAATGAGACCGTCGAAGACGCATGCCTCACAAGGGTTCTGCGGGAAGCGGTGTGATCCCCGCCGTTGAAGCTGTCCCCAACGCGCCGGCAAGTAGCTCGAGCCGCGGCGCGGGCTCGCTGATCGAAGCGAGGGAAAGGTAGCGCGGTTTTTCGGAAGCTGCGGCGGGAGCGGAAGACGCTGACGCAATGTCCAAGGTGAACGGAGCGGCGAAGTGCACGGTCCGGAGGTCGTGGAGGTGATGGCGCCCAACGGGCAAACGCAAACCGGCGCCCGTCGGGCATTCGACTCGAAGGGTAACGGGCAAGTCGTGCTCGCCCGCAGCAGCGTCCGCCACGACCGCGAGAGGAAACACATAGAGAGCCGCCTGCCCCGCCGCCAGATTCAGGTCGGCGGTCCGCGCCTCGGAGAGTCCGAGGGCGGCATGCGGCCCAAAGCGAAACCGGGCGATCCGTTGCCGGGACGCATAATTTTCGATGAAGAACAGCACCCGAGTGGTCGCACCGGGGGCAAGCGAATCTTGCTCGAAGAAGACGGTGGCCGCGACATCGCGGCAAGTGCCGGTGATGTCGAAACCAAGCACGTCTGTGAGCACGGCGTGCGAACGGTGTGGGGCGGCATGATGGCGGAAGCGCCCGACGAGGCTCCAGAATATCCAAGCGGCGGCGGCACCGAAGAGCAACGCGGCGAGGCAGGCCCATAGGCGCTGACCTTCGCGCCAGAGGACGAGGCCGCCGCCGGCCGCGGAGAAGGCGCAGAAAATCACGATGAACAGTGCGATCAGGCCGCTGCGATGGCGCGGGCCAGAGTCGGGTGTCGGATCGGCCGGTTCGGCCGTGAGAGGGTTGAGTGGTTTCATCGTGTGGGGGATCAAAGCGGCCGATGGCGGAGGTAGCCGGTCCTGGCGGCATGAACCAGGCCGACGAGGATGAGCGATTTCACGATGGCCCCGGCGAGCAGGGTGCGGGGCTCGATCAGACCGAGGGCGCCATGCACGAGCAGGAACGCTACCAAGGCCGTCATGGCAGCGCGGAACGGTGCATAGCGCGCCCAGAGCCACAGGAACACGAACGCGACCGCAAGCGCAACCTCGGCGGCAAGCTGGCTGCCGGGTGCCACGCCTGGCCGCGACGGTGAGCCGAGCACACGCTGATTGATCAGGACGAAGAGCGGATGGAGCCCGCTGAGGAGCTGAACGAGGCCGGCGACGAGAATCCAATCGCGGCCCGAGAGGAGTTGCTGCTCCTCGGCCGACCGCCGTTGAGCCATGCGAAGGCGATGCAGAAGTTCTGGGGAGATCATAGGCGATTTTCGGAATCGGGGGATTGAATAGCGCGAGAGGCCATAGACTCGCCGACGGACCGCAGGCGTTCGCAGATCCGTTCAAACGCAGCGAGGTCGTCGGGTGGCAGCGGGCGCACGATCTGTCTGGTCATCGTCAAATAGAGCGAAACGGCCTCAGCGATCGCGTCCCGTCCTTTGGCCGTAAGATTCACCAGAATGGTCCGCCGATCATCCCGGGAATTACGACTACGGACGATCCATCCCCGGCGTTGAAGGTCCTCGAGCACATTGGTCATTGATGCGCGGGTGATAGCGGCGTAGGGGGCGAGCTGCGACGGGGTCGCGGGTGCAGGGTCGAGGGCCGAAAGGACAACCATCACCATGAACTTGTGATCGGTCCACCCACGAGGACCGAAGCTCCGCATGAAACCGTTGTGGAGGGCGCGTGCGGACGCGGTGAATCGCGCCAGCAGTTCTCCCGCCCGCCAGTCCTTGGGCAGCCGCCGGCCGGCGTTGCGCAAGGAATCCGCCATAAGTCCGTGCCAATCTGGTTCGCAACCGAGCTTCGGACCTGCCACGGAGCCTTTCATGGTGTCACCTTTTCAGGTCAGCCTCCGGGTTGAGGCGCGGGGGTGTCTTCTTGCCAGCCGCCGCCCAGCGCAG
>PNKC01000130.1 GCA_013822275.1 Anaerolinea sp. | reverse complement strand
AAATCTGGCCATGTGGAAAGTGGTAGGAGACGGAGGTGGGCAGACGGACGGTGAACCCGCTCAGCGATTCGGCTCGGCGGACTGTTTCGCGGGGGTGGGCTGGGCGGCCGCTGCGGCCGGCTGCTTAGCCGCCGGATCAGCCGGTTGCACGGGCACGCCCGGGCGAATGCGTTGAAGGTTCGAAACGATCACGCGGTCTCCCGCGGCGATCCCGGACTCCACGACCCATTGGTCGCGATACGCACGACTCGTCCGGAGCGTGCGCAGCTCGGCCGTGCCGTTCGCGGCGACAACGTAAGCAGTCGGGTCACCGCGGTAGTTGCGCGTGACGCCGTGCTGAGGCACAAGCAGTGCCTGCGGGTTAACCCCTTCCTGGTAACGGGCGCGGACGAAGGTGCCCGGCAGCAGCCGTCCTTCGGGATTGGGAAAGAGTGCGCGGAGTGTTACGGATCCGGTGCTGCGGTCGACCGTGATGTCCGAAAACTCCAGGCGGCCGCGAACCGGATACTCGGTCCCGTCTTCCATGAGAAGCGTCACTTCGGGCTGCCCATCGCCATCCCGCTTCATCCGCCCCTCCTCGAACTCGCGGCGGATGCGGGCTACTTCCGAGCTGGGCTGCACCAGATTGACGTAGATGGGGTCGATTTGCTGGACGGTCGCCAGCAGCGTGGCTTGGGCAGCCTGCACGTAAGCACCTTCCGTGACTTCGGCGAGGCCGATGCGACCGTCGATGGGCGAGCGGACCTTCGTGTAGCCGATATCGATTTCGGCGGCCTGAACTGCGGCCTTGGCGGCTGCGACGGCCGCTTCACCGACCCCCATCGCCGCCACTGCGTCGTCGTATTGCTGTTTGCTGACTGCGTTGGTCGCGACCAGCGGTGTGAACCGTTCGGCCTGAAGCTTGACCGAAACGAGAGTGGCCTCGGCGCGTTGCAGCTCAGCGCGGGCTCGGGCGAGCGCAGCTTCGTAAGGTGCCGGGGCGATCTCATAGAGCACCTCTCCTTCCTTCACGATTGCACCCTCGACGAACAGGCGCTTGAGCACGATGCCGCTGACGCGTGCCCGCACCTGGGCGATGCGGCGCGCGGCCGTGCGGCCCGGCAGCTCACGCGTAAACGCGACCGACGACGGGGTCACCGTGAAGACGTCAACCTGGACCGGACCGCCGGTGGGACGCGGCGGAGCTTGGCGGGAACAACCGCTGGCCAGCAGGGCCAAAATGGCGGTGAGCGAAAGGAGGCAGAGGCCTGACTTGAGCGGGAGCGAAGGGTGCATTGGGTAGGGAATTCGTGGGCAAGTTACTGACTCGACTCAGGCACAAAGGCCTGGCGCAGGCGAACACAGGCGAGATCGACGAGCGCCGTTTCGCGGTCGTCAAGAGTCCCGGCTGCGCGCACGAACGCGTCCAGCACGCGTGAGAGCGCGGTCGAGAAGATCTGGCGTCCGAGCGCGGTTGGCCTGATAGTCAGGGGGCCTTGCCCCTGGGGCGACCGCTTCCGAGTGACCAAGCCCGAGATTTCGAGGCGCCCGAGAATTTCGGCAAGAGCGGGCCGGGAAAGGCGAAGGGACTGCGCCAGCTCGGCTTGGGGGTCGTTCTCGTCGGAACCCGTGGAAATCAGGTGTGCCAGGACCAGGAACCCCGATTCGGTGAGGCCGTTGACGCCGAGTTCACGACGCAGCCCCTGACCGAGGGCATGGCCGGCGTCTAGCAGATTCAATAGTGCGCGACATTTCTGTTCGTCCGAAGGAGAGCGGTCGCGCGCGCGCGCCAAAAAGGCGTCTTGGAACGATGGATCGCAAGGTGCGCTGAGCATCCGGTGAATCTACCACGTTCAGGCCATAGCGCTGAGACTTTGAAGTTTGCACATTGATAGACAAAGGTTATCAGCGTGGTGTGGAATTACGGCATCTGAGATACTTCGTGGCTGTGGCCGAGACGCTGAATTTTCGGCGGACCGCCGAGCGACTGCGTGTGTCCCAGCCTGCATTGAGCAAGCAGATCCAAGACTTGGAGAGCGATCTGCGCGTGCAACTCTTCCTTCGGAACACGGGCGGAGTCGTTCTAACTCCGGCGGGAGCGGCCTTCTTGGATGAGGTTCGCGACGTGCTTGAGCGAGTCGAACTCGCGACGGAAGCGGCGCGAGCGGCCGAAGACGGCCGGGGTGGACGTCTTGCGGTCGGCAGTCTGGGCGGGGTATCGGCGGGATTCCTCGCGCCTGCGCTCGCCATGTTCCGCGCCCGATTTCCGAAAGTCGAGGTTACGTTGCACGAGGCGCCGATTTTCGACCAACTCCAAGCCCTTAGAGCTGGTCGGATACAAATTGCGTTCGCCACCAGCCCCGCCACGGCGGTGCAGCCCAAACTCGACTCAGCTGAAGTGTTCGCATCTCGCATCGCGGTGGCGATGGCGCGCGATCACCGGCTGGCCG
>PNKC01000129.1 GCA_013822275.1 Anaerolinea sp. | reverse complement strand
CTGGCCTCCGTTCATTACCCAGCGGTCAGAGACAGCGCTGTACCCACGGCCCACGCATATGGTGGTATCCGAACGGTGCATTTCTCACGAACTCGCATTGCACCGGAAGTCCCTCGGAGACCTTCGTGATGAACAGCACGCCAATCGCGCAGGGGGGTGTATCAATTGGGACTGAGTATCGTGACGAGCCCTACTTTCCGCACTTCACTGACGCGATATCGCGCCAAGGATGCGGTCCGTTTCTCGGAGCGAGAGCTGCTCCATGTGCCGCACCAGGCGCTTGAGCTGCTTGTGGTTGCGGAGCCACTCCCGGCATAGCTGCGCCTGCCCCTCCGAGAGCCGCACCGTCTTGGTCTTTCCCGCCACTTTGTAGGTCCACTGGTAGTAGGGCCCGTGGAGCCGGGGAGGCCGGGCCATGCACCGGCACGAGCGGTTCCCGCAGGCCATATAGCGCCGGACGAGGCTTCCCGGCCGGACAAAGCCGAGGGTGAGGATCGCCCGCTGGAGGGCCTGGAGCTTCGCCGCGCCCCCGACGCGGGGCGCCGAGTGTGCTTGACGGGGCGGCATCTGGCAGTTATAATACTGCTAGCTATGCGAGGCGTCAAGGGGCACTCCGCGCTTACGCTCGAGTCGCGCTTCGTCGGGGGCCTCCCCCTGGTGAACGCCATCCTCGAGCGGCTCCAGGTGGACCGGCTGCTCGCCCGGGCCCTCCCTCGGGGTGGCCGGGTGCGCGCGGCCCAGGCGCTCGGCATCCTGCTGCGCAACATCGTCCTCAACGACCGCCAGCCCATCTACACTCACGCGGAGTGGGCCGCCCGGGCCGAGCCCTCGCTCCTGGGCTTGGCGGAAGGGGAGGCGGCGTTCCTCAACGACGACCGGGTCGGCCGAGCGCTCGATCGGCTCTTCGACGCGGATCGCGCGGCCCTGATGACGGACGTCGTCCTGCGCACGATCCGCGAGTTCGCCGTGGCTCTGGATCAGCTGCACAACGACTCGACGACCCTCACCCTGACGGGGGTGTACCGGAACGCCCAGGGCCAGGCGGTGCGCGGGAAGCCGACGGCGCGCATCACCTTCGGGCACAACAAGGACCACCGCCCCGACCTCCAGCAGCTGCTGTTCGTCCTGACGGTCTCGGCTGACGGGGCGGTGCCGATCCACTACCGGGCGCTGGACGGCAACACCAACGACGCGACGACGCACATCGAGACGTGGGAGACGCTCTGCCGGCTGGCCGGGCAGCCGGGCTTCACCTATGTAGCGGACTGCAAGCTATGCTCGAAGGCGACGCTGGCGCACATCGACCAGCACCGGGGGCTCTTCATCACGGTGCTGCCGAGGAAGCGTCGGGAGGACCGGTGGTTCCGCACCTACCTCCAGACGCATGATCCCCCGTGGGAGGAGGTGGTGCGGCGGCCCAATGCCCGCCGGCGCAGCGGCCCCGAGGACGTGTGGAAGGTCGTGGAGGCCGCCGTGCCCTCGCAGGAGGGCTACCGGATCGTCTGGGTGTGGAACTCGCTGAAGGCCAAGGAGGATGCCGAGGCCCGGCAGGCGCGGATCGAGAAGGCGTCCCTCGGGATCGAGCGTCTCCAGACCAAGCTCACGGGAACGCGCTGTCGCCTGCGGCTGCGGGAGCGGGTGGAGGCGGCGGCCCGGAAGATCCTCAAGGAATCGGGCGCCGAGCGGTGGGTGCGCTGCGCGATCGAGCAGTGGCAGGAGCCCGTCTATCGTCAGGAGAAGCGCGGGCACCCTGGCCCCGCCACGCGCTACCTGCGCACGCCGCGGCCGCGCTTCTCAGTCGCCGCGCGGGTGAGGGACACCGTGGTGGCCGCCGACGAGCGCTCCGACGGGATGTTCCCCCTGATCACCAACGGCAAGGAACTGTCGCTGCGGCGGATCCTGGAGGCCTACAAGTTCCAGCCGACGCTGGAGAAACGGCACCAGCAGCTCAAGTCGGTGCAGCACGTGGCGCCGGTGTGGCTGAAGAACGTGAGCCGCATCGAGGCGCTCTTGTTCCTCTACTTCGTCGCGCTACTGGTCCACGCCCTCTTGGAGCGAGAGGTCCGCCGGGCGATGGCCCGAACGAAGCTCCAGCAACTGCCCCTCTACCCCGAGGAGCGCGAGTGCCAGGCCCCCAGCACCGAGCGCATCCTGGACACCTTCGCGCCGCTCCAGCGGCACCGGCTCCGCGACAAGGGGCGGCTGGTGCAGACCTTCGAGCCCGAACTCACCGACCTCCACCGGCAGATTCTCGCGCTTCTGTGCCTGCCCGCCTCGATCTTCCGAGTCACCGGCTGAGGGCGTGGTGCGATATCGCGTCCGAAAGGTGCGGAAAGTAGGACGAGCCACTCGTTACGGATGGTATTTATGGATGCCCGCCGGGTAGGTGGTGCCGAAACAGCGACGCAGCAATTATCACATACAACTCGGGCATTGTATCACAATTCGGGATCGCGTTCATTGGC
>PNKC01000128.1 GCA_013822275.1 Anaerolinea sp. | reverse complement strand
CAAGCAACGCGATGTAAAATCTGGACGGGCTGGACCACTGTCCGTCCGCTTCTCAACTACCTTTGCCACCTCACTCGCTGACGACGAGCGTCCCGTCTCCGCCAACGCCGGACTGACGGCAGCGCATCGTGTATGTCCCCAGCTTCAAGTCCACCACGAGGTTGCGAGTCAGTCCTCCCAGGACATTGTTGACCTGCGCGATCGGCCGCTCACCGCTGAGGATGGAGAAGCTCGTGACCGGCGAGTTGCGGTTCTGCACTACGAACGTGACGCGGCCCGGACTCAGCGAGAGTGACGTCGGCTCGCAACCACCTTCGGTCAAGGTCACGGCGATGGGACCGGGCGCGGTCGTCCCGCCGGAGCCTGCCGCGCACCCCTGGAGGAAGGCCGCGGCAGCGACGAGGACCAGCAGCCGGCGCCCGGCGCGGCGCGTCGAGCGGTGGCTCAGGCGACGGCGCCACCTCCCGTGCCACGTCAGTGGAGCCGGCTCTTCAATCATGCTGGCTGTCTCTCATCTAGCACACCCCGGCAAACCGTACTCTTCAACCGCCAGCGCCGCCAACAGGTCGGTTGGCACTCTGTACAGGCGGCTCCCCTCCACGAGGGGTTCGCCCGCCCACCCATGCCCGTGCCCGCGCGCTGCGCCCCACCGCGCGTCCCATCCGCGGAGTATGGTGTATGCTGCGCCGTGATGGCTAAGTTCAGGGGGCATCGCGGGTTCGCAGCGCTCTGGGATTGGATGACCAGGCACGAATCCCGCTCGGAACGCGAGATGCGGAAGCTGGCGGGCTCGCGTGTGAGTGGCCGGGTGCTCGAACTCGGCGTGGGCGTTGGCGCCAACTGGGACTACTTGCCGGAGGGCGTCCAGTACACCGGGATCGAGCCCGACCCGTATATGGTCCGGCGCGCCAGGGAGCGGATGGCCGCCCGCGGACGCGACATGGCGCTCCACCAGTCGCGCGCCGAGGAGCTGCCCTTCGCCGATGAGACCTTCGACACGGTCCTGGTCACGCTCGCCCTCTGTACCGTCCAGGACCCGGGGAAAGCGCTCGCGGAAGTCCGGCGCGTCCTGGCCCCCGGTGGGACCCTCGTCTTCGCCGAGCACGTCCGTCCCGCGGGGAGGGTCTGGGGGCGCCTGGCGGACGGCGTCACGCCGGCCTGGAGCCGGGTCGCCGCCGGATGTCACCCAAACCGCCAGACTGAAGCGGCGATCACGCGCGCCGGACTCGCCATCGAAACCATCAGCAAACGGCGCGTCGGCGGGCTGCCGATGATCGCCGGGATCGCCCGGAAACCGGGACCGGCTGACGCGCCCTAGCCCTCGGCGTTGAGAGGCGAATTCTCCTTCACGAAGCGCAGCTGCCTCCGCATGAGGACGGCTTCAGCGCTGGCCCGGTCCCCACTGGCTCATGTGAGCTAACCCTCGCCGCCCTCGTCGGTCGGGTTTCCCAGTTCCTCCGCGGCGACATCTTTCGCCGACTGGAGCGATGAGGCTCGGGAAGTTGCGTTGGCATCGACATTCCGCATTGAGTCGGCCAGGAGCTCGCTGGGGGCTTTGAGCGCCGCGATTTCGGCTTGCTTGCCGGCGATTTCGGCGCGCAGTCCAGTGATCGCTTTCACGTGTTCCGCTACTTGCGGGACATCCGCTGCGAGTGTCCCCGCTTCCAGCAAGGGATACACCGCCTCGCCGATTGCTGTCTTCTCAGCAAGCACTCTTGATTGGAGCCGGCGAACGGCCAATTCCAGCTTGCGCCTTTGCGCCTGCCGCCTGCCGGCCACGGCCAGATCGCCGGCGGCTTGTTTTGCCCGTTGGAGGAACGACATGCTTTTCTCCTTGTCGCGGCACCCGCCCGGGGCCGCCCTGACCAGCATAGGCCCTTCACGGACGGTTGCTGTGATGCGTCGCGTCCCGATTGCCTCCGGGCGCGAATGGCGCCCCGAGTCCTTCCCGTTATTCCAGGATCACGAACTGGTGCGGCGCAAGGTCCAGCCGCACGTAGCGGACCTGGCCGTCGCTGCTCGCCTGGACGGCCACGGCGCCCTCGCCTCCGTAGAGGTAGCGAAGCTCGCCTCCGGCCGAGTGGATGGACCGGTCGATGATGACGCTGTCGCTTCGCGCGTGCTCGGAGACGTTGTAGGCCACGAGCACCTCCCGGCCGTAGAGGAGCCGCGAGAAGGCGAGGGTGTAGGCATTGCCGTAAGGCAGACCAAAGTCCACCTGGTTACCGGATATCTCGCGGAAGTACATGCGCCCGAAGCGGAGGACGGCGTTTTCACGCTTAATCGCCGCCAGCTTCGCGACTTCCTGGTAGATCCGGCATTCGGGGTTGAGCAGGCTTTCACCGGGGCGCTCGCGGTCGAACATCGCCTCGCGCATCTCGTTGTCGCCCCCGCTCCCGGCGAACCCCTGCTCCGTCCCGTAATAGATGCAGGCCGTGCCGAGGGCGCAGAGCAGGTAGCCCATGGCCGCGACTACCTGCTCGTCCGGCGAAAAGTTGGCGAACCGCCCGCCGTGCTGCCAGAAGGCGTCGTGGTTGTCGATGAACGAGACGAGAAAGCGCCCGACCTGGCCGCGGCTCATCGCGCGCGTCCGTTGCGCCTCCACCCGGT
>PNKC01000127.1 GCA_013822275.1 Anaerolinea sp. | reverse complement strand
TAGCCCCCACCGCTCGTATTTCGCCAGGACCAGGCAGCTGCCGCGCCCGTCAGAACCGCGACCAGCGGGAGCGGGGGGATGTTCGCGTTCCCCTGCGGCCGTGGAGCACGCAACCTCTCAGTCCTGGCGGCTGGTGGTGTAGTCGCATGCCAATGCCACCTGCTCTTCCGTCCACAAGTGCCGGGTACTGCCGTGCCGCGCCCACACGCGTGCCTCTGGCGCGGCGAGTTGTTGCCCGCGCAGGGCCATGGTGCTGGATGACTTGAGCCGGTTCATGACGAACCCGGGAGTCTGAGTCGCCGCGACGACAGCATGCACATGGTTCGTCCGGACGTTCAGGGCCAAGAGCGGCCAATCGCGCTCCTCACAGATCCGCGCCAACGTCGCGGCGACAGATAGGCGCATGGGGTCCGACAGGGTGAACGGCGGTTGCGACATTTGGCGCTGAGCGTAGTCGCGGAGGAAGTCATCCCTTGGCGCGCGCGGCTCCCCGTACGCGTTGTATCCACGGTCGGCTGTGCCGCGCCGATCCCCGGGCAGCCAGGTGCCGTAGGTGCGGAAGGTGATGAAGTACGCGAGCGGGCCAGGCACCGGCGAAGGGTACCGCCGGGAGCTGTTCGAAGGGAACGATTGGTGCTCGGATGGAACTCGCTGGGGCATCCCCCGCTCCCGCTGGTCGCGGTTCTGAAATGGCGGCGGCTGGCCATGGCCGGGTGCTCCAGCGCCCCCGCGGCGGTGGGGCATCCCCCCGCTCCCGCTGGTCGCGGTTCTGAAATGGCGGCGGCTGGCCATGGCCGGGTGCTCCAGCGGCCCCATCGGATCGTGGCATCCCCCCGCTCCCGCTGGTCGCGGTTCTGAAATGGCGGCGGCTGGCCATGGCCTGGTGCTCCAGCGCCTCCGCGGCGGTGGGGCATCCCCCCGCTCCCGCTGGTCGCGGTTCTGAAATGGCGGCGGCGGGCCATGGCCGGGTGCTCCAGCGCCCCCGCGGCGGTGGGGCATCCTCCCGCTCCCGCTGGTCGCGGTTCTGAAATGGCGGCGGCTGGCCATGGCCGGGTGCTCCATCGGCCCCGTCAGATCGTGGCATCCCCCCGGCTCCCGCTGGTCGCGGTTCTGACGCGACGCGGTGGCGGGCCCCTACCGCTCGTATTTCGCCAGGATCAGGCAGCTGTTCTGGCCGCCGAAGCCAAAGCTGTTCTTCATCGCCACGCGGACATTGGCCTCGCGGGCCACGTTGGGGACGTAGTCCAGGTCGCAGGTGGGGTCCGGGGTGTGGAGGTTGATCGTGGGGTGGATGGTGCCGGTCTCGATCGTCTTCACGGTGGCGATGGTCTCCATGCCGCCACTGGCGCCCAGGCCGTGGCCGATGAGGCTCTTCGTGGCGCTGATGGGGATGGCGTAGGCCGCTTCACCGAAGACCTTCTTGACCGCGTTCGTCTCCGCCGTGTCGCCGAGCGGCGTGCTGGTAGCGTGGGCGTTCACGTAATCGACCCGGTCGCAGCCGAAGCCTGAATCGCGCAGCGCTTCGACCATCGCACGGGCCGCGCCCTCGCCGTCTTCCGGCGGGGCCGCGACGTGGTAGGCGTCGTTCGTGCAGCCGAAGCCCGCCAGCTCGGCGTAGATGCGGGCGCCGCGCGCGAGGGCATGGGCTTCGCTTTCGAGGACCAGGGCCCCGGCGCCTTCGCACGGTGCGAACCCGTCTCGAGTGAGGTCGAAGGGGCGGCTGGCGCGTGCCGGATGGTCGTTCTGGCTGGTGAGGGCACGCATGACGCTGAACGCGGCGAGGCCGAGTTCCGTGATGCCCGCTTCGCAGCCGCCGGTGAGGGCGATTTCGGCGCGGCCGGAGCGTATGAGCATGCTCGCTTCGCCGATCGCCTGGGTGCCCGCCGCGCAGGCCGTGACAATGGTTCCGTTGTAGCCGCGGAGGCCGTATTGGAGCGAGACCTGGGCCGCGGCCATGTTGCCGAGGCTGCGCGCCAGGTAGAGCGGGTCGATCTTCATGCCGCCGCGGGTGAAGAGGGTTTCGGCGGCTTCCTGGATGTCCGGGTATCCGCCGCCGCCGTTGCCGACGAGGACAGCGAAGCGTTCGCGGTCTTCCTTCTCCAGGTCCAGGCCGGCGTCTTCGAAAGCCTGTCCGGCGGCGGCGACCATGAACTGGGCGAAGCGGGCCATGCGCCGGGATGCCTTGCGTTCGAGGAACTTCGTCGGTTCCCAGTCCTGGACTTCGCCGGCGACCTTGCAGGGGAACTGCTCGGTGTTGGCGAGGGTCATGGGGCGGATGCCGGAGGTGCCGGAGACAAGGTTGGCCCAGAACTCGTCCACGGTCTGTCCCAGGGGGGTAATGGCGCCCATGCCAGTGACGAGGACCCGGGTCCGCGAGCGCAAGGTTTCGTTCATGGCGTAAGGGTACGGGAGGGATGAGGAATGAGGAATGAGGGCGGCCAGCCGCCAGCTTCCGGCTTCCAGCACGCGGACCGGTTTTGATTTTGCGTTATTAGCGCGTTTAGCGCGTTGGTAGTCCTTCCCCGGAAGGATTGGCGCGTTGTGACGTGATTGGCCGGGCGGCCCTCAACCCCCGCCCTTCTCCTCCTTCCGCGGAAGGATCGGGAGAAGGGGGTTGCGTGAGACGGTGTTGCGCGGACATTTGGGGCAGGGTTGCACGGCGCGGGGGTT
>PNKC01000126.1 GCA_013822275.1 Anaerolinea sp. | reverse complement strand
ACCGTCCCCATCTCCTGCCCGTACGGGTAATACTTCAGCTTCACCGCCTTTGCGCAAGTGTCGCCCGCGGGCATCACTTCGACATCGTCCCACAGCAGCACGCCCGTGGTGGTCGGCATCTCCAGCCGCACCCGAGCCACGCCCTCCGCCGTCGCCGTGAACGTCGTATACACCGCCCACCACAGAAAGTCCCCGGCCGTGGCCGAATCCGAAACCATGTTCGCCCCCGTGGTGTCGGACACCTTCAGCCTCGCCGACACTTCTCCAGACTCCGACCGCACCCACGCCACAAACTGGTACGGCCGCCCAGGGATCAGTCCCGTGATGTCCTGGTACGAACCCGTATTCGCCGTCGCTGTTGTCCGGCGCAAACTCAACCAGCCGCTCCGAGCCACCGTCGAGATCCCCTCCCGCGGTTCGATCATAATGGAGAAGGGAAGCCCATGGCGACCAACCTTAAGTTCGGAGAGACCGAAATCGACGCATCCAAACTCGCCGACGTGTGCCGGCGCCACGGTGTCAAGGAACTCTGCATCTTCGGCTCGGTTGCGCGCGGCCAGTCGGGTCCGGGAAGCGACCTCGATCTGATGGTCGAATTCGCCCCTGGCGTGCGAGTGGGGATGATTGAATTCGAAACGTTGAGCGATGAACTGGAGTCGTTGGCCGGACGCAAGGTCGATCTGGTCACCCGCCGTGGACTGAAACCTTGGATTCGTCCGCATGTTCTCAAAGAGGCCCGGATCATTTATGCGGCATGAAGCCTCTTATCTCAAGGATATCCTGAGGGCGGCCGAAAAACTCGAGGCCATCACTGCCGCTTCGTCCGAGGCAACTTTCATCTCTGATGAGGTCCTGCCGGCCGCTGTGCTTCATCATTTGACCGTCATCGGCGAGGCCATCAACCGCCTGTCCCCCGCACTCCGTGAACGCCATCCGGAAGTGCCTTGGCGCCAGATTGTCTCCGTCCGCCACCGCATCGTTCACGCCTATTTCGACCTCGACCTGCAAATCGTCTGGACCGCCGCCGCCGATGAAATCCCTCGTCTGCGAGAGCAAATTGCCAGGATACTCGCCCACGAATTTCCGGAATCCGGCTAACCTCGCCCTCGTTCCGCGGCCCGCAAACCCGGAACGTGCCAACGCCGGACACCCCGTGGTCCCGGCATCTCCAGCCGCACCCGCTCCGCGCCCTCCCCCGTCGCCGTGAACACCACCTGCATCGTCCACCTAATGCTTTCATAGGCCGTCGCCGAACCCGCGCCATACCTGCATCGGTCCCGGCCCCGGCCGCCATCTCGCCCCCCTCGCCTCCCGCTCCACATTCTCTCTCTCACCTCGCCCATCCCTTCCGATAAGCCCCTTGCGAGAGCACTCAGCGAGACAACATTATGAAGCCCCTACTTGCCCTTCTGTTATTCGTGTGTCCACTCGTTGCCCAACAGTGGTACACCGAAGGCGCCGTCCCCAACCGCCTCACTTCCATCGACTCCGTCCCGAACGCCTTTATCGACACTATCCCGAAGGTCTCCGCCACCCCGCAATCGAAGCTCTACTCCATCTCGGTTGCCGCCCTGATCGGCGCCAACGCCGCCGATCTCGCCTCCAGTTGGGGCCGGCCTGAACTCAATCCGCTCCTCACGCCCGGCTCTTCCGGCGGCCGATTCGGCTGGCAAGCGGCCACCATCAAACTCGGCCTCGCCGGCGGCAGCCTCCTGTTCCAGCGCTACGTCCTCCGCCGCCGGCCCGAACTCCAGCGCGGCTTCGCCATCTCAAACTTCATCGCCGCTGGTGCCATGTCCGCCGTCGCGGTCCGCAACCAGACCCTCGGCGCACCCCGCATCCGCTGACCCATCGTCCGCCCACCCCCGGGCCCGCGCCGCAAAATGCAAAAAGGGACGGCCGCACCCGCGACTCGTCCCTTCCGTCTAACTCCTGCCCTCCAACCCCCGCCTTACCCCATCGCTTCAAACCACTCCACTGTCCGCCTCAACCCATCATCCAACCCCACCCGCGCCCTCCACCCCAACCACTCCGCCGCCCTCGCCGTATCCAGCCTCCGCCTCGGCTGGCCGTTCGGCTGCGCCGCATCCCACTTCAACTCCCCCTCAAACCCCGTCGCCCGCTTCACCTTCTCCGCCAGATCCCTGATCGTAATCTCATCCCCGCTGCCCAGGTTCACCGGCTCCGCCCCGTCATACACCTCCGCCCCCCTTACCAGCCCTTCCGCCGCGTCCTCCACATACAGAAACTCCCTGGTCGGCGTCCCATCCCCCCAGCATTGAACCGGCCCGTCCCCCCGCCTCCGCGCCTCCACGCACTTCCGGATCAGCGCCGGAATCACATGCGACGCCTGCAAATCGAAGTTGTCCCTCGGACCATACAGATTCACCGGCATCAGGTGGATCACGTTCATCCCATACTGCTGCCTGTACGCCTGACCCATTACCAGCAGGCTCTTCTTCGCCACCCCATATGGCGCGTTCGTCTCCTCCGGATACCCGTCCCAAAGCGTCTCTTCCCGGAACGGAGCCTTCGTGAACTTCGGATACGCGCAGATTGTCCCCGCCACCACCGTCTTCTCCACCTCCCACCGCCTCGCCCCCTCCACCACCAGCAGCCCCATCATCGCGTTCTCATAGAAGAACCGCCCCGGATTCTCCCGGTTCGCCCCGATCCCCCCTACCACGGCCGCCAGGTGAATCAACACCTCCGGCC
>PNKC01000125.1 GCA_013822275.1 Anaerolinea sp. | reverse complement strand
TATCGTCGGCCTCTCGCCTGGCGTCAACTACTGCTACACAATCCGCGCCTTTCAGGAGTCCTCGGAATCTCCCGCTGCAGGTCCGGCATGCGCCACCACCCAAGGCGGAGGGCCTTTAGGAGCACCCACAAACGTGCGCGCCTATTGGATCGGGCCCGGCGATACAGTCAGGATTTCGTGGGACGGAGTGACTGGAGCCACCGGCTACGAAGTCGCCCAGGTCACGATTTCCGGCGACGTGCTGGGGACCCGTTCAACGACGTCGACCGTGTTGGACTGGAGTGGCTACGTTCACACCGGCACTTGGCCGTGTTTTGCAGTCCGTGCGGTGAATGCCACTAACGCTTCTGAGTGGCGGGGACCCTACTGCGCATTCTGAGCCGAAAGCTCTCGGGGGAGCCGCGGAAACATCCGCGAACCACTTGGCGGAAAGGACCGCGAACTGGTCAGCGGGCCGGAGTGCCTACACGCACCGCTCAACGGTGGATGCTGTCGTCACGGCCGTTCGAGGTTCACCGGACGGCCGTGTTCTCGCCAGGTCTCGTTTCATGCCGGTGGGGCCGAGGATGACGCCCTGGAGCCGGTCAAAAACGCGGCGCAGGGCATCGGGCGCGTAGCCCACGATCGGAGCCAGGTCGCTGTAGCCACAGCCCCAGCAGCGCGCCGTGAGCACGCGCTGCTCGAATTCGCTCAGGGCGGGCAGGTGGTGGCTGGCGAGGATTTCACCAAGCTCGGCCGGTTCGACGGTCATGACAGGCATCCGTCACCTCCGCTCGCCAATCCCCCCCGCAAGGCTCGACGTGAGTGCGGCCAGTAGACCACTTTGTTTAGCGTCGCTGCAATCACCCGTCCTTCCAGGATCTTTACGAGGGCACAACGCAGCGACGCTGGCCCATTCCGCGATCGCCGCGAGGTCTTCGCCGCACGCCCGCCGCAGGAGCACGAGCTTCAGTTCCGCGGGCATGCGCGGGAGGTGGTGGTCGCCCAAGGCTGCCTGAGCCGTCCACGGCCCCGTGCGTTGCAGCATTCGCTCGCCCTCCCGTCCCTCCGCAACCGGGGGAGGATGCGTCATGCTGGGCAACCGTCAACCGGGATGTCAAGCAACGCAATGTAAAATCTGGGCCAACTGTTCCCCGCTTGACGTAGACAGCGGTGGCGATGCCATCCAGCCGCGGCGCCAGCACCTCCGGGCCCTTATCGACCGCCGGCACAAGCCGGACCGCGCGCTCGTCGGTGACGGTGCGCGGGGTGGGGGTGGTGAGGAGGGGGGTTGAGGCGGTGGAGAGGGACGATAACTCGTCGTCATCAGCGACGCGGATGACGATCAAGGCAACCGTGGGCAGCCCGAGGCCGACGATGACCGCGGCAGCAGCGAGGACAAGCACCCGGCCCCGCGTTAGTGGAGCCAACTCGTTAGCCATACGGGCTGTCTCTCATCCCGCGAACCCCGGCAAACCGTACTCCTCGTCGATTGCGTTCACGCAGCCAACGAAGGTTTGTGACGGCGCCCGCTGAAGCCGGCTCATTTCCTCCGCCGTTGGGTTGTTGGGGATATCGAAGCCGGCGGCCTGCAGGCACTTCACGAGTGCTTTCCGGGCCTTTTGGATCTCCGCCTCCGTCGCTATGTGCTCCGCGTACCAGGCGTCCACAACCGGCTGCCATTCGTTGTTGCAAGCCTCCAACCTGGGAAAGAGGAGGTCCGCCTGGTCCCCCGGGATTTCCGACTCGTACCGGTAATACTTGCCCGCGAAGCGGAGCTCCGGCCGCCCGACCTTGATCCCGGCGTCATCCAGGCATTGAACGGTCGCGAGGACGGCAATTTCGTATTCCTCGAAGGTAACAAGGCCGTCTTCCAGGAAGGCCAGTTGCGGAGGTCCCGCACGGCTGCGCATTTCGGCGACGGCCTCTGGGACGAGCGTGGGCAGCGCGGTGCCTTCACTCGGGCTCCCGGAGCCGCCGCAAGCCGCGCCCAGAACCGCCGCCAGGAAAACCCCGGCGGCGGTCTGACCGGCCATGCGGCCGAAGAGAAGGTGGCTCGTGGCCATCATGAGATGAAGGCGTGCGTTAGTTGCGAACTCCCGCAAACCGGGCCTACCCCGCAGATCCGATGCGTGCCCTTCGACTCGGACGCCGCCCCGCCCGAGTAAATGTAGACGTTGTACGTGAGGTACCCGGTCCCCCCAACCGTATGCCAGGAGCCGCTATAGTAGAAGGAGGCCGAATCGACGATACGCATCTGGCAGCCGGAGTTGGTGTTTCCGACCGTCACGACACCGTCGTCGTAGTCGTACCAGGCGAATGCGTCGCCATATGCTCCGTCCGCTGCATCGCATCCAACACCGTTCGTAAGGGTCTTGACGTCCGTGCCAGCTGCGGCGGGCAGCGCGATGACAACAGCCACAATAGCTGCCAGTGAAGCCAACAGGATCGTTCGCTTTCTGTACATGAATTCTCCTCCACCCGGATCGCTCTCGGTGAGCGATCGATCCAGGCATGAACAGCGGTTCGCGAAGAGCCGCGTTGCGTCGCCTGCCAGGGCTGCAGTCCCTCCTATTACGGCAGGCTCCGTCATGGTGGGCGGCCGGGTCCGGGCTGTCACCGCTTTTCCGATCCCAAAAACGATCCACTTGTCCGACCCTCAATCGATCGCATAAACGATCCGCTTTTCGATCAGCATTTTGGCGTGGGCAAGGCACTGCTTCTCGCAGTCCAGATGGTCGCGGAACCATTGGGTGACCAGGGCCAGGTCC
>PNKC01000124.1 GCA_013822275.1 Anaerolinea sp. | reverse complement strand
ATACCGGGGACGCAGGCGCGCAGCGGCGAGCTCGGGCCGATCGAGCAGGTCCCTGGCTCGCGAGGCGTGGTAGCTCATCCCGAATCCCTCGAACCGTTCGCTGGCCTCTTCGAGCAGGACGCGAGCCCGCCGGCGGTCGCCCCGGCCGTGACGAGCGAGATGCATGCGCGCCCGGTCAACTTTTGTGTGTGCCAGAAGAGGCCCCGCGTGGAGGCGGCTGTTCATGGAGTCGGATTCGTCGAAGTGGCGCTCGGCGTCATCAAAATGGCCGAGTGTCGTAGCCAGCATGCCGAGGTAGCGCGAGACCGATCCGAGGCACACCGCCGCCGAATCGTCCTTCACCACGTAGCTCGAGCTCCGAAGCGCGAGCCGGTACAGGGCCTCCGCGTGCTCGGTGGCTTCGGCGGCGGCGCAAGCCTGCGACAGGAGCGACAACGCCAGCGTCCGGTTGACGTAGTCGGGGATTGTCGCGAGCCGGTTGGCGTCAAGCTGCTCAATGAGCGCCAGTGCTTCTGGCCTGTTGCCCAGCTCGCTGCAGATGAACGCCCGGCAAGCGATGTTCAGCAGGCTGCCTTCCCGTTCCTGGGCAACACCGTACCCCTGCTGGAGTTCCGCCAGGCGCCCTTGCTCCCAACGCAGGATCAGCGTTTGCAGATCGACGGCCGGAGCGGCCCACGGCACAGGGTGCCGCTGAGCAAACCGTTGCAGCTCGCTGTTCAGTTCGTCGGCGTGGGAGACGTTCCCTGCAAGCAGAGCTCGCATGCCACTCAGGATGAGGCCGTGTGCGAGCTGCATGCGTTGTTGCAACTCGTCCCCCAGCCGGACATGGGCCTCGATCCCTGCATCAACCGCGGAGATGTTGCCCAGGAGAAGCGACGTCTGGAGATGGTCGCACTGGCTTGTGACTTCGAGCTCTTTGTCGCCCAACTCGCGGGCAAGCTGGATGACCTCCTCGACAGCCTCGCGGCGCTCCTCCATGCGAGTGGGATCCCACTCGATGTACGAATTGCGGAGGGCGAACGCCAGTGCCCGGACGTCGCCCACACGGCGAGCCATGGCCACGCTCGCCTCCCGCATCGGCGCCGTCTCCTCCCCTGGCCCGGCCATCGAACGCTGACAGGCCAGCAGCGAGAGGAGACTGGAGCGGCAGGAGCTGTCTCCGGTGGGGATCGCGGCAAGCGCGTCTTCAAGAAGAGGAATGACGGGCTTAAGCGGCGAGGGCGAGTAAGCAGCTGTCGCCAGGCAGGCGCGCGCCAGCAGGTCAGGTAATCCCGCGGCCCTGGCTGCTTCGGCCGCTGCGAGATTGATTTCGTCGCAGCGGCCCCAATCGCCGGCCTTGAATGTGGCCGTGGCGAGGGCGAGGAGCATCTCGCAGCGGACGGTTTCGTCACGTTCGCCGGCCCTCCCGTTAGCGTCGAGCGCGAGCTCGTAGTAACGCACCGCGTCGTCGAAAGCCCGTTGCGCCATGGCACGCTCGGCCGCCCGGAGGGCGTGGCCCATCGCTTTTCTGAGATCTCGGCGGCGGCCGCCTGCCAGGAAGTGGCGCGCCAGCTCCCCTGCATGGTCTGCCGCCGTCGCCTCGTAGAGCCCTTCGAGCTTCTCCGCCACCTCCGCATGCAGCATGGCCCGGCGCGGCGCGCTCACGCCTGCGTACACCGTCTCGCGCACGAGCGCGTGACTGAAGTGGTAGCTACCGGATCCGTCGTCATCCTTCAGAAAACCGCAAGCCGAAGCCTCGTCCAGCGCGTCGAGCAAGGGGCCGACGTCGGCGCCAACACTGGCCGCGAGCGCGTCGTAGGAGAAGGGGTCGCCCAGCACCGCTGCGACCTGGAGCATGCGCACGCTCTCCGGGCACAGGCGTGAGAGTCGCACCCCGATCAACTGGCGCACGCTTTCAGGGATCGCCATGCGCGCTACTCCGTCTTCGTCTCCAGGGTCGCGGCCCTCGGCCTGCAGGTGCCGGACAACCTCTTCGAGGAAGAAAGGGTTGCCTCCCGTCTCCTGGTGGACCACTTCGACCGCTGCCTCGGCGGGCGAGGAACCGGTCAGCTGCTCGACCAACTGCGCGGATTCGCGAAACGAGAACGGCGGTACGTCCACGCGCTCGCACAGCCGCTCACGCTGCAAGTTGGTCACAACCGCGGTGAATACTTGCGACCGGTCGGCCTCCGTCGTCCGGCACGTGGCGACGACGAGCAGCGGCGCCTCCCGCAGGCGCGGGCCGAGGTGCGCCAGCAGCCGGAGCGTCGCCTCATCCGCCCAATGCAGGTCCTCGAGAGAAACGACCAGCCCGGGCGCACCCGCACGAGCGATGTTGAGGAGGAACCCCGTCACCCCTTCAAACAGCCGGAATCGCTCGTCCCGGCTAAGCGGCGGGCTCGGCTGAATACCGGATACGCGTTCGAGCACCTCCGGGACAAGCAGCGCGACCTCAGCCGCGCCACGGGCCAATTGCATACCTAGGTCCCGCGGCGGACAGGCCTCCACGTATGGGCGGAGCGCCTCGATGAAAGGCAGGTAGGGCGGCATGCCCTCCGTGTCATACGCGCGCCCGCTGAGCACGAGCCAGCCGGCTTCGCGGGCCCTATCGGCCAGTTCCCTGAGTAACCGCGACTTGCCGATGCCGGGCTCGCCGCTGATCAGCGCGATGCCACCCTCGCCATGCGCGGCCGCCTCCAGCCACGCCGTCAAGGTGGCCAGTTCTTGCTCCCGCCCAACGAAGGGTGTTTCGCGCGACCGGATGCGCGGTGCGGTCGCCAGTGGCTCGGTCAACGCGACACCTCCAGCTCAAGGATCCGGCGCGCCGAGCCCGCGGGCCAGCGCGTAGGCCGTCATCTGCGCCCGGTTATGG
>PNKC01000123.1 GCA_013822275.1 Anaerolinea sp. | reverse complement strand
GCTGCTGCGACACTCTCCGGCGAGCACTTGCGGGCAACGTTCCCGATCGGCCAGGGCTCCGTCTGGAAGTCCCTGCTCCACATGTACGGTGCCGAGTGCGCCTGGTTCGAGTCCTTGCAGGGGAACGAGGCGTTCGTGGTTCCGGGCGACGTGCCCGGAAAGCTGCCGGGCAACCAGCTCGGCGAGGGCGGGATCGGGGACCTCCCCGACCTGCGGCACAAATGGGAGGATCTGGAACGGCGGTGGACGGACTACCTGGCCGGGATGTCTCCCGACACGTTGGAGGAAACCGTCACCCGGTACAGCCTCGCCCTCCAGACCCGGCTCAGCCTCCGCCGCTCGGACGTCCTACTCCACGTCTGCACCCACGCCCACTACACGGTCGCCCAGGTCGTCAACATGCTCCGGCAGTCCGGCGTGACGACTCTACCGCAAACGATGCTCACCGCGATGGCCTTGCACGCGGGGACGTGACGACAACCGGGCGAACTCCGCCGGACGAGGTGGAAGCATTGACAGAAGCCGTGAGGAAACTCGTGGGAGCGGCGCCACGACAGCCGGCGAATTCGCGGCCGCTATGAAGGACGCATCTGCGGGATACAAGTACGCCGGACCACGAGCGGACGCTTGCGGCCAAGATTTGGTCCGCCATCCCGGTGCGGTCCGCGCCCGCGTTCGACCACGTGAGTTCCTGGCATTCAGGGCGTCCCACGCGCGGATGAGTGTCGCCTTCCCGATGAACGCCACAGCCGAAGACCTGATTCCCATCTTCGCGGAGTACGCCCTACAGGCCGCCGCGATCCCGCCCCACGCCCACGTCCTCGACTGGTTCGGAGAAGGACACGCACGGTTCGTCGAGCATCGGAAGACCAAGGGAAACACGTGACGCCCGCGGTCAACTTCAAGCCGCCCGACACGCTCCACCAGTCGGTCGTGGGCACGTCGATCACCGAGCCTACGCGCGACGTGGACCGGACGTGTTCATCGTCCCCTTCCTCCGGAACGCGGCTCAACTGGCCGCGCCCGGGTGGTGTCGGATGAGCGGTTCGGCGAGACGAGCGAGTGGGGCCGGGGCGAGTGGGGCGGTGAGGACGTCCACGACACGCACGTGCGAATCGGAACCGCTACGCACTATGTTCACATCCGCCGGCACTACATCCAGGAAGTGGTCCGCATCCACCAAGCGGCTGGTGTGGAAGACGAACTTCCTGGGCATGCCCCCGGACGACGCGGAGTTGGCCCGGTGGGTGGCCGCCCAACCGGACGTCGTGGCGTCGTCGGTGACGCGGGAGCCGCACTGGGTCGTGTTCGACTGCACCTCCCCGCGGCTACTTCACTGACGCCGGCATCAAGATGGCCTCGGTCCGTAAGGCCGAGTCTCTCGGTTGTGACACCGGCGGCCGGGTCGCCATACTCGAAGTCATGGAGTGACGCTACTTGTCCGACTTGACCCTCGTGAAGGTGCCAGACAGCGACAGGAGGAGCGGTAGCATCGTAAGCCCTCGGGGTTTCGGCACGGGAGCTGTACCCGGATGCCGAAGACCGGACAAGCGGGCCGACGTCGCTTGTTACCTGAGTATTACAGAGTTCGCGCCTCCGCGAAGCCGCTTATTCGGGTGAGTTGGTCCAACGTTGCCACACCTGCCGCCAGAAGCGCGCGCAGCGCGGGCGCGGATACTCCTTTGGGGAAGTTGCCTTTGATGGCGTCCGTCTGCGCGTCGCTTTCGGCCCGCAATCGCGGGCTCGACGCCAGGGGGCAGAGGCTTTCCGGTTTCGCCTTTTTCGCGCTCAAGACTTTGCCCCGAGAGGTATGCCGACCGCGGTGTCTTTCCGGCTCAGTCTTTGACTTGAATGCCGAGCTTGGCCGCCACCCGCTTCGCCGTCGCCAGCCGCTTGTCGGTGAGTGGCCGGAAGGCAGCCCGCTGCTTGGCGACGATCTCGGGCGGTGCCTTGTCCGGGTGTCCGCAGTCGAACGGCGGTTCCGGGGCGTACTGGATGTCGAGCTGGATCGCCTTCGCCGCCACCTCCCCGCGCAGCAACGCGGCCACCTGAAGCGCCCCGTCGATCCCGGCGGTCAACCCGGCCGCGCTCACCAACTTCCCGTCGACCACCACCCGCTTGTCCACCGCCGCGGCCCCGAAGTATTTGAGGAATTGCACCGACGCCCAGTGGGTCGTGGCCTTCCGCCCCTTGAGCAGTCCCGCCGCCCCGCAGACGAGCGCCCCGGTGCAGACGGAGAACACGCACGCGGCCTTTGCCGCACGGTCGGCGATGAACTTGAGGACGGCCTCGTCTTCCATCAGGTCTTCCTGTCCCGGCCCGCCCGGGACGACGAGCAGGTCGACCTCCCCGGCGTCGGACATCTTCGCGTCGGGAATAAGGCCTAGTCCCCGGTAATCTCGGACGGGCTCGGTCGACTTCCACAAGAGCTTGACGGTGGCGTTCGGCAGCCGGGACAGGACGGCGAACGGGCCGGTCAAGTCGATCTGGTCCATCCGGGGGAAGACGAGCGCGCCGACACGGATCGACTTGTCGGCGGGTATTTCGGCGAGTGGCTTCGCGTCCGGTGAGGCCCCGGCGGAGAGGCCGGGTAGTGCGACGGCCGCTGCGGCGGTGCAAACGAACTCACGACGGGTAGTCATCTCGCGTCCTCCGGGGCGCAACCGCTACGGCTCCGGCGACATGCGGACCGGCGGCGGCGTCACGATTACTTTATCGGGCTACGGCCAGCGCGGATTCTAGTAAACCTGCCCGCAAGTCCGTAGCGGCATCCGGGTTGCGCACACTTCTCCGCCCCTTCCCGACGAACTCACACCGTGGAGGATGACACGGCGGACCAAAAGAACCGTGGCGGACAGAAGCACGAGGCGGCCAGCTTCATCGACCCGGCCCACGACGACAAGGTCGAGGGCGACCGGGACGAGGCCGTGTGGGAGGAGA
>PNKC01000122.1 GCA_013822275.1 Anaerolinea sp. | reverse complement strand
CAAGAGCCTGCGCAATCTGAATCGCGTACCCCAGCGCCTCATCCACAGGCAGCGGCCCCTGCAGCGGCTTCCCCTCGACAAATTCCATCACCAGAAACGGCGCACCCTCGTGCTCCCCCACATCATGCAAAGTGCAAATATGAGGATGATTCAGCGCCGCAATCGCCCGCGCCTCGCGCTCAAACCTCTGCGTGAAAGCAGCGTTGACCACTTTGACCGCCACCGTCCGCCCCAACCGCGTATCCACCGCCCGGAACACACGCCCCATCCCGCCCTCGCCGAGCTTGTCGAGGACGCGGTAGTGGGAGAGGGTTTCGCCCGTCATGGCTCCGGACCGCGCTGCCGAACCCAGTCTATCTTCGGATGGTTAGCGAGACAACAAATTTCGGACTGTGCGGACTGAATTTGTTTTCGCAATCGTCTCGTGTGGGGTTTCGGGGACAGCCGCAGCCATGGCGCCTGCCGCGCCACCCATGGGCGCATTGGGGTCAGATGGGATGAGACGGGCGGCTCGGTAGCGGACGATGATGTAGGGGAAGAGGGGAAGGGGGGAAGGGGACAGCCTGACACCAGCCCTTGTCCAAATCACCAATTTTCCAAATCCGTCTGCCTCTTTGGAGAACTTTTCCCGCCGTTCCGCACTTCTCCAATGAGATGCCCAGAAATCCCCGCTGTATTCTCCCCGGAATCGCCTATCACATCGTTCAGCGCGGCACCAACCGCCAAACGGTCTTCTTCCGCGCCGCCGATCATGCCGCCTATCTGCGCCTGCTTGGCGAAAACCTCGCCGACGCCCAGGTCCGCCTCCTCGCCTGGTGCCAGATGACCAACCATGTCCACCTCATCGCCGTCCCCGAACACGAGGACTCCCTCGCCATCCTGTTCCGCCGGACCCACGGCCGCTACGCCCAGATGATCAACGCCCAGCGCAACCGCTCCGGCCACCTGTGGCAGAGCCGCTACTTCGGCTGCCCGCTGTCGGAAACCCACCTCGGCCGCGCCCTCGCCTACGTCGAACTGAACCCGGTGCGCGCGGGTATCGTCCGAAAGCCAGAACAATATCAATGGTCTAGCGCCCAAGTTCACCTCGGACTCGCCCCCGACCGCCACCGCCTCCTCGACCTCGACTTCTGGCGGGAACACGGCGCCACCGAAACCTGGCAATCCCTGCTCGCCACCCCGGAAGACCCGGCCGAAACCCGACTGATCCGCCGCTGCACCTTCTCCGGCCGCCCCTACGGCGACGAAGATTTCCTCGCCCGCTTCGAAGAACTCTTCCACCGCAAGTTCCGCCGCCTCAAAACCACCCCCGCCGCCGCTTGACCACCCCAAGGAGCCAGACCTATGCTAAAAAGTCGCCATGTCGCCAAGGAGCCAGTTCAGGCTGTCCCTCTCGCGCCCTCCAGGCGGTGCCGGGTATGCCGCCCGCCGCACTTGGCGCGGCTGCCGCGATTCATTTCAAGTACCTCAAGGGCGAAATCAAGGACCCGCAGGCGGAGTTGCTGTCCATCTGTGGCAACGATCCGAGTGCCGCGGCATTCGCGCGTGGATTCAAAGCGGGAGGATACCGGGAGGGCTGGCGGCAGGTTGCAGCAGAAATAAGCAAGGAATTCGGCAAGAGCCACTGGTTTGCGACCTATGTCGCGGATGCGTATCTGCGGGCGGAGGATCACGCGTTGGCGATTGACTGGCTTGAGAAGGCCTACGAATTCCGCGATCACACACTGGTCTATCTGTCTTGCGGCCTCAGCTACGCGCCTGTCCGGTCCGATCCCCGCATTCAGGCACTTCAACGCAAAATGAACCTGCCACTGTGATGCCATGGGGCGCATTGGGGTCAAAGACCTCGGTTCCTGACCGACTAAGTAAAATCAATCACTTACAGCCCACTCACCCCGCCCAATTCCCAGCCTCCCGCTGAAAACAAACCACTTACGACCACACGAAAACCCGCACCTGCGGTGCCGCGATTTCAAACAAAATATCTCCCACAAAATCAACAACTCCCAGCAACCCATGGTTCGGATCCGACCCCCGCCCGCTCTCTCCTCAAGCCATGGAACACCTCAATTCTGACGAACTCAACCGCGAATCCACTCCGCGCGACCGCGCCCGCCAATCCCGCCTCAACGGAGCCCGCTCCACAGGACCCACCTCCGAAGAAGGCAAGCAAATCTCCTCCCGCAACGCCTTCAAAACCGGACTCTGGGCCAAAACCCTCTACACCTTCCCCCTCGACGTCCAACTGCACTACCACCAAATCCTCGAGGCCTACCACCACGACTACCAGCCCGCCGACGCCATCGAAGCCGACCTGCTCAGCCAGCTCGCCTTCAACCGCATGCGCTACCACCACTTCCTGAAAATCGAAGGCGAAGCCTTCGATAACGCCGACCTCTCCAACTACCCCGTCCCCCTGTTCGACCACCTCCGCCGCACCATCGAAGGCCTGGAACGCTCCTACCTCCGCACCCTGAAAACCCTGGAAGACCGCCGCCGCCACAACCCCCAACTCGCCCAACCATCCAAAATCGTCGTCGAATGGATCGACCCAAGAACCGGAGAACCCTGGCGCCCCGAAAAACCCGACGAAGAAATCGAAGAAACGAACCCAACCCCCGAACCCCAAACCGAACAAACGAAACCGCCATGCCCAACCAACCATCCCGCCCCGCCCGCGAAAGCACCATTCGAAAACATGCCAATCTGGTGACCCGCACACGATTCACGCCGTCCGGCCGGCGGGCGGGGCGGAAGCGGGCATTGACGGTCCTGCCTTCAATACCAGCGCCACAGCCCCACGGCGGCCGGGAGGAAGCAAACCGCCGCCCCGGCAGGTTACTCGATGTCAGCGTTGTGCAGATAAGTTTCCCAGCCGAGGTAATTCTCGAACGCCTCGGCCAGAATGCCGGCGCAGTTCGAGGCGCTCATCGCCACGTGGTGCTCGAATCCGTTGCGGCACACGTAGCGCAGCAATTGCTGCAGCCGCGGCACTTCCACCACCGCGCGGCAACCAAAGGTATCCAGCGGATCATCGGTAAAGCGCCCCTCCCCGGCATAAGCGCGAATTTCGCCGATGCGGTCGTCGGTGGTAATGCGGGCGAATGAAACCGGACCCGCCGGAGTGCGGCCCTTCATGGCGCCGAAGGT
>PNKC01000121.1 GCA_013822275.1 Anaerolinea sp. | reverse complement strand
GTAGGCCTCGATACGCCCGGCCCGGCGAGTGCGAACGGCGTGCTGAGCGCGCGCGGCTCAACGAATTTCGTTCACCCCGAGTGGGCGGGCTTCGACATCCGCGGCGCGCTGGCGGCCAAGCTGGGCAAGCCCGTTACGTATCTGAACGACGGCAACGCGGGAGCCTTGTGGGGCCACTTTTCGCTGTTCGGCGTGGGCGGGAAGAAGACGTCGATATCGGCCATTATCGGCACGGGACTGGGCGGCGGCGTGATCATCGAGGACAACGACGTGAAGGGGCGCGGGGGCTTCGGCGGCGAACTCGGCCACGTGCTGGTGCCGTACCAGTCCATCCGCGGGATCGAGGGCCTCTATCCGCAGTGCAACTGCGGGCGCGTGGGCGATCTCGAGTCGCTGTGTTCGCTGACGGCGATTGCGAAATCGTTGCTGCCCTACTTCCTGCCGAAGTTCCCCGGTCATGAGTTGGGCGCGATGGAGGACCTGGGCCAGGCCGCGAAAAAAGTGCGCGGCCTGGCCGAACGCGGCGATGCGCTGTGCCGCGAGATCTTCCGCGTGCAGGCGCACGCGCTGGGATTATTCTTCGACGAGATGATCAACACGTTCGATCCCGATGCGCTGATCATCGGCGGCGGCGCGCTGGAGACGGGCGCGGAGTTCCAGGGCTGGTTCATCGGCGAAGTCCGCGCAGCCATGCCCGAACAGCGTGAAGAGCAGGTGGATATCCCGATTCACGTCATGCCGAATGGCGATACCGCCGGGGCGCGCGGCGCGGCCATCGAAGCTCTGAAGATCGGGAGGCAAGGCGGGCTGATGGCGGGCTGATGAGAATCACGGCTCGCAGGAAACCAGAATCTGGCCTCGCGAGTCATAGTATAAAGAAGAGAAGGAGATTCGATGATCCGCTACAAGTCATTATTTGTTCTGATCGCGACAGCGTTTCTGTGCATGACCGTGGCTTTCGCGGCCGGCGACGCGGCGAAAGGCAAGGACGTGTACCAGAAGTCCTGCCAAAAGTGCCATGGCGCTGACCACAAGGGCAATCCGGCGATCGCCAAGAGTCTGAAGGTGGAGTTCAAGGACCTCGCCGGCAAGGAAGTGCAGGCGATGAAGGACGAGGAGTTGAAGAAGCTCTCGCTCGGCCCGACCGGGAAGAAGAAGCCCGTGAAGGGCGTCACGCCGGCGCAGTTGGACGACGTGATCAGCTACGTCCGCTCGTTGAAGAAGTAGAAGCGGCCCCGCCCGCGCCGGCCGGCCGGCGGCCGGCCGGCGGCCACCACGGTTGAACACGCCTCGCGCGGTTTTCTCCGCTCTTGGCGGCCGGCAGTGCCATCGGGCAATCCCTCGCGGAACGGGGCCGGTATTGCGAAGCCGGCAGGAAAGCCCGCCTGACGCCGGCGGGCGCGCCGGATTCGGTCCTACTCCCGGTGCGCGACGGGCGCGTCTGCTGCGAATGCTACACAAACCGGCGTGGGCCGCCGCGCCATCCGCACAAGACCACCGAAGTCAGATTAACTGATTATTAACTCAGGGTTCACGTCCCGCACATGGTTGCCCTATAAACTTCGTAGGGCATGCTTCAGAGGACTCGCTTACCCCTATTGATTTTTTTGGCCGGCACGAGCCTGTTCGCGCAGGTAGATCGCGCTGTTCTGACCGGGACCGTGACGGACGCCTCCGGTGCCGTCATCTCCGGGGCGATTGTGACCGCGGAGGCGCCGGCGACCGGATTTCGCCGCGAGACGGTGGCCTCGCTCGTGGGGGTCTACCGGTTTCCCGGCCTCCCGGTGGGCGTTTACACGGTCTCGGTTTCACAGACGGGCTTCAGCACTGTCAGGATTGAGGACGTCGTACTCACGGTGGGCCAGACGCGCACTGTTGACGCCGCCCTGCCCGTGGGCGCCGTGGCCACCGCGGTCGAGGTGACGGCGGCGGCCACTCCGCTCGATCAGGCGAATGCCGAGATCGGTGCGGTGATTGAAGAGCGGCAGATGCGCGGCATCCCGCTGAACGGGCGGCATTGGGCGGCGCTGATGATGCTGGCCCCGGGCGCGGTGAACGTGGGCGATGGCAACCAGAACTCGATCCGCTTCTTCGGCCGGCCACGCGACGACAACAACTGGACCTTCGACGGCGTGGACGCCACCGGGATCAAGGATCCCCGCCAGGAGGGCAACATGCGCCTGGTGATCTCCACGGATTCCATCGCCGAGTTCCGCGTCAATTCGCTGCCCTTCACCGCCGAGAGCGGCATTGGCGGCGGCGCGCAGGTGAACCTGGTTTCGAAGACGGGCACCAACGAGTTTCACGGTTCGGTATTCGAGTTCTTCCGCAACAGCGCGCTGGACGCCCGCCGGCCCTTCGACGGCCGCGAGCCGCCGCCGCTCCGCCTGAACCAGTTCGGCGGCAGCCTGGGCGGACCTGTCGTGAAGAACAAGACCTTCTTCTTTGCCAACTATGAGAGCCTTTTCCAGCGGCTGACCATCACCCGCGCCGACGGCCTTGTGCCGAGCGCCGCCTTCCGCGCGCGGACGCCTTCGGCGGTGCGACCGCTGATCGATGCCTTCCCCGCGGGCAACGCCGCGGGGCCGAACGCTGACGTTGACCGCCTGATCGCCGAAACGCCCGAGCGCCGCAACGAATACAGCGGCATGGCCCGCATCGACCAGCGGATCAACGACAAGCACAGCCTGTTCTTCCGCCTGGCGGTATCGGACGGCTTCATCAGCGTCATCCGCAACGGCCTTTTGGAGACCCGCGATTCCTACATCCGGCCCTCGAACGCCACTTTGCAGTGGCAGCAGGTCTGGACGTCCAGCCTGGTGAATGAAGTCAAGGTTGGCTTCAACCGCTCGGCGCTGACGCGCAACGACGTTGGCATCCTGCCCCAGGGCATCACCATCCCCGGCTTTACAACCACCCAGGCGACCTCATTCATCATCGAGAAGCCGAGCACATACTCGGTCGTTGACAACATGTCCTGGATACGCGGCCGCCACACGCTCAAGTTCGGCGGCGAGGCGCGCCGCATTCATCTGAATGTCGGCAACGGCCCGGTCCATACGCTCAACTTCGCCAGCAGCGACGCCTTCCTGCGCAATTCGCTCGACCGCGTGCGCGTCGGCAGCCAGCTCGACACCGTGGGCGTCCGCCGGACCTTCTATTCCGCTTACGCCCAGGATGAGATCCGCGTGAACCAGGAACTCACGATCAACCTCGGCGTGCGCTACGAGCTGTTCACCG
>PNKC01000120.1 GCA_013822275.1 Anaerolinea sp. | reverse complement strand
TTGCGACTGCGGGAAGTACAAGGTGCCGCAGTTCTTGACGTGGTCACCGGACGGCGAGTGGGTGATGCTCACGTTCTGGAGCGACGGCAAACCAGGACAGGAGCTTTGGATCCTGGCGCGCGACGGCTCCATCGCCGGGACGCTGGCCACCGCGGGGTACAACGCGAACCCCTCGTGGTACATCGAAGGCAAGGGCGTCTTGCCGAAGAGCACCCTGACGCCGGTGGCGCGGTAAGCCGCCGGACATACGCCCGCAGCCTCCCGTGGGTGCTGACGAAGGGATGGATATCAGCCCGGTTGGCACCCCGACATAGCGACTAACGGGCCGTTCGCATTCGGGGATGGGCGTTAAGGTTCGCCCATGGTGAGCGTGGAAGACCACCTCCGGCAGTGGAGCGAAGCGGGCATTGTAGACGCCGTAACGTCCGAGCGGATCCGCTCGTTCGAGCGTTCACGGAGAGCAACCACGGCCGCCGAGCGTCCCAGCGTGCTGGAGATCCTCGTCTATCTCGGAGTCGCGGTCATCGGGGTCGGTGTCTTCATTCTTGTGAGCATTTCCTGGGAGGACCTTGAGGAGTGGGCGCGCGTTGCCGTCACAGCCGGACCCGGGCTGTTCGCCCTGCTAGTGGGACAGGTGATGCGCTCCAGCCAGGTCCCCGGCCTTCAACGGGGTGGACAGATGGCATGGCTGGCCGGGAGCGCGCTCCTCACTGGCGGCGCCACCGTAGTGGGCGTCAACAGCGACTGGGCGGACGAAAACGTGGCGCTGGGCGCCGCCATCACTGCTCTGGCGATCACGCTCCCCCTCTGGGCGATCGCCCCCAGCCACCCCCAGATCATCGGACTCGCGGCGGCGCTGTTCCTCCTCTCGACCGCGCTCGGATCGCGGCAGGACGAGTTTAGCTTCGCCGCCGCGGGGATCTCGCTCATGGCCTTCGGCTGGGCCGGCGTCCTGCTCGTGGAACGCGGCGTGCTCGTGCCCCCGGTATCCGCGCGGGCGCTGTCGGCCGTCGCGGTGGGGTTCGGCGCATTTTGGGCGGCCCAGGAGGCCGCCGGGTACGAACCGCTGGCGTTCATCGCCGCCGCGGGGCTGCTCGCGCTTGGCATCTGGCGTTCCACGTTCATGTATGTCGTCGCCGGGGTGGCGCTGGTGTTCCTGGCGCTCATCAGCACAATCACCCGCCACATCGATGAGCCGTCGGCCGCTGCCGCGGCGCTCATCCTGCTCGGCGCGTTGCTCGTCGCGGTGGTGCTCGGACTCGCGCGGTGGCAGCCCTGGAAGCGTGCGACCGCGTGACCGCGCGTGACCGCCTCACCGTCGTCGCCGTGTTCGCCGGGCTGAGCGCCCTGGTGGTGACGATCTTCCTCGTCTTCGCCTTCGGACAGCACGACCCTTCGCCGCCATCGATGCAGGACACTCCAAACCCGGCCATCCCCGGCGAGGTGCTCTACCTCGCCACGAACCAGTGCATCACGCGGATTGACGCCTCGGGGGCGAACAGGCGCGAGATCGTTTGCCCCGGCCGCGTGGACTACCTCGCCCGCCTCGACGAACGGACGATCGTCTACGGCGTCTATGGGCCGGCTGGCGCACCGGCGACGCAGCGAGACCTCGTGAGCGGCCAGGAAACCGTGTACCCAACGGCCGTAACGCCTGACAAGGTGGGGCCGATCGGCTCCTATCCGTCGGAACAGCGGTCCGTGCTGGGCGAGTACGTCACCGTTGACCCGGATGGGTCGGTCTACCGTTCGAACAGCACGGAGCCGGGGCGGACGCGCATCTTCGATTGCGACTGCGCGGAGTTCCGGACGCCCCAGTTCTTCACCTGGTCCCCGGACGGGCAGTGGGTAATGCTGATGTACTGGAACAACAACAAGCCGGAGCAGGAACTCTGGATCCTCGCGCGCGACGGCTCGTTCGCGGGCACGCTTGTTACGGCGGGGCCCAACGCCAGCCCGTCCTGATACATCGAAGGCAAGGGCGTCTTGCCGAAGAGCACCCTGACGCCGGTGGCGCGGTAGGAATCTGCGGTTGACAGCCGGAGGGGACAATACCTAGACTAACTAGGTATGAGGCCCGAACTGCTCAAAGGTCACCTGGACGTGCTCCTCCTCGCCATCATTTCCGAGGGGCCGGCGCACGGCTACGCGATCATCGATGAGCTTCGCCACCGCAGCGAGGAAGCGTTCGCGTTGCCCGAAGGCACCGTCTATCCCGCCCTCCACCGCCTCGAAGAGGCTGGCTTCGTCTCCAGCACGACGTCACGAGTGGACGGCCGGAGCCGCCGCACTTATGCCCTCACGGGCGACGGGCGCCAGGCGCTGGCCGAACGCCGCCGGGAGTGGTCCACATTCAAGGGCGCCATTAACGCCGTCCTGGGGGAGCAGCCGTGACCGGACAACCGAGCCCAATCGATGCCTACCTCGACCAGCTGCTGGCGGCACTGCGCTGCGAGCCGGGACGCATCCGCCGCATCCTCGCAGAAACCGAAGACCACCTGCGCGAGGCCGCGCGCGTGCGCCTCGAAGCGGGTGCGGACCAGTCCAGCGCCGAGCGCGAGGCGGTCGCGGCATTCGGCACTCCGGCGGTGGTCGCCGCCCGTTTCGGCACGGCCAGGACGCAGAGCGCCGGGGAGCTGCTGCGCGGCGTTGGTTTCGAACTGGCACTGCTGACCACGGTCGCGCTGCTGGCGGCCGGCCTGAGCGGTGTCATCCTGTTCGCCGCGGGGGAACTGAAAGGCGCTCATGTCGCCGTCCGCGATGGCTCGTTCACCGTGAACATGAACGGCACGCGCTGTTTCTACCAGTCCTCGCCCGGTGAACCTATCCCCGCTGGCGCCTTCGCGGGCTGTACGCCGGAATACCAGCAGCAACTCGCGGTTGATGCCCGGAGTGATGAACTGCGACAGGACGTGCTCTTCCGCGCGCTTGCGGGTGCCTTGGGCACCGTCTTCGCGGCGGGACTCTTCCTCCTCCGGCGCAAGATTGCCCTGGCGACCATGTCCCCCGTGACGCCGGCACTCGGCGCCGTAGGATTCACCGGCCTGGCACTGGTGCTTGTGTTCGCGGCCTACGACGCGGATATCAAGAACAACGCCGGTGCCGGGATGTGGCTCTCAGGCGGGCTGGCGGCGCTGGCGGGCGCGGCTGTCTGCGCGGCATGGCTGGCCCGTGCCGTGAAGGTCTCAACACGAGTGCCGGTTGGCGCCCTCGCGCTCCCGCAGTAGTCCTCAGTTGAAAGACAGGGCGGCTGTGAGACCAGCGCGCCG
>PNKC01000119.1 GCA_013822275.1 Anaerolinea sp. | reverse complement strand
GGACCGTTCCCAATCGCGAAGGCGCGCCCGCTGCAGATCGGTGACTTCGCCGTCACGACGTTTCACCTCGATCTCGAAATGCCTCCCACGGTAGGAGCCGTAGAGATCCGGGTCACCGGCCACCGACCAGCTGCTGCCGTGGCGCTTACGTACGACGACGCCGGGTGTGGCCCGAAGCGCGGCCACGATCTGCCGGACCAACGTCGACTCGCGGGGATCGTTGCGTCGGCTCATCGGTCTACCTCGATTCCGGCGGCCTTAGCGAGGGCGATCGTGATCATCCGGGGCTTTGGCTCACCGGAGGCCTCGCCGCGCCCCTGGCTGAGCCGGACCGAAACCGTGAAGGCGCCGACGGCGCTGCGCGACAGCGTGTATGCCGCGCGCGCCGTGTCCAGGAGCAGGAAGGCATCCTCCAACCTCTCCAGCGGGGCAAACCGCCACTTGGGGATCCAACTGCGGCTTCGCTTGACGAAGCGGCCGGAGGCGACCTTCCAACCCATCACCCGGCTGGCGAGTTCGTCCGTCAGTTGGGCATCGTTCATAGCCGTTTCCCCGCTTCGAGTTCGAGCTGAATGCTGTCCCGCACCTGGCGTTTGTGGAAGTAGCCCACCTCTACCGCCTCGCCGGTGGCCCAGAGCCAGCGGCCCGCACGCCGAAGCAGGCGGGCCGCGGAGAGGGTGAAGGGGCGACGCTCGGAGTCCGTCAGCCAGTGAACGAACCAGATCGAGAGCGCGATGACCAGGATTGTGGCGAGGTACATGGCGTCCTCCGCTCAGAACGGCCCCTGGTCGCCGCCCTGGTCGCGCACCTCGGGATCGAGTCCGGTAGGCACCCTCTCGGCGAGCGTCCGGCACAGCTGGTGGTACTGCTGCGCGCGCGCCGCTTCCTCCGCCGTGAGGCGGCGCACGAACTTGAGCAGAGCTTTGCCGTACTGGATGCCGGCGGCGTTCTGTGCCTTTTCGAGTTCCATGCCGATCACGGCCTGGTAGTACGGGATGCCCTGCGTGGTCAGCTTCAGGAAGAACTGCCGCGCACCCTTGAGGCTGGTGGGCGGCAGCGACACGACCTCGGGCAACAGCAGATCGCCGCGCAGCACGAAGATCTGCTTCACCTGCTTGCATGCCTGGCCGGCGCCTTCTTCCGCGCTGCCATACTCGGCCAACGGGCACCGCGAGCAATCACCGCCCGGCTTGCCCTTGCCGGTGATGCCGTCGGACGACGAGCAATCCGGCGGCTGCTTGCCGCTGCCCTTGCCGAAGGCGGTTTTGTAGTAAACCCGGGTATCGCGCGCGTAGACGATGACGCCGTCGATGCGCGCCAACGTCTCTTCGCCCTCGAGCGCAGGAACGATCCAGCGCGGGCTGGCGCCGCCCGAAATCTTCACGCGAGGCAGATCGAAGTCCGTGATGCCGCCGCCACTGATGTTGGTGGCGATGGCCTCGTTGATGGCGTCCAGGCTGCTTTCGAGCACCGAGAGGGCGCGGGGCGTCTGGATCTGAATCAGTTCGGTGGACATGCTGTGTTTTCTCCTGTGCGCCGGTCAAAACCGGCAAGGTGTAGTGAATGAAAGAGTCATACGTTGAAGGGTTAGCGACCCACAGCGGCCCCGAGTCCTGCGGCTCTGCCCGTAAGGGCAGCGCCGAAGCGTGGACAGGGGAGCGTGCGGGCCGGGTATTGAGCCGCGTAACAACTTTCCTCCGGGATGCCGACGCTGTAGGAGAAAGCGGAAGGCAACATCCGGCGCGCCGATATCGCGAGGCGCAGCGGAATCCCGCGCGGTCAGAGACCCCGTGCACGCACGGATGCATCTTGCGCGGGAACCGGGAGGTCCCATGTTCGCCCGGAGTGATGGTAGCTTCGGGCCGTATCGGGAAGTCCAAGGACGTACGCCGATGATGAACGAACATGGGAAGTCGGACAGACCCGTAGTACCGGAGAAGTCCCTGAACAATGCCGGGCAACCGGCGGCGGAGGGGGTGGAGGGAAGGGGTCTGGCCAAAGGGAACTCGCCCCAGCAAAACGCGTCCCGGACACCGGGCCGGAACGACGCGCCCAGCGCGCTGGAGCGGATACGTCAAACAGCGAAGAAGGATAGGAAGTTGCGGTTCACCGCGCTCCTGCACCATATCTACAACCTGGACACGCTCCGTTGGGCTTACCTCGGTTTGAAGAGGGAAGCGGCGGCGGGCGTGGACGGCGAGACGTGGCGGCACTACGGGGAGGATCTGGAGGCCAACCTTCGGGATCTTTCCGAACGGCTGAAGCGAGGAGCGTACCGGGCCAAGCCGGTGCGGAGGGTGTACATCCCCAAGGCCGACGGGCGGCAGAGGCCGCTCGGCGTAACGGCGCTGGAAGACAAAATCGTACAGCGCGCGACGGTCGAGGTGCTGAATGGCATCTACGAAACGGACTTTCTCGGATTCTCGTACGGGTTCCGGCCTGGGCGCAGCCCGCACCATGCGTTGGATGCGCTCTACACGGCCCTGCTGACGAGGAAGGTGAACTGGGTGCTCGACGTGGACATTCGCAGCTTTTTCGACACCATTTCGCATGAATGGTTGGTGAAGTTCCTCGAGCATCGGATGGCGGACCGGCGCGTGGTGCGGCTCATCCAGAAGTGGTTGAACGCCGGCGTGCTGGAGGATGGGAAACGAACGCGAGTGGAAGAAGGGACGCCGCAGGGCGGCAGTGCGTCGCCGTTGCTGGCCAACATCTACTTGCACTACGTGTTCGACCTCTGGGTCCAGGCCTGGCGCCGGAAGCGAGCGCAGGGCGACATGATCGTCGTGCGTTTCGCGGATGACATCGTGGTGGGATTCCAGCGGGAATCGGATGCCAGGCGGTTCTGGGGCGAACTGACGGAGCGTTTCCGGAAGTTTACGCTGGAGCTGCATCCCGACAAGACACGCCTTCTGGAATTCGGCCGCTTTGCGGCCGCGGACCGGAAGAAGCGTGGAGAAGGGAAGCCCGAGACATTCAATTTCCTCGGCTTTACGCATATCTGCGGACGCAAGAGGAGCAATGGGTGGTTTACGGTGCTGCGGCAGACGATGCGCAAGCGCGTGCGGGCGAAGCTGAGCGAGATCCACATCGAACTCAAGCGGCGCATGCATGCCCCCGTCCCGGAAGTGGGGCAATGGCTGCGGGCGGTGGTCAGTGGGCACTTCCGCTACTACGGGGTGCCGATGAACCTCCCCACACTGTACATGTTCCGGTTTCAGATCGGCTGGCTCTGGCGTCACGCCCTGTCGCGGCGAAGCCAGAACGGCCGCGTACCCTGGGACCGCATGCGGCGGTTGATCGACCGCTGGCTCCCTCCTGTTCGCGTCCACCATGACTATCCTCTGCGCCGTCTGGGCGTCATCACCTGAGGCAAGAGCCGGATGCGGGAATCCCGCTCGTCCGGATCTGTGGAGGGGGTTATGGGCGACCATGATCCCTACTCCGACT
>PNKC01000118.1 GCA_013822275.1 Anaerolinea sp. | reverse complement strand
GGGGCCAGGGGGTGAGGGAACAATGCCTGGCTTCGCGGGCCCTCGCGAGCAAAGTTGGATCAGCTCGCCCGCGTTGTTCATCATTCGTTCAGATCACGGGCCGCCACGACGCGTACGATGACAGTGATGACTGATGCCCCCCGCATCCTCGTGGTGGACGATGAGCCGCTTGTGACCGAAGTGGTCGAGCGCTACCTGGAGCGCGAAGGCTACGCCGTGCGTACGGCCGCCGACGGAGCGTCCGCGCTCCAGGCGTACGACGAGATGCGCCCCCACCTCGTGGTGCTGGACCTGATGCTCCCGCGGGTCAACGGCATGGAGGTCTGCCGCAAGATCCGCGAGACCTCACGCACGCCGATCATCATGCTCACCGCCCGCGGCGACGAGATGGACCGCATCGCCGGCTTCGAATCTGGCGCCGATGACTACCTGGCCAAGCCCTTCAGCCCGCGCGAACTCGTCGTCCGCGTGAAGGCCGTCCTTCGCCGCACATTCGATGACGCCCTCCAGGCCGCTGCCGAGCGCGTCGTCAGCGGCGGGATCGTCGTCGATTCGCGCGCCCGTACCGTGGAGGTCGATGGCCGCCCGGCGGAACTGACAGCGCGCGAATTCGACCTCCTCTTCTTCTTCATCTGCCATCCCGGCGAAGTGTTCTCGCGCGAACAACTGCTCGAACGTGTCTGGAAATACGAGTGGTTTGGCGATGCCAGCACGGTCACGGTCCACATCCGCCGCCTGCGCACCAAGATCGAATGTGAACCCGATAATCCCCGGCACATCAAGACGGTCTGGGGCACGGGCTACCGGTGGGAGAAATGAACGTGGCAGCGCTCCGCGGGCCCGTCGCGGTCGCATGGATGAGCGTCGCCGGGGCCACCCTTAGCGCCGTCGCAGCGATTCGCGTACTGCTCGACGCGCCCGCGTTCGACCTCGCCGTCGTGGGTGCCGGGTTGGCCGTGACGGGTGGCGCCGGGGCCTCGATCGCGTTGTGCGCCCCGAGGTGGGCATCCAACCTGCCCTTGCGCTGGCAACTGACGCTCTTCAGCGTCATCGGCCTCGGGGGGCTGCTCCTGAACGTGGCTGTCGCTGCGTCACTGATGTTCTTGAGCCCGCACGACCTGAAACTGCTGCTGGTCCTCTGCGTCTTCGCGCTGGCCGGCACGATTGGCCCCGCCCAGCTCATGAGCCGCACGGTCTCCCGGCGTGTGGAAGCCCTGGAGGCGACCACCGCCGGCATCGCCGCCGGTGACCTCGCCGCCCGCGCCCGGGTCGACGGCGCCGACGAAGTGGCGCGGCTGGCGACGTCCCTGAACACCATGGCTGCATCCCTGCAAACCACCCGCCGCCAGCGGGACGACCTGGAACAGGCCCGGCGGGACCTCTTCGCCGCCATCTCCCACGACCTGCGGACGCCCCTCGCCACGATGCGCGTCATGGTGGAAGCGATCTCGGACGGCGTGGTCACGGATTCCACCACCCGGGATCGTTACTTCGCCTCCATCAGCGGCGAAATCCAGCGCCTCTCCGCCCTCATCGACGACCTCTTCGAAATCACCACGCTCGATAGCGGCGCCCTCCACCTCAGGCTCGAAACGCTCAGGGTGGAGGACGTGGTCGCCGAGGCGATCGACATGTTCCGGCCCCAGGTCGAGAAGGCGGGCATCCACCTCGCCTTCGAACCGTCACCCGGCACCACCCCGGTCCAGGCGGATGCACAGCGGCTCGCCCGTGTCCTCTACAACCTCCTCCAGAACGCCATCCGCCACACGCCCAGCGATGGCACGATCGTCCTGCGTACGGCACCGCTGGGCGCCGCCATCCAGGTGGCCGTCTGCGACAGCGGCGAAGGCATCGCCAGCGAAGACGCACCGTTCGTCTTCGACCGCTTCTACCGCGGCGACAAGGCGCGCTCGCGTGACGGCGCGGGCAGCGGGCTGGGCCTCGCCATCGCCCGCGGCATCATCGAAGCGCACGGCGGGCGCATCTGGGTGGAACCGGCCGACGGCCACGGCGCCACCGTCGCCTTTACGCTCCCCGCCATCGCATAGCCGGACGCTTGCATCCCAGGCCCGGCCACGTCCGTTTCGCGGTAGACGGCGTCCGGGATCGGCGGCTTCTGGCCCATCGGGTCGAAAGCCGGCGTCCACATGCTGACGACGATCTCCTGCGCCTGGCCGAAGCGGCCCGTGGGGATGCGGGAGAGCAGCAACTGGCTCTTCCTCGCCAGCGGCGAGTCATCCTGCTTCACGGGCGAAATCCTCTTCCCCAGCGGCGGCGTGTTCGTCAGCTAGACCACTTACTCGTGACACGGTCAGGGGTGCTGTGTAAGATCGCGCACCGGGATAACCCGCATGGCCGAAAGCGTATTGTCATGTCCTGGCGGCCACCCATTCGATCCTGAAGCAGGCCGGTTTTGTGAGACATGCGGGGCGATCGCAGCCTGCCCAAACGGGCACGCCGTTTCGGCAGCTAACGCCGCGTTCTGTGAAGTGTGCGGCGCGCCAACCGGTGCAGCGTCCGCGTCCGGGGCGGCGAGGGCACTGCCGGGCGGTGC
This sequence comes from Anaerolinea sp., assembly GCA_013822275.1. Taxonomy (GTDB): domain Bacteria; phylum Chloroflexota; class Dehalococcoidia; order Tepidiformales; family Tepidiformaceae; genus PNKC01. Next base: position 935 of record PNKC01000118.1, on the reverse strand, counting down.
ACGCTTCGGGCGCCCGGCGAAGATCGGCATCGCGCTCCTGGGCCTGTTGGGGGTTGGCGCCGCCGCTGGCATCGCCCTGGCCCCGGCGGAAGACGAGGCTGCAGTCCGCCCGGTACAGGCGTTCGCCGCCGCCGGCGCGGGGGCGCGAAGTACGCCCGTCTCGCAGGCCGGGAGTGGTCCCCCGTCCGCGGCCTCGGCGCCGGCAGGGAGTGGCCCGGCGGCTGCTCCAACATCTCCGCCGGCGAACGCCGGAGCGGCAGTGGCAGCGGCAACCGCGACGCCGAGGCCCGCCGCCAATGTTAACGCTCCAGCGACAAGCACCCCGGTCCCGGCGACGGCAACGCCCCGTCCGGCCACGAACACCCCGGTCCCGCCAACCGCAACGCCCCGTCCTTCAACGAGCACGCCCACCCCCACTAACACGCCGGTGCCGCCCACTGTCGCGCCGAAGGTCGCGGTCTACGGGTACCTCACGCTGGGCGGGAGCCCCTGCGGCGGTTGCGAGGTGGCCTTCGTGGGCGCGAAGTCGGTCACGGTGCGCGCGAACTCAGGCGGCTTCTACGACACGCTGCCCAGCGGTGTAAACCTCACGGTGGGCAGTTACAAGGTCTACTACACCTGCAAGGGCCAACTCATTCCGGCCGACCCCACATCCGTCGTGCTCCAGGCACGGGAAAACAACCTCCTCAACGTGAAAATCGGGTTTTGCGGGTGACCGGCCATGACTGAAGGGCCACCAGGGGACTCGAACGCCGGCCGCCGCTTCTGCCACTTCTGCGGGGGGGAGCTGGGCTCCCCGGGCGCCGCGTTCTGCGGTGCATGCGGCAGGCCGCTCTCGGCGACCACCACAACTGCCGCAGTGCGGCGCCCACGGGCGGGGCGTAGGCGCCTCGCGTTTGGCCTTTGGGCAGGGGGGATCGCGTTGGGGGCGTTCT
>PNKC01000117.1 GCA_013822275.1 Anaerolinea sp. | reverse complement strand
ACGAGCCCGGGTTGGGAATCTCCTCGGCCGGCGCTCCGCCACGCGGATCATCCGGTCCCGCGGAGGCTGGCGTGCCGACGACTGAAGCGTACGTGGCGGCGGCGATGCCCAGGGTAAGTCCGGCGGCGACGGACGCCAGGATTAGCGTCTTGCGGTTCGCCTGGCGAAAGCTATACATGATTCACCTGCTTTCAAATGGCTCGTCGCTCATCCACCGTCCCTTCCTTAACGCCGGGGGGCATCACTTTGTGGCCCATGCCAGCCGCGGTTCAACCCTATTTGCGTAAAATCTCGCCGTCGTCGTCCGCAGATTCGCGGACGTGCCCCTAACCGCTGAATTGGTACACTGTCCCTAGCGGTTTCAACGCCCGCGGGAGCCCCTGTGACCATCGAACCAACCCTCAACATCCGCCCCGTCCAGATAGAAAACGAGATGCGCACGAGCTACCTCGATTACGCCATGAGCGTGATCGTCTCGCGCGCTCTGCCGGATGCCCGCGACGGCCTGAAGCCGGTCCAGCGGCGCATCCTCTGGGGCATGTACGAAAGCGGCGCGCGGGCCGGGACGGCCTACCGCAAGTCCGCCGCCACCGTTGGCGACGTCATGGGCAAGTACCACCCGCACGGGGACCAGGCGGTCTACGACACCCTCGTGCGCATGGCCCAGGAGTTCTCGCTTCGCTACCCGTTGGTGGACGGGCAGGGCAACTTCGGCAGCGTTGACGGCGACCCCCCGGCGGCCATGCGCTACACCGAGGCGCGGATGTCGCCGATTGCTGAAGAGATGCTGGCGGACATCGACCAGAACACGGTCGATTTCGAGCCGAACTACGATGGCCGCCACCAGCAGCCGACGATCCTGCCGTCGCGCATCCCGAACCTGTTGCTGAACGGCTCATCCGGCATCGCCGTGGGCATGGCGACGAACATCCCACCTCACAACCTGAACGAACTCGCGGACGCGATCGCCCTCCTTATTGACAACCCCAGCGCCACGCTCGAAGACCTCCTTCAGATCGTGAAGGGGCCGGACTTCCCGACCCACGGCATCGCCTTGGTCGGCAAGAACTCGGAGCAGGTGCGGCTCGCCTATGGCGAAGGCCACGGCCGGATCACGATGCACGCGCGCACGAGCGTGGAGGAATCCAGCCGCGGCCGGATGAGCATCATCGTCACCGAGCTCCCCTACCAGGTGAACAAGGCTGTCCTCATCGAGAAGATCGCCGACCTCGTGAGAGACAAGAAGATCGAGGGCATCGCCGACCTGCGTGACGAGAGCGACCGCACGGGCATGCGGATCGTCATCGAGCTGAAGAAGGAAGGTTCGGCGGCGCAGATCAAGAACCTGCTCTATAAGCACACGGCGATGCGCTCCACGTTCTCCGTCAACATGATGGCGATCGTGGACGGCGCGCCGCGCCGCCTCGGCCTGAAGCGGGCGCTGGAACTGTTCATCAAGCACCGCCACGAAGTGATCAAGCGGCGTACGGAGCACCAGCTCGAAAAGGCGAAAGAACGCGAGCACGTGCTGACCGGCCTCCTGCGCGCGATCGAGCTGCTGGACGCGGTCATCGCCACTATCCGCGCCTCGGAATCAGCAGCGAACGCCCTCGACCTGCTCCAGGGCGTGGGTAACGTCGTGGCGGCCCGCCTGCCCGCAAACAGCCCGGCGGCGCTCCAGCGGCTGGTGACGGCGAACCCCTTCACCTTCACCGAGGTGCAGGCCCGCGCAATCCTTGACATGCAGCTTCGAAGACTGGCGGCGCTCGAACGCCAGGCGCTGCTCGACGAGTTCGAGGCGCTCAAGAAGAAGATCGAAGAGTTCGAAGACCTGCTCGCCAACCCGCACAAAATCGACCTCCTGATCCGCGACGACATGACGGAGCTGAAGAAGAAGTACGGCGACAAGGACCCGCGCCGCACCGAGATCGTGGAGGCCGACGCGGAGGACTTCCGCGAAGAAGACCTGGTCGCCCACCAGGACAGCGTGATCACGCTCAGCATCCGTAACTACATCAAGCGGATGCCGCTCGAAGAGTTCCGGGCCCAACGCCGCGGTGGCAAGGGGGCGAAGGGCGCCCCCACCCGCGAAGAAGACGCCGTCATGAAGCTCGTCGTCTGCGACACGCACGACAACCTCCTCTTCTTCACGGACAAGGGGAAGGTCTACCACCTGCGCGCGTACGACATCCCCGACACGAAGAAGCAGGCGAAAGGGTTGCCGGTCCAGAACCTGATCGAGGTCGATACCGGTGAGCGAGTCACGACGATCCTCGTCATCAAGGACTACGCGCGCGACTTCATCCTGCTGGCGACGCGCCTTGGGATCATCAAGAAGACCACGCTGGCGGAGTTCGCTGAGGTCCGCCGCAACGGCAAGATCGCGATGCGGCTCGACGAAGGCGACTCCCTCATCGCCGCGCGCGTGGCGACGGATGACACGAACGTCCTCCTCGTCTCCAGCGAAGGACAGGCGATCCGCTTCAAGATCGATGATCTGCGGGACGCAAGCCGGACGAGCGGTGGCGTGCGCGGCATGAAGCTGCCGAACGGCGGCTACATCGTCGGTGTGGAAACGCTTGACGATGGCGACCAGTTGCTGATCATCTCGGAGACAGGCTCGGGCAAGCGCACTCGCGTGGACGAGTACCCGGTCCAGGGGCGCGGCGGCCAGGGCGTCAAGACGCTCAACATCACGGACCGCACCGGGAAGGTTGCCGCCTGCCGCATGGTCACGGACAGCGACGCGCTGGAGCTGATGCTTGTGACACGCGAAGGCATCGTCGTGCGCACCCGAATCAAGCAGATCAGCCTGATCGGGCGCAACACCCAGGGCGTGCGCGTGATTGATGTGAACGAAGGCGACCAGGTCGCGAGCATCGCCGCCTTCACGATGGCGGACGAGCCGGAGAGAGCGCCGCGCGACGCGGCGATGGAGGCGCTGAACGGCGCGAAGACCGCGAACGGCAGCGGGCCAGCCGCCATGGGCACGATCCGCGGCGTCGCGCCAAACAGCAACCTCCGCCTCGCCCTCGATATCGACGAGGACACCGGCGAGATCCTTGGCGATGATGGCGACGAAGCGGAAGACGGCGACGCCGACGAGTAGGCGCTCGGCGGCCTACAAGACAACGGTTGTCTGCGAAGGCATCCAGCCGCGGTACCTCGCCGGAGATGGAGCACATGAAGGTCTCATACGATAGCCGCTACGACCTCCTCTACCTTGAGCTGGACGACACGGCGAAGACGGTGCTCGACGAGGACCCTGGCGACAGCATCGTGCTGGATGTGGACGCAGAAGGCCGCGTGGCGGGGATTGAGATTCTCGGCGCGTCGCAACTGGTGAATCTCGCGCGGCTGCTCCCGGTCGAGTACTCAACCGCCGGCTGACAGTCATGGCGCTGGGAAGGAATCCGAGGACAAACCCCGGAATGTGCGCGACGGTGTATCGGATTGGACCTCCGCCTCCGTTCCCGCATCGGCGCGCTGCCTGCGGAACAGGATGCTGAAACTGAGCACCACCGGTGCAGGAACAAGATCCGCGTCAACCCGCAGCGCACTCAGGTCCTCTTCGCCCTCACGGACACCGAGATGGTCGCGCAGCTTATT
>PNKC01000116.1 GCA_013822275.1 Anaerolinea sp. | reverse complement strand
CCAGCTTCGATCGCTTCGCCCTTTCGGCCCGCCAGGTAGAGCTCCTGGATAGCCTTCGCCGCGTCGCCGTAGCCGCGGCGCACCATCATGTCGTTGTGGAAGTTCTTGCTGCTGTGGCCCATGCCACCAACGTAGAGCGCGATGCCCGGCTTCATCTTGCGGAAGGCGTCCCGCACATCGTCCGTGACGGTCACCGTGACGCCGGCCTGGACTTCGAAACCCTTCCACGACTTGCCGCCGCCCGCCCGCGCGAAGCCTTCTTCGATCCACGGCTTGTACATCGCCGCTGTCTGAGGGACGAAGCCGAGCGGGAGGATGCCGTCGGCGACTTCGGCGGCGAGGCGGACGTTCGTTTCCGTGCCGCTGCCCAGCCAGATGGGGATGTTGGGGTTCATGTGGAGGATGGACTTCAGCGGCTTGCCGATGCCCATCGAACCCGGGCCCTTGTAGGGCAACTGGAACTCCTTGCCGTCATGAGTCACAGGCTCCTGGCGGGCGAGCACCTTCTTCATAATCTGGACGTAGTCGCGCAGGCGGTAATAGGGGCGGCCCCAGGGCTGCCCGTACCAGCCCTCGACGATCTGCGGGCCGGAGACGCCGAGACCTGCGATCACCCGGTTGCCGCCCGCCAGCGCATCGACCGTGGCGACCTGCATGGCGCACATCGCGGGCGCGCGGCCAGCGAGCTGCATGATCCCCGTGCCGAGGCGGATGCGCTTCGTGAGGGCGGCGATGTAGGCGAGCGGCGTGATCGCGTCCGAGCCGTACGCCTCCGCCGTCCAGACCGAGTCGTAGCCGAGTTCTTCGGCGCGGAGCACCTTCTCGATCGGCAGGCGCATATCCGCGCCGGAATAGCCAACACCAATGCCAAGCTTCATCTCACCCTCCAGTAGAGAGGGTGATTCTACGAGAACCGGGACAGGGGTGCTGGCGGCTGGCGGGCTCCTGGCTCAGTTGCACGCGGCACTCCCCACCGCTTGCTTTCGCGCGCGGTACTGACAGCGGCACTGCCGGCCGGCGGGTCTGGTCGTGGCGTGGATTGGACCCGTCGCCTTATCGCTCCGGGCTCTGATTCCGGGCGACTAGACATCCAGGACTATCTTGCCGAAGTTCTGGTTCGCGCCCATGTACTCCTGGGCGGCGGCAGCTTCGGCCAGCGTGAAGACGCGGTCCACCACCACCTTGATCCGGCCGCTGGCGATGTGCGGCAGGACGCTCTTTTCGAAGGCGCGGGTGGCGGCGCCCTTCTCTTCGATGGGGCGCGCACGGAGCGTGGTGCCGCGGATTTGCAGCCGCTTCTGGAGGAGCATGCCGAGGTTCGCCTGCGTGCTCGCGCCACCCATCAGCCCGACGATCGTCATCCGGCCCTTCAGGGCAAGCGCCCGGAGGTTCTTCTCCAGGTAGTCCGCACCGATGACGTCGATGACGCAATCCACGCCGCGGCCACCCGTGGCTTCGAGGCTCTTCGCGGCGAAGTCCTCCGTCTTGTAGTTCGCACCAACGTCCATCCCGAGCGCCGCGGCCTGTGCCAGTTTCTCTTCGCTTCCGGCCGTCCCGATAACGAGCGAGGCGCCCATCATCTTCGCGATCTGGATGGCGGCCACGCCCACGCCGGATCCGGCGGCATGGATGAGCACCGATTCGCCCGCCGTGAACCCGCATTGAAGCAAGGCGTCGTGGGCCGTGATGTAGACCTCTGGCGTTGCGCCTGCCTCGTGCCAGGAGAGTGAATCCGGCACCTTCATTGCCAGGCGATGATGGGTCACCACCTGCTCAGCGTAGCCCGCGCCCGGCAGGAGCCCCATCACGCGGTCACCAACCGCGAACCCCTGGACGCGCTCGCCAACCTTCAGCACTTCGCCCGCAAACTCCAGACCGGGGATGTCGTGGGCCGGTTTCTGGCCGGGCTGCGGGTAGCCGCCCATTCGCTGGAGGATGTCCGCCCGGTTCAACGCCGTGGCGCGCACGCGCACGAGCAGGTCATCCGGGCCGGGCACGGGGTCGGGGACATCTTGGTAGGAGAGGACTTCAGGGCCGCCGGGGGCGGTAATCACGATCGCTTTCATGGGCGGTAGCTTCTAGCTTCCAGCCTCTAGCTTCCAGCGTCGGTTCGGGTCGATGTTTGGGACACAAAGCCGCGAAGGCACGAAGGCCACGAATTTGAAAGAAAGACTTCGTGCTCCTTTGTGCCTTGGCGTCTTCGTGTCCGCGATCAACCGGCCCGGCTCTTTGCTCTTTGCTCTTTGCTCTCCGCTTTAGTCGTCGCGGGCGATGCCGACGGTCACGGCGCAGCCTTCGTTGCCGATGGCGGCGCCGAGGGAGGCCGCCCGGCAGTACATCGGGAGCGCGGCCACCTGCGGCGAGGGGGTCGGCGTTGGTCCGGGCGTACGTGTCGGTGTGGGCGTCGGTGTTGGCGCCAGGGGAGAGCAGTTTTCAGCCTGTGTGTTTGAGCGCTGGGGCGTGTTGACGGTGCCGGTGAGCGACGGGTTGTACTGGTCCAGGTAGTTGAAGTTGCCACCGTAGGTCATGATGAACGACTGCGAAATCTGCCCTGGAGCGATGTCTTCGCTATCGAAGAGCGGTGGCGAGCCCACGCCAGCGTCCGGCTTTATCACGCGATGCACCTTCTTGCCCACGTTCTTCCACTGCACAACGTCCCCGCGCGAAATCAGGCAGAGCTTCGGGTTAAAGCCCTCTTCGTTCACCTCAATGGTGTACGAACCCGAAGCGACAACGTGCGCCGAGTTTGAAAAGAGGAGTGAAAGTCCACCGGCGAGCGCCATGCTCACCGCGACGACCGCCATCAGCGGCCGGTACCAACGTGCTGTCATACCAAACCCAACCCGGCCCCACGCCCCGCCAAGGGCAACGTCAAGGTACCGCACCGGGCGGGTTTGGGCTACGGACGGGCTTTACCTGTCGCTCGCGACGGAAGGCAGGACGGCGCAGTTCGCCTTCTGGATGCAATCGAATCCGGGGATGGGATTCAGTCCGGGGACCGGCTCGCATGACTCGTCCCATTCCGGGCTCCATACAGGCAGGACCACCGTGAGCGAGTTGTTTGGGCGTGCGTAATCGTAGAACTTCGCGGTCCCGCCATGGGGGAAGAAGTCCTGGTTCGAAACCTGGCCCGGCTTCAGCTCGCCGCTGTCGAAGGTCAGGGTGCCGCCGCTGCCGTCGCGGATGACCCTAATTGGCCCGCGACCCACGTTCTTGAACTGGACATAGTTGTCGCGGGAGATCTGGCAGGTCCCCGGGTTGAACCCGGCCTCGCTCACCTCCACGGTGAACACCTTAAACCGCGAAGCGCCCGCGCCACCGGCCTGGATGACCATTCCCAACGGAAACAACACCACCACCACCGCCCCGGCCAGCCATCGCATCGTCACCGCCGAACAGTAGCGGCCACGGAGCGAAGAGCAAAGGGCAAAGAGCAAAGAGCAAAGAGCCGAGAGCAAAGAGCAGAGAGCCGAGAGCAGAGAGCAGAGAGCAGAGAGCAGAGAGCAGAGAGCAGAGAGCAAAGAGCCGAGAGCACGAGAGCAACGAGCAACGAGCAACGAGCAGGGAGCAACGAGCAACGAGCAACGAGCAGGGAGCAAAGAGCAGCCGGCGTTGCCTTTCCACCATGGCAGGGGATGGGGAAGACACGAAGCAGGGAGCCCGCCGATTCTGGCGGGCTCCCCGTGAATGACGTTCGTCGAGTTGAGTTCAGGACCAGTCAGAGCTCGACCAACTGCTGCCTGACCATGAGCTGCCGGACCAGGTGCTCCCGGACCAGGCGCTTCCGGACCAGGTGCC
>PNKC01000115.1 GCA_013822275.1 Anaerolinea sp. | reverse complement strand
AGGGCCCTCCGGGCTGTCTGGCCGGGGCAGGATGCCCCGAAGTGTGTTCCTGGAGCCCTCATCCAGATTCGAACTGGAGACCTCGTTCTTACCAAGAACGCGCTCTGCCAACTGAGCTATGAGGGCGGAACGGGCCGTTGGCCACTGGCCATTGGCTGTTAACTGCCCGGAGGATCGCTCGCGCTGGTCCTCCGGATCATCGGCCGCCGGGGAAACCCTGGCAGCCGAACCGGTACTGGTTCGCCAGCGGCCGATGGCCGATGGCTAATGGCCTTCATGGTGGAGAGAGCAGGATTCGAACCTGCGAAGCGCGTAGCGCGGCAGATTTACAGTCTGCTGCCATTAACCACTCGGCCATCTCTCCACGGACCTGGCGCCTTTGTCTTGGAGCCCGAGAGGGGATTCGAACCCCTAACCTACTGTTTACAAAACAGTTGCGCTGCCATTGCGCCACCCGGGCCCGGGTCGTCCCATTCGGAGTCCAACACAAAAACGATCCGCCGGAGCGGATCAAGTACTCAGTATTGTACAGGGCTCCCGCAATGGCAAGGCGCCCCGCGCGCCCCGGTCCCACGGTGCTACTATCATCGCATGACTACGGCCGAGAAGCTCTACACGGCTGAAGAGTTCCTCACTCTCCCTGAAGACCCATCGGGCGGCAAGATGGAGCTGGTCGAAGGGAAGGTGTGCGTGATGCCGCCGGTTGGTGATTGGCACGGGGAACAACAGATCGAGCTCGCCGTCCCACTTCGCGAATTCGCGAGGCGTCATGACCTGGGAATCGTCCGGGTGGAAACCGGCTACCGTCTGGAGCCCGGAAATGTGCGCGCGCCCGACGTATCCTTCGTCGAAAAGGAACGCTTGGACCCGGCGCGAGATCGGTCGTCCTTCATTGCTGGCCCGCCGACGCTCGCGATCGAGGTTGTGACGAACGACGACAGGGCAGCCCACCTGCTTCGCAAAGTCGGCGAGTACCTGGACGCCGGTGCGCGGCGCGTTTGGGCAGTCCGACACGCAGGCGCCACCGTGACGGTGTTCACTGACGATGGCGAAACCCGCACCCTCCACCGCGGCGACATCCTCACCAGTGACGACGCCGGGTTTGTGGTGGAGGGCTTTGCTTTGCCCCTGGACCAACTGTTTTCGTAGGAGTCCGCCTGTCCCAGTTGCGAAAAAGCCCTCCGAGCCGGAGAGCCTTTCGTTGTCGCGGTAATTCGCGCCCGTTTAGCAGTCAGAACCGTCGGCGGCGCAGCAGGCTCCCGGCGTGGCTGCCTCGAATGTGAGCTTCTGTGACGGCACGCCGCCCGGCTTTACCGCGACGACCGCGGCGGAGGCGATACCCTTGCCGCCCGGGTACTCGGCCGCGGTGGAAACAACGTCCGTGAAGCCAGCGGCGCGGATCTTGCCCAGGTAGTCGCTTTCGACGAGCGCGCCAGCGATGCAGCCCGCCCACTGTTCCATGTCGTCCTTCACTTCGTCCGGGACCGGTTTCGTCCAGACGATGTCGGAAACCTGGAGCCGTCCGCCCGGTTTGAGCGCGCGGAACGCCTCGCGGAAGACCTGATCCTTGTCGGGCGAGAGGTTGATGACGCAGTTCGAGATGATGACGTCGACCGAGTCGTCGCTGATCGGCAGGTGTTCGATTTCGCCGAGGCGGAACTCGACGTTCGTGGCGCCTACCTTTTCGCGGTTCTTGCGCGCGAGCGCGATCATCTCGGGAGTCATGTCCACGCCGTAGACGCGGCCGGTTTCACCCACCATCTTGGCGGCGAGGAAGCAATCGATGCCGCCGCCCGAGCCGAGGTCCAGCACAACCTGACCGGGCTTCAGGGCGGCGATGGCCGTCGGGTTGCCGCAGCCAAAGGCGACATCCGTCACCGTGCTCGGCAGGTCGCTCACGTTCGCGTCGGCGTAGAGGCGGGCGATGTTCGTGATCTCGATGTCGCTGGTGGTGTCCCCGCAGCAGGAGGCTTCGGTGGCGGTTTCGGTGGCGCAACAGCTGTTGGCCTGCACCAGCGGGATCTCGTCGGCACGCGCCAGCGTTCCCTTCACGCGGCTGCCGTACGCCTTTGAAACCTCGGACCGGATTTCGTCGTCAGTCCTGGCCGTTGCCATGAGTCACATCCTTCGGAAAATCGCAATTTTACAGGGCATCGTAAAATTACGATTAGTTGAGCCCGATGTCAACCCCCTTGCGGGCGCAGCATCGAAATTTTACGATACCGGCAATGAAACTGATCGAAGGCCTCACCGCGGAAGAAGAGCGCGCGGCGGCGATCTTCCGCGCCCTCGGCAACCCGGCGCGGGTCCGCATCATCACCGAACTCGCCCGGCGCAATGCGTGCGTCACGGGGGACCTCGTCGATGTCCTGCCACTCGCCCAGTCGACCGTCTCCCAGCACCTCAAAGTGCTCAAGGAAGCCGGGATTATCCGTGGGAGTATCGGCGGCGAGGGCTGCTACTGCCTGGACCCGGATGTGGTGCGCTGGCTGGCCAACTTTTGCACGGACGTCTGCTGCCCGCCGGAAGCCAGTTGCGCACCGGGCGGCGGCGCTTCCCCAGGTGGCTGACCTCCCCCGCTACGAAAGCGACGCCTGGTGCTTCGGCTGCGGCGAGGCGAACGGGCAGGGGCTCCGGCTCGCCTTCAGGCGTACCGGTCCGGGCGTGGTCGAATGCACCTACCAGGCCCCGGAACACCTCTGCGGCGCGAAGACAGTGGTCCACGGCGGCATCCAGGCGACTATTTTGGATGAAGTGATGGGCAAGGCCATCCAGGCCGGCTTGCCACCGGAACTGGCCGGCCGCCGCACCGTCACGGCAGACTTCTCCCTGCGCTACCGGCAGCCCGCGCCCATGGGTGAGCCGTTGACCGCTCGGGCCGAATTCGTGCGGCTCGACGGCGCCAACATCTTCGTCAAGGCCACGCTCCTCGACCGGGAAGGGAACGAGCTGACCATCGCGGAGGCGCGCTGGAAGCTGCTGGCAACGATGCGCTGATTGGCGCCTTGCTCCGCGGTGTACGATGGAGGAATGCAGGCACAGGAAGTCCGCTACACGGAGGGTCCACCGCGCCAGATGGGCCAGGTATTTGTACGGCTGACGATTACCAACGCGCTGGACGAGGGTCGTGCCAGCGAGGGCGACATCTCTCCAAGCGACGTCCGTTCCGTGGTCGTGGAGGATGTCATGGTCGATACGGGGGCAAGTCATCTGTGCTTGCCGGCAAACGTGATTCGGGCACTCGGCTTGAAGCCCGACCGCGATGCGGTCGTGGAGACTGCCTCGGGAATAACACCCACCCGGATCTTCCTCAACGCCCGGATATCGATCGAAGGACGTTCCGCGACAATGGAATGCCTCGAGCTTCCGGAAGGGACGAGGCCGCTTCTTGGTGCCATTCCGATGCAGTCCCTGGGCGTCGAGCCCGACCTCACGAACCATCGGCTGCGGCTTCTGCCGGAGGGGCCAACCCACAGCTACCTTATGGCGCTGTAGCTGGCGCGACGGCGACGAACGGACAACTTTCCGTTCGCCTGCGGATGTGCCGCGGACGGCTTTGCTCCCGGGTGTACCATGCGATCATGCAGGCACAGGAAGTCCGCTACACGGAGGCCCCCCCGCGCCAGATGGGCCAGGTATTTGTACGGCTGACGATTACCAACGCGATTGACGCGGGGATGGCCAGGCGCGGCATGCTGCAGCCTGACGAGGTGCGCTCGGCGGTGGCCGATAGCGCGCTCGTGGACACCGGCGCCACGCACCTCTCCTTGCCCGCGGACATCATCCGGGCGCTGGGGCTGGAGCTGGACCGCGAACT
>PNKC01000114.1 GCA_013822275.1 Anaerolinea sp. | reverse complement strand
CGCAACCGTCTTCAGGCCGAAGCCCATCGGTCCGCGCACGATCACCGGCTCCTTCCTCATTACCCGGTTGAGGAAGTCGAACCAGTTCGGCTCCGCCCAGGCAGGCTGCCGTATCGGGTTTCGGGCGCGCGCCGACTTCAGAGCGCCGCTCAAGCTGCTGGTCTCTGCCGGGGACCAGTGGAAGACCAGCGGCCGCTCCACCTGAGGGGCAGCGCGCTCCCGGACCGACTCCATGTGCTCCAGCCACTGTTCGATGATGTCCGCTTCGCAGCTCGTTTCCAGCCGGTCAGCTACGAAGTACGAGAACTGCCACTTGCCTTGCTCCATGTGACCGCAGCCGATCATGAAGATCATTGGCCTACCGTTCTGTTCGGGGATCGGGCCGCGAAGTCGTCATCCAGGTTGCTGACCGTCTCGAAGTCGACGTAGAACTCGATGCCCCTGGGCTCACCCCAGACATCAACCTGGGTGGTGATGAACTCCGGCCAAACAGCTGGCCCAGCGGAGTCCCGGTTCACGGCCAGCATGCGGTCCAGCACCGCAGCGTGGGCCCCGTTTACACCAGCGACAGCTGCGGTGAAGCGAGCGTCAGTCCAACGTTCGATACCCGCTGCGTGAGCCTTCTCGCGTCCCGGCAGTCCCACCTGCCAGGCGAGGGGGACATCCTCACGTTCGCGGGCTATGTGGGTGATCGCCGTATGCCAGGGGTAGTTCTGTTGGTTGCCAACGTTGGGGCGAAGCTCGTCGGCCATGGGTCCCATCAGCGGGTCCCATTCGGAGCCTTCGCTGCGTAACTTCCGGTTCCACTCCACTGCCTCGTTGGCAATGGTCTTCAGCAACCTGCCCTGGACCTCGTGGTTTTGAGGGATGGCGGCCAGCCGGTCCATACAACTCGTACTGCCGCCATCGTTCTTCCCCTTCTCCCAGCCACGCCCGAGGAGGTAGGACGCTCGAGGGAGAAAGCCCTGGATCCGGCCGAGCGCCTCGTTATGGATGAAGGTCTGCACCATGTACTCAAGGTGTTCGCTCGCAACATGCCAGTTCCGGTCCAGCTTCAAGCCCGTGAACTTCGCGTCGACCACCCGGTAGTGGCAGCGGGTGGCACCGAGTCCGGGCGCACCAACGACGGCTTCCGTGTGGGCGGATGTCCGGGTCCGCAGTCTGCCGAGATCGATCACTATCGCAAGCTGGCCGGGTAGCCATCAGCTGCTAAACAAGGCCCAAGGCAATCGCGTCAGAAACGCTCCGGAGCCCGCATGCCACCCGCGCAGCGCGGCGAGCGATACCAGTGGCAGCGCGCCGATTGCAGCCGTGGCACTGGACGCGCTGGATGAAGGCGAAGTCGAAGTTGCGCCTCCCGTTCGCAACTGTGACGCGGAAAAGCCATCCCAAAGGCGGTCAGCGCTATCCGGAGCCAGTCCCGTCGCCGGGCGGCGGGGGGATGTTCTCGTAGTAGGGAATCACGATTTCGCCAGGACGCGACGCGGGGCCAACCATCATCCCCATGATTGGATGGACGACATCGGGCGCGATCTCAAGGTTCACGAGCGCGGGAAGGCCGGACGCCAGCGAGCGTTGGATCGCGGGGCCGATCTGTTCGAAGTTGGCGACGCGCTCTCCATAGCCACCGAGGGCGATGGCTACCTGGTCGTAGTTCGTGTCCCGGAGGCTGGAGATGACGCCCGCGCCGGGCCCGTAGATACCTTCCTGGCCGTGGACCGACATTCCCCAGGCCGTATTGTTGAAGACAATGGTCACGATCGGAAGGTTGTGCCGCACCATTGTGTCGATCTCCTGGAGATGGAAGCCGACGGCACCGTCGCCGGCGATCTGCACGACCCGTCGCTCCGGGTGCGCGACCTGCGCGCCGACGGCGAAACCGAACCCTACCCCCAGGGCCCCGAGGTAGCCGTTCGTGAGCACGCCACCCGGTACCGATGAGCGGCTGAACATGCCTGCCCAGCCACCCGTTTCGCCGCCATCGATCGTGACGATTACATCGGGCCCGAACGAGTCGAAGGCGGCCTTTGCGGCGTGGAAGGGATGCAGCCGCCCGCCCGGGGCGGATGCGGGCAGTGAGGCGAACGGTTGCTCGAAAGGACCGGACGACGCCCTCGCCCGGGCTGCCCAGGTGCTCCAGTCTGGCCAGGGCCCCGGGTCGGCCAGCATCTCCTGAAGGGTCTCCCTGCAGCCCGCGGCGATTGCGACGTCCGCCTGGCGGATGCGCCCGATCTCGGCGGCGTCCATGTCCACCTGGATGAGCTTCGCAGCGTTGGGGATGACTCGCCCGCTCCGGCCGCCGGTGTACATGCCCTGGCGGGCGCCCAGGAGGAGCACGAGGTCGGGGGCCGTACCCATCGCCTGGAGCATGCCCAGCGCGCCCACGCCACGGCAGTTCGCCGGGTGTTCAACGGGCAACATGCCGTGCGCCTTGCCAGTCGTGTACACCGGGATGCCAGTCCGGTCCGCCAGCTGCCGCAGCTCCGCCGCGCACGACGGAAAGAGCGTGCCGCCGCCCGTGATGATGGCGGGCCGTTCAGCCTGGCGGAGGAGGTCGAGCGCGCGGCGAAGGGTGTCCGCTGACGGTGCTGGCCGGCTGATGTCGAAGCCCGTGGTGGCCGTTGCGAGGCGTTCGTCCACCGGTGTGAAGAAGACGTCAATCGGGATTTCGAGCAAGACGGGCCCCGGCCGGCCTCCATACGCCGTGCGCAGGGCCAGGGAGACGAGGTCGGGAATGCGTTCCGGGCTTGTTACCCGGTGGGCCCACTTGGTGACGGGTGTCGCGGCCGCGACCTGGTCGAAGCCGCCCTGGAGGACGTTCAGCTCGATCTCTCGAAGCGGCGGGCTGCTCGTGATGTAGAGGACCGGGATGGCGTCGAGGTACGCGTTGGCGATCGACGTGTAGCTGTTCGTGAAGCCAGGTCCGGCGGTGATTGCGCAAACTCCGACCCGGCCAGTCGTCCGCGCATAGCCTTCGGCAGCGTGGCCGGCGGTGCTCTCGTGGCGCGTGTCGGTCAGCCGGACCCCGTTCCTCGGACAGGCCTGGAGGAACGAGTCGAGGTGCCCGCCGTGAAGGGCGAAGACATCGTGGACGCCCGCCGCGGCGAGTGATCGGGCGAGCAGTTCGCCGGCATCTACCTTTGCCATGTCTTCCTCTCCAATGTCCGGCCGGCTCCATTCCCTCTAGCGGTGGAAGCGCTTGCGCCCGGCCCGGTGCCGGATTGTGGACGCGACTGGTACCTCCCGGCAAGGCGCTGGACTAGATCAGGCGGGACCGGAACTTCACGTCCTTCGTCGTCGGACGCGCTGCTGGGTTGGGTTCGAATGCGGGCGGGTCCCGCGCCACGGGGCGGGTCGTGCCGGCCTGGAATTGCGCACGGTCGCGGTAGACGTCGTAGACGTTCAGATCCCTCCGCTCATCCAGCGCTCCATTCCGTCTCTCAGGCGCGCGTCCACAAGCTCGACCCGGCCGCCGTGCGGATTGAGATGGTAGGCGAACCCTGAGAGACGCCCGTCTGGCCCCATCCCGCCGACCTCGAAGGCCATGCCCAGCGATTCCATGCGCTGTTTCTCGGCTTCAAGGTCATCCACATAGAAGGCGACGTGATGAAGCGTGTTTCCACCGGCTGCCGACCACACCGAGCCGGCCGGTCCCTCGATGAATTCCATCCAGGGCGGGCCCTGCTTTGTGAAGGCGAGGCGCAGGCTGATCGGTTTGGGGCCGCCCGACGGGAGAAGCACGGAAGTGTTCATCGTCCGCACGGTCGTCCATGTGTGCCCAGGGCCGTCCCCAGTTCGTCCATCGCGCGGTCAAGATCCTGCACAACGACGCCAATGTGGTAGAGCTGGGCGGGGTTAATCATGGCCCGATTGTACGCCGTGCCGTGGAGAGGATGGGAGGGCGGCGTCGCGGAGCGCACTCTGCCGGTGTT
>PNKC01000113.1 GCA_013822275.1 Anaerolinea sp. | reverse complement strand
CCCACGTCCTCGAGCACCTCGGCCACGATCTTCGCCATCGAGAAGGGCTCGAAGGCCACGGGCAGGCCGAAGGTCTGGTCGTACTGCGTCATCGTGGCGACGTGCAGGCGCGGGCGATCGTCGACGTCGAAACCGTCGAACTCCTTCAACGCGATCGCGCGCACGATCTGCCGCATGCGGTCGGAGCGGAAGTTCCAGGTGATCACCGCATCGCCGTCGCGCATCGCGGCCACCGGATGGCCGTCGCGCATGACGACGGCCGGTTCCATGAACTCGTCGGTGACGCCTCGGTCGTAGTTGCCCGTGATGAACGCGATCGGGTCGTCGGTGCTCGGGCCGATGCCGCGTACGGCCGCGTCGTAGCACTTCTGCGTGCGCGGCCAGCGCTGGTCGCGATCCATGCCGAAGTAGCGACCGCCGATGCTGGCGACCTCGGCGCGGCCCGCCGTCTTGGCGAGCAGCGCCCGCACATAACCCAGCGCGCTCTTCGGAAGCGTGTCGCGGCCGTCGAGCAGCAAGTGCAGCGCAACGCGCGGCACACGCTCGCGCGCCGCGAGCTCCACCAGCGCGAGCAGGTGGTCGTCATGGCCGTGAACACCGCCATCGCCGACGAGCCCCAGCAGGTGCAAGGTCCCGTCGTTTGTCCGCACCTGCGCGCAGGCTTGCCGGAAGGCGTCGATCTGGTAGAACGCACCGCTCTTGATCGACGCGCCGATGCGCACGAGGTCCTGCATCACCACGCGTCCCGCACCGAGATTCAGGTGGCCGACTTCGGAGTTGCCCATCTGGCCTTCGGGCAAACCCACGGCGAGGCCGCTGGCGTCGAGCAGCGTCCGCGGCGCGCGAGCCCAGAGGCGATCCCAGGTGGGAGTGCGCGCCTGCGCGACTGCGTTGCCGACGGTTGATTCGCGATAGCCCCAGCCGTCGAGGACGACGAGCACGACGGGGCGGTCCACCCGTGACGCCATGAGGGTTGGCCCGTGCCTGTAAGTGGTGATAGCTTCGATTCTGCGACGCGCGAGAACGACGGCACGGCCGCTCGCGCAATCTATTCTTGCTGACGCCCCCCTTCCAGCGATGGGCCCTCTGCGCCGCCACTCTTTTTCACTTTTGATTCTCCTGCTCGGCGCGCCGCTGCTCCGCGCGGACGCCCAGCAGGGCCGGATTTCAGCCGACACGGACGTCCGGTCGGCGCCGAATGGCACGGTGGTCGCGCAGCTGCGGGCCGGCACGAGCTGGCCCACCGGCGCCACCCGCAATGGCTTCACGTCGGTCACGATCGAGGCGTGGGTGGATGCCTCTCGCTTCGGGGCCGGGCGCGACTCCTTCCCGGTGACGATCGGCGGCAGTGCCAACCTCCGCATCCGCGAACAGCCGTCGCTGGACGGACGGATCTTGGGCAGCTTTCGCGCCGGGGCCGGGATGAGCGTCGTCCAGCGTCGCGACACTTGGGCTCGGGTGAAGCGCGAAGTCTGGGTGCCCAGCTCCGCCATCGCGGTGCAAGCCGCGAGCCGGCCCTCGGCTGCGGCGCCCGCAGCGTCGCCAGCCGCGCCACAGTCGCGTCCACCCAGCGCGCGACCGATGCCAGCATCCGAGACGGCCGTTCCGGTTCCGCCTCCGGAACCCGTGATGGCACCCCCGGCTGCAGGATCCCTGCGGACTGACCGAGAGGTTCCTCTGCGTCTTGGACCGAACGGTCAGGTACTTGCCATGCTTGATAGCGGGGTGATCGTTGCCACCCAAGCCCGGGAGCGCGGCTGGGTTCGCGTTCGCATCGAAGGTTGGGTGCCCGAGTCCTACTTCGTACCTGCCGACACGGCGTTCGGCGCAAACCTCACCGCAGCTGACCTCCGGGCCGATCCCGAGGGACATCGCGGCAAGATTGTCCGGTGGCGCGTGCAGGTGGTTGGTCTCCAGACCGCCGATCCCCTCCGGCGCGACATGCGTCCGGATGAACCTTTCCTCTTGGCGATTGGACCAACGGGTGAGGACGCAACAGTCTATGTGACTGTGCCACAATCACTTGTTGCAGAGGTTCGTACGATACCGACCCTCTCGTTTGTAGTCCTGACCGCTCGGGTAAGAACGGGAAAATCTAATCCCACTGGTGCACCCATCCTCGAGTTGATTTCGATAGCTGAACGATAGTGATTTTCCTTTCGGTCAGCGAAGAAATTGCACCGCACTGTCTAGTTTTCGCACTCCCGCCGTGCAAGCGGGCAAGTGTACTTTGACCACGTGCGTTTCCTGTCCCGACTTCTGGTCATCGCGATCCTGCTCGCCGTCTCGACGGTGTCCGGGGCCTTCGCCAAGCGACCGCTCGACCGACACTCCCTAGGCGAGCCGGGGCTCCCGGACTCGCTTAGGGGACGCAGTGGCCAGCTTCGTGCAGCGGTCGTATTGCCCCACGATTCGACCGACAGTGGCGCGACCGACCTGGGGTCAGGGCGAGTGCCTGCCGTGTGGTCCCTCGCGGACAGCAGCGGCGGCGGTGTGTTCCACTTCATAGAACTGATCCCGTTCTCCGAGAAGGCCGACGGCCGAGTCGGTGCGTATGCCGTGGGACGTTTCCCCGGCGAGCGGCGCAATACGCGGCACCGCGCGTGGGGCGTCCCGATGGGCTTCATTTCGCTCACGCAGGAGATGCTGACCCTGCCCGTGTCGACCCACCTCACCCTCGGCGATTTCGCCTCGCTGCGTGACCAGCGCGACGTGTGGCCGCGGGCCTTGGTGCTCGACCTCCGGTTGGTGGACAAGCTCGAACTCATCCTCGGGGCGCTCCGGGATTCCGGATTCGCCGCGCCGCGCTTCAAGGTCCTGTCCGGCTTTCGTACGCCGACCGTCACCCTCCGGAACGCCCGCACCGCGCGGGCCCCGGACTCTCGTCACCAGTATGGCGACGCCGCTGACATCATCGTGGATGCCAACGGGGACGGCCGCATGGATGACCTCACCCGCGACGGCCGCGTCAATCTCAATGACGCCCGTTACCTGGTGCGCGTGGTCCTGGCCGTCGAGGCGGCGCATCCCGATCTCGTCGGCGGCATCGGCGTGTATCGCGCCACGGGTGCCGCTGGCCCCTTCGTGCACGTCGACGCCCGCGGTGAGCGCGCCCGCTGGGGCCTGCAGTAACCCTCGGGCCCATCGGGCCCGTAGTATTCAGTATGCACGACATCCTGCGTGACCGCATCATGCGCCGCCTTGAGGCCCTGCCGGAGCAGCGCCTCTACCAGGTGCTCGACTACATCGAGTTCGTCGAGTCCAAGTACGCCGAACGCCAAGCGCCACCGCCCAACGTGTTGCAGCGCTTCGCGGAGGGTGTGGAAGACACGCTGCGGGCCGGCAACCTCTCGGCCAGCACCGTCGCCGAGGCCATGGGATTCATGAGCAAGGCGATGAACGTGCTGAGTGGAGTGGCGGCCGCCGGCGCGAGTGTCGCGAGCGACATTGTCGGGACGGCGAAGTCTGCGGCGGAGCAGAAGGCGGCGGAGCCGAAGCCGCCCGTTGAACCGCCCCCGTCTTCCGCCCCGTAAACGGGAGAGAGCAGACGGCGCGAGAGACGGGGACAGGGGCGGGGATAGAGAGACGAGAATGCGAAAGACGCGGGATACACGGCAGAAGGCGTGAGACGTCTGCCACCCGTCTCCCCCATTCCCCTCTCCCAATCTCCGCCCCTGCCCCCCTCCCCCCTCTCCCAGGGTGGAAGAGGCAGGGAGCCTTCGATTACCTTTCGCTATGGCTCCCCATCGTGTCCGCACCGACGCCGCGCTGACCTTCGACGACGTACTGCTCGTCCCGCGGCATTCCCTCGTCCACCCGAAGGACGTCACGACCGCCACGCGCTTCACGCGCGGGATTACGCTCCAAGTGCCGCTGGTCTCCGCGGCCATGGACACGGTCACCGAATCCGAGATGGCCATCGCGATGGCCCGCGCCGGTGGCATCGGCGTGCTCCACAAGAACATGGCCATCGATCGGCAGGCGGCCGAAGT
>PNKC01000112.1 GCA_013822275.1 Anaerolinea sp. | reverse complement strand
CTCGTGCCTCTCAAGGGAGCCTCCCTGCGCATCGCCGAGAACATGAACCTCTCGCTCTCGGTGCCCACCGCCACCTCCCAGCGCACCATCCCCGTCAAGGTCATTGACGAAAACCGCCGCCTGCTCAACCAGTGGCGCGACCTCCACGGCAAGAGCAAAATCAGCTATACCCACCTCATCTCCTGGGCCATCGTCCGCGCCACCGCCGCCATGCCCGGCATGAACGACGCCTACGCCGAAATCGACGGCCTCGCCCACCGTATCGTCCGCCCCGAAGTCAACATCGGCATCGCCGTCGATGTCGCCGGCCGCGACGGCCGCCGCTCGCTGCTTGTTCCTTCCATCAAAAACGCCGGCAGGTTGAACTTCTTCGAGTTCCTCACCGCCTTCGAGGACCTCATCCTCCGCGCCCGCTCCGGCAAACTCGTTGTCGAGGACTTCCACGGAACCACCATCTCCCTGACAAACCCCGGCACCGTCGGCACCAAGGCCTCCGTCCCCCGCCTCATGCCCGGCCAGGGCGCCATCGTCGCCACCGGCTCCATCGACTTTCCCCCCGAGTTCCAGGGCGTCAGCGAAGAGACCCGCGCCCTGCTCGGCATCTGCAAGGTCATGACCGTGACCTGCACCTACGACCATCGCATCATCCAGGGCGCCGAGTCCGGCATGTTCCTCGACAAGATCCAGTCCCTGCTTGAAGGCGAGGACGCCTTCTACGACGAGATCTTCACCGCCACCGGCATGCCCTACCAGCCCGTGCGCTGGCAAACCGACCGCCGCTCTTCCCTGCCCGGCTTCCGCGACGAAAAGCGCTTGGAGGAGATCGCCAAACAGGCCGCCGTCCTTCAGCTCATCAACGCCTACCGCGTCCGCGGCCACCTCATCGCCGACTTGAACCCCCTAGGCGTCTCCCTCGGCTACCACCCCGAACTCGACCCCGCCACCTACGGCCTCACCATCTGGGATCTCGAACGCGACTTCATCACCGGCAACCTCGCCCAGTCCGGCAAGGCCCGCACCGTCGCCACCCTGCGCGAAATACTCGAAACCCTCCGCAATACCTACTGCGGCCGCCTCGGCTGCGAGTACATGCACATCCAGCACCCCGAGGAAAAACGCTGGCTCCAGGAACGCATGGAACCCGAATCCAACTCCTGGACACTCGAACCCGAACTCCGCCGCCGCGTCCTGCTCCGCCTTATCGAAGCCGAAGGCTTCGAAAACTTCCTCCACACCCGATTCGTCGGCCAGAAACGCTTCTCGCTCGAAGGCGGCGAATCCGCCATGGTCATCCTCGACGAACTGCTCGAACGCGCCGCTGATGCCGGCGTCCAGGAGGCCGTCATCGGCATGGCCCACCGCGGCCGCCTCACCGTCCTCGCCAACCTGCTGTCGAAATCCATGGCCCAGATCTTCGGCGAATTCGAAGGCAATGTCGATCCCGAAATGACCCAAGGCTCCGGCGACGTCAAATACCACCTCGGCGCATCCGGCATCCAGCGCACCACTTCAGGCCGCGAAATCAAGGTCTCGCTCTCGCCCAACCCGTCCCACCTCGAAGCCGTCGACCCCGTCGTCGAAGGCATTGTCCGCGCCAAACAGACCCGTATGAACGACGAGCGCCGCGGCCGCGTCATCCCCGTCCTGGTCCACGGCGACGCCGCCTTTGCCGGACAGGGCGTGGTGGCCGAAACCCTCCAGCTCTCCCAACTCAAGGGCTACACCACCGGCGGCACCATCCACCTCATCATCAACAACCAGCTCGGCTTCACCTCCACCCCCGAGGAGTCCCGCTCGTCCACCTATTGCACCGACGTCGCCCGCACCGTCCAGGCCCCCATCCTCCACGTCAACGGCGACGACCCCGACGCCTGCGTCCGCGCCATCCAGATCGCCTTCGACTACCGCCAGCGCTTCAGCAAGGATGTCGTTATCGACATGATCTGCTACCGCAAATACGGCCACAACGAAGGCGACGACCCCTCCTACACCCAGCCCCTGATGTACAAAAAGATCAAAAGCCACCCCTCCGTGGCTTCGATCTACACCGCCCGCCTCACCCGCGAAGGCGTCGCCGACAAAACCCTCGTTGAACGCGTCCGCAAGTCCATCCAGGAGCGCATGAACCAGGCCCACGAAGAGGCCACCGCTCGCGGCGAAAAATGGGAACTCCAGGAAGTCACCGAAATCGTCGCCGACGATCTCCCTCAAGCCTGCCCAAGAACCGCCATCGACGATCCCGCCATCGAGAAAATCATCGACGGCCTCACCCACTTCCCCGACGCCTTCAACCTCCATCCCAAACTCAAATCCATCGTCGAAAAACGCAAGGATTTCCTCAAAGGCGCCACCGCCGACTGGGCCCTCGGCGAAGCCCTCGCCTTCGGCTCCCTCCTTCTCGAAGGCACCCCAGTCCGGCTCTCCGGCCAGGACTCCGGCCGCGGAACCTTCTCCCACCGCCACCTCGAATACTTCGACTACGAAACCGGCGTCCCCTATGTCCCGGTCATGCACCTCGCCCCCAATCAGGCCGCCTTCGAAGTCCACGACAGCAGCTTGAGCGAATACGGCGTCATGGGCTTCGAGTTCGGCTACTCTCTCGGCGACCCCCTCGCCCTCACCCTCTGGGAAGCCCAGTTCGGCGACTTCGTCAACGGCGCCCAGATCATGATCGACCAGTTCATCTCCTCCTGCGAATCCAAATGGGGCCAGCCCTCAGGCCTCGTCCTCCTGCTCCCCCACGGCTTCGAAGGCCAGGGTCCCGAACACTCCTCCGCCCGCATCGAACGCTTCCTCCAACTCTGCGCCGAGGACAACCTCCAGGTCGCCAACGTCACCACCCCCGCCCAGTACTTCCACCTCCTCCGCCGCCAGATGTATGGCGGCCGCGACCGCCGCGGGCTTCGCAAACCCCTCGTCATCTTTACCCCCAAGAGCCTGCTGCGCCACCCCAAGGCCGTCTCCCCGGCCCATGACTTCACCCACGGCTCCTTCGCCCCCCTCATCAGCGACGCCGGCGTCTCCGCCCCCGACCGCATCTCACGCATCCTCATCTGCTCCGGCAAGGTCTACTACGACCTCATCGCCGCCCGCGACTCGCGCCACGCCACCAATACCGCCATCGCCCGCCTCGAACAGTTCTACCCCTGGCCCGAATCCGATATCGAATCCGCCCTGTTCCGCTACCCCTCCACCGCCGACGTCGTCTGGGTCCAGGAAGAGCCCCGCAATCAGGGCGCCTTCATGTTCGTCCGCGACAAACTCCAGCCCATGCTCGACGCCACCCGCCGCACACTGCTCTACGCCGGCCGCCCCGAATCCGCCAGCCCCGCCGCCGGCTCCTATAAACGCCACAACCAGGAAGTCGCCGCCCTCATCGAGGACGCCTTCACCACCGGCACCATCCGCACCCGCCGCTACCGCGTCGTCGCCCGCGATCAAGCCCAGCAAAGTTGATACCTGCCATCACATCATCGCCCATCCCCCGGCAAGCCGGCCCCGCGCCGGCTTCCCTCTTCCCGCCCCTCGCCAACCATTGGACTTCACCCTCCCGTTCGCTTTACCATAGTTCCCATCCACCCTGCCCCGGCCATCTCAGGGGCTAGGTTTTTGCGCCTGTCCTGTGACAGCCCGAGCGGCAGCTATGTCCACTTCCGCACAATTCGCCCTTTCGGCCCAGCCAGACTGGTTTGCCCTCCGCGTCAAACCCCACGCCGAACGCTCGCTGTTCGCCGCCCTCCGCTCCAACGGCGTCGACGCCATGCTCCCCCTCTACCCCGACCGCCGCCAATGGTCCGACCGCCTCAAAACCCTCGACCGCCCCCTCTTCCCCGGCTACCTCTTCTGCCGCCTCCTCCCCTCCACCCCCCTCAAACTCGTCACCCTCCCCGGCGCCATCGGCTTCGTCCACTTCGGCGCCGGACCCGCTCCCATCCCCGATCCCGAAATCCAGGCCCTCCTCCAAATCCTCGACTCCGGCCGCCGCCTCCGCCCCCTCGCCCTCATCCGCGAAGGCCAACTCGTTCGCGTCGTCTCCGGACCCCTCGCCGGCCTCACCGGCCCCGTCCTCCGCATCAAGGACGGCCACTGCCTCGTCGTCTCCGTCGAAATCCTCCAACGCTCCGTCGCCGTCACCCTCGACGGCGACTCCGTCATGCCCTGCGCCTAGACCCTCCATCGCCCCTTAAACAATGCCAAACG
>PNKC01000111.1 GCA_013822275.1 Anaerolinea sp. | reverse complement strand
GGCATGGCCTTCGCCACCACCTCCCCGTCCATGAACTCGAGGTACGGCTTCGTCTCCTCAAGCGCGAGGAATTCATCGAGGGAAGACCGCGTCGATGTCGTCATGAGGCCCAGTATACGCGGCGGCATTGCCGCTTCGCGCCTCGCCCCGGCACGCAGGCTGCGTATGGTAGCATCCGGGGGAACGTTGGACGTCCTGTTCCGTGATCGACAGCTCTTGCATCGCTTCGAGGACGAGCTTGATGCGAACCGCGCCTGGGGCCACGGTGTGGCCCGCAAGTTCGTGCAGCGAAACAATCAACTGGCTGCCGCGCGGGATCGGCGAGAGTTGTACGCCTTGCGATCACTTCGAATACACCAGTTGACGGGTGATCGGGCGGGGCGCTGGGCGATCGTCCTCCACGGGCCATGGCGGCTGGAGGTTACGTTCAGCGACAATGAGGTCATGGTCGAGGAGGTTTCAAACCACTATGGCGACTAGCGTTCCAATTCGGCCGGGTATTGCTGTTCCACCCGGAGAAACCCTCGCTGAGGAACTCGAGGCGCGCGGTCTGACCCAGCGAGCGCTCGCCCTCCGCATCGGAAAGTCGTCCCGCGTCGTCAACGCCATCTGCAGGGGCGAACGGGCGATTAACGCCGATACCGCGCTCGCGCTCGAGTCCGCGTTGGACGGGTTGTCTGCTGAATTCTGGCTCCGCCTCCAGAGCGACTATGACCTTACCGTCGCGAGGCTTCGAGCCAGAACAGGCAAAGCCGTCAGCTAGCCAGGAACTCCCGGATCGCCGCGCTGAACGCCTCCGGCTGGTGCAGCGGCACCTGGTGCCCCGCGCCCGCAATCTCCAGGTAACGCCCGTTCGGCAGCCGTTCGACCATCTGCTTCGCGATCTCCGGGCTCAGCACCTTGCTCTTCTCCGCCCGGATCACCAGCGTCGGGCACTTGATGTGCTCCAGGCTCTCCCACAGGTACGGGATCTCCGCGATTGCGCCCCGGCCCGTCGCTTCATGGATCGAAGGGTCGAAGCGGAAGACGAGGTTGCCGCTTGCCTCGTCCAGCACCAGCGACGCGCCAATCTGCCGCTGGAGGAACTCCTTCGGCCGCCCCGGGTACAGGGCGGCGAAATGCTCCATCGCTTCGGCTTCCGTCGTGAAGCCAGCCGTCTTGCGAGACTCACCCGTGCTCCTCCGTATCCCGCGCGCGCCAGCGTCGGCCATCTGAGGCCCCATGTCCGCCAGCACCAGGTGCTTCAGCCGGTGGCTGTGGTCGCGGGCATAGGACATCGCTACCCGGCTGCCGATGCTGTGCGCCACCAGGTCGAACGCTTCGAAGTCCATCTCCTGGACGAACCCGCGCAGGTCCATCGCGAACGCCCAGACCAGGTAGCCGCCGGGTGCGTGCTCGCTCTCGCCGTGTCCGCGGAGGTCCGGCGCGTACACGGCGTACTTGTCCGTGAACCGCTCGGCGATGTGCTCCCAGTAGCGCGCGTTGTTCATCAGCCCGTGCAGCAGCACCACCGGGTCCTTCTCGCGCGCCCCCCAGCGGATGTAGTGGTGGCGCAGGCCGTGGATGGTCAGGTAGCCGTCTTCGCCGGGGTTTGAGCTCGTGCCGGGTGCTGGTTCCTGGGTCATGGAGTCGGTATCCCTCGCCGGCCCCATTTTCAGTTGGCCACCGCCGGTTGTCGATGGAGGGGAAGACCGTCGCCGCCACGGAGAAGCGCAGAGGCCCGCCAACCTGAGTCGGCGAGCCTCCAAATCCTTGGTCGCGAGCCCAACTTCAGCGGGCCGCGAATGGGAGGCCCGGCGTCACCCGTTGCGCCACGCATCCTTGGCCCGCTTCGCCGCGAACGCGGAGCCACCGAGGAACACGAGGACGAGCCCAGCTGCGGCCACCCCCACGGGGATGGCTGCGCCGCCCTGCGCGGCACTGTTGCCGGTGTTAGGCGCTCCTGGTGCAGGAGCCGCCGCCACCGCCGAGGTCAGCGGCTTGCCCGGGTTCGCGACCCAGGCCCAAACCGTCGTCGACGCGACCTGCCCCTCGTTCCGCATGTACCCGGGCCGAGCCTCATACATGATGCCCTGCGACCCGGCCGCGTAGGTTTCCGAGCCACCATCGAGGTAGACATACCCCACCCGGCCCGCCAGGTGGATCATGAGGTGGAATTCGTTCATGACATGGTTGGGGGTCTGGTAACCCGGGTCGTATTCGGCGCCGATGAGGACGATGTCCACGACGGCGGGCGCGTTTGGCATGGTTCGGCGGCCGGTAGCGAAGGTGGTGATGCCGGGAGCTGAGAGTTGATGCACGTCAGCAACGGCGCCGACCGCAAGGAGTGTGACTGCGAACAGGCGGGCGTTGGCCGCCCCGGTATTGCTCAGCGTTAGCTTCGCGCCGGCGGGCGCGGAAACGCCCTTGCCCGCCGCGACCGCCTCGGACTTACCATCGATGTCGACGGTCAATTCGCCCGCGAGGACGGAGAGGTAGTGCGGAGTGCCGGTTGTCATGACGTGTGACTTCGCGCCCGGCTTGAAGTCGGTCACGCTCTGGACGAGGTCGAACGTGGATGCCGGGGCCGCCACGCCCCTGAACGGCACGTTGAGGAGGGACCTCGCGGCCGGCGTCTGCCCCGCCGCGGGACTCAGAGGAAGGACGCTGGCGAGCAGCGCGAGTGCTGCCACGAGCAGGAATCGTTTCATGGATGGTGGTCTTCGTCGGCTTGCCATGTGAGTGTTCTCCTGACGGGATAACCCTCCCGCGGGGTCTGGGCCGTGGCGGGCGCGTGTATCAAGGGCGCGCCTGCCCAGTTGTCAAGTTGGGTGTTAACCAACACAAGCCGTTGCTGTGGTTGTCGGAACCTGGGGCGCACCTGCGGGTACATCGAATGTCATCACGAGGAGCGCGTTGACCGTCGAACCCTTGCTGATCAGACTAATCCTGCGGGTGTCGGTGAACCGTCCCATTGGATTCGCTGGGGGGAAGGGCTCCCAGTGCTCCATGTGTTGCTGTGTAATGACGACGTACTCGGTGCCGTCGGCGTCCGTCCCGGTGAGATGA
This sequence comes from Anaerolinea sp., assembly GCA_013822275.1. Taxonomy (GTDB): domain Bacteria; phylum Chloroflexota; class Dehalococcoidia; order Tepidiformales; family Tepidiformaceae; genus PNKC01. Next base: position 1,254 of record PNKC01000111.1, on the reverse strand, counting down.
CCTTGGATGTTCATCTTCAGCGTGCCTTCCGGCGTCGTATACCAGACATGGTGGAACACGCCGGAGAGAGGAATGGGGTAGGTCCCTGGTTCGCAAGGGTTGTCGAGGCTGCGGACGGCGTCGATGCGGTCGTTAAAGACGACCTCCGCCGAGGCGGTCTTGCTGCCTACTCCGAGACTTGTGAGTCCGAGGATCAGCGCCGCGAAAGCGCCGACCAAAGTCTTGCGAGACATAGTTCTTCTCCTTGCGGGATACCCCTCCCGCGGGGGCTTGGCCATGGTGACCGCGGCCTGGGTCGCGCTTCCCCACGGCGGTCGTTAAGGACGTCACCCGCCCGGCGGCGGTTCCGTGCTCTGCATGGGTGCCTCCGTTCTTGATGTTCAGTTGTCACAGAAAGGGCGCCGCCTCCGCCGGGCGGCGCCCTTCTGCCCGTGTCATCGCTGTCAGCGCAAATCAACAACCACACTCACGGGACCGCCGAGGGTCGCGAGGATGCGGTTACCTTCGGCGATGGCGTCCATCACTTCGGTTGCCTGCACGCCGGATGGGACGACGACGACCGAGTCGTCCGAGGGAGGCTCGCCGAGCCAGGCGAGGATGTCGTTGGCGTCCCTGACACCCAACCAAACGAGGGCCGCTTGCTCTTCGGAAGCCACCACGTAGACGGAGCGAGAAGCCAGTGCGCGACCCGGAGCCAATGCGGCGCTGCCTTCGTTCGCCTGTGCTGCCGGGGCGGAAACGGCGGGCGGCGCCGCCGGCTCGTCACTGGTGCTGCGCGAATACACGCTCGCCCCGAAGGCGGCCGCGAGGACCGCACCACCGCCGAGGAGGGCGAAGAGGGCCTTGCGGCCGGACGGCCCCGTGGCGCCGGGGAATTTTGGGACGGACTTAACACGAGTGTTCACTGCATTTTCCTTCTGGTGTTCGAGGGGCCTGCTTCCAGGTCCCTGGGGCGTCGTGGCTGCACGGTCCATTCGTCTCCTCTCTCCGTTCTGGCCGGGTGCCCGCCGGGCGCTTTGGCTCTTGCTGTCTGCGTCCGGCGAGTCGTACCGGCACAATCGAAGGTACCCGCGCGAAGAGGCCCTCCGCTTCCGTTGAACTGCGTAACTCTTGGGGGCGGGCTGAAGTGGTCGCGGTCCGGTTTGGCACGGACTACGTAGGAGAAGGTGTCCGGGTTGGCTTAGTGAGGTTCAGCGTCCTGGTGAGGCGAGCCCGTGGGCCAGCGCATAGGCCGTCATCTGCGCCCGGTTGTGC
>PNKC01000110.1 GCA_013822275.1 Anaerolinea sp. | reverse complement strand
GGGGCCTGGCGGAGGCCCTGAACCAGGCGACTGCGCGCTTTAAGCTCGCCTGACGGGGGCCCTCAAAGTCTCTCCGAACAACACAAGAGGGGGACCCCTTCCGGGGCCCCCTCTCTCTGTATGAAGGAGCCGGGTCTCGGAGCAGCACGGACCTGGTTGAGGACACGAAGCCGCGAAGGCCGGAAGCGGCACGAAGGTCTTGAGTGAGATTTCGTGGCGCTTCGCGACTCGGGGCCTTTGTGTCCCTTCGCCAAAACGGCCGCTCTCTGTTGGCACGCGCCAAAACGGGGCGCCCCTCGCGAGGCGCCCCGTTTCGTATTCTTCAGGCTGGCGTTAGCCGGCGATTACCAGCGGCGTCCGCCGCCACCACCGCTGCTGCCGCCACGGCTTCCGCCGCCACTGCCGCCGCGGCTTCCGCCACCGCCGCCGTAGCCGCCGCCACCACCGCCGCCACCGTAGCCGCCGCCACCACCGCCGCGGCTTCCGCCGCCGCCGCCGTAGCCGCCACCACCGCCCGTGCGGGGCTGGGACTGGAAGCAGTCGTTGCAGTAGACGGGCCGGTCACCGCGGGGCTCGAAGGGGACCTTGGCTTCCTTGCCGCAGGAGCCGCAGGTTGCGCTGAACATCTCGCGCGAACCGCCGCCCATGCGGGCGCCACCGCCGCCTTCCGAACCGCGACGCGCGGCACGGCAGTCCGGGCAACGGCGGGGTTCATTGCTGAACCCCTTGGACTGATGAAATTCCTGCTCCCCGGCTGTGAAGGTAAATGCTGCTCCACAGTCGCTGCAGGTAAGGATCTTGTCGGCGAAACTCACTCGACGACCTCCAACTAAATTCCGGATTTCCTACGGTCATCGAGTACGAGTGAAAGCTGAGCCTCAAGCGAAGGACGATGGATCGCGGTCTACCTTAATCCAGCATAGCCGCCCGGCGAGGAAATTGCGAGCAAATCCAGGCAGGCAAGACAAATGGCGGTAAAACGCCTATCGCCAGAACGTGCTGGCGGCTCCGCGCCTGGCCAGTTCACGCCGCAGGTCCAGCATCGCGGTATAGGTCGGGACGACGAAGACGTCGGCCCCAGGCGGTGTGTTCGCGAGGATGCTATCCAGCAATTCGCCCGGCGTGCGGGCAACCGTGCGCGGCGCCGGCCAGCCTGCGTACTTCAATCGAAGGGCCATGTCCTCGGCCCTGTCGCCACCCACGTGGCAACCGGCAATCCGGCCCCGGAGCAGTTCGTAATCCACGTCCCACGTCCAACTCACGTCCTGGCCGTCGGCGAAGCGGTCGTTGAGGAGAGCCGCCACGTGGAGCCCATCGCCGGGATCAACCGCCTGGAGGAGGCGGATGACCTGGTTGGCGCCGGCCGGGTTCTTGCAAAGCATGATCCGCAACTTGTGGCCCTGGAGTTCGACCACCTCCTGGCGGCCGAAAGCAGGTTGGACGCTCGCCAGCCCCGCGACGGCGGCCGCCGCCGGCAGGAACAGCACTTTCGCCAGCGAGACGGCCGCGAGGGCGTTGTAGACGTTGTACATCCCGGTCAGCGGCAGGGTCACGCGCCCCAGGCCGGTGATTTCGAACGAGGCGCTCTCGAGGCCGAGGGTGATGGCGGAGGCGGAAGTCTGGGGCTCCGGCCGCTCCCTCCCGCAGCCAGGGCAGCGCCAGTGGCCGATGTGGGCGAAGTAGCGGCGCGTGTAGGCGAACGTGCCCCCGCAAGAGCCGCACCAGCGTGCATCCGTCGCCCCCGCGGCCTGCGTCGCGAAAGCTTCGTCGTCCACGCCGAACCAGTGAATGGGCCCCTCCCATCCGGTCGCGAGGTCGGCAACGCTGGGGTCGTCCGCGTTGAGGACGAGCGTCGCGGTCTTCGGCGTGCTGCTTAGTGCTTCCTTCCAGAGGCTCGCAACCGTATCGACTTCGCCGTAGCGGTCCAGCTGGTCGCGAAAGAGGTTGGTGAAGGCGATGGCGCCTGGCTGGAGCGCCCGCGCGGCGTGGGGGAGGGTGGCTTCGTCGGTCTCGAACAGGCCGAGCGTCTCGCGGCCATGCGGCAGGCGGCCGCCCGGGCTGGCGGCGGCGAGGAGGGCGCTGGCGATGCCGCGCATCAGGTTCGAACCCTCGCGGTTATGGAGGTAGGGCGTGCCCGCTTCCTGGAGAATCCGGGCGAGGATGCGGCTGGTGGTGGTCTTTCCGTTGGTGCCGGTCACGAGCACGCGGCCTCTCACTAGCTGCTGCCCAAGGTGAGCGACGATCTGGGGGTCGATGCGTTCAGCGACGAGCCCCGGCAGCGCGGTCCCGCCCCCTCGCCCGAGCGCGCGGGAGACCACGGCGGCGGCCTTCCCGGCGGTGACGGCTGCGGCGGTGCGGGGTTTCATGGAGGTTAGCTTCCAGCCGCCAGCTTCTACCCGCCAGCGCGGGTCCTTCCGGCGAGCCGACCGCTGGATCGAACCCCGTCTCCCCTCGCCGGCCGCGCCTAACACCGGAGGCTAAACGGGGCCCCTACCCCCTTTGCCCTTCGGGCCGCCCCTCCTCAGTCGCCCGCGCCAAGCCGACATGCCCGCCAATGCGTGAGGGAGCGCGCGGCAGCAAGCGGCGCTCTGCCGCGCAACCCGTTGACCGCTGACGTGCTGGTAGATCGAGGGATTGTGGGCGATGATGCTGACTACCCCGGCAAATCGGAGCGTGTCATGGCGTGGAACAGCATTTGGGCCGTTGCCGTGAGAGTGGTTCGCACCCTCACGCGAGGCAAGGTGCAGCAGGACATTTCGGCCGATGGCGGCGGGACAGTCAGCCAGAGCCCGAACATCGCTGGCAACAACAATCAGGTCACCTACGGAACACCGGCCTCGGCGGTGCCAGTCGATTGGTGGGATCGGCCGGGCGCGCCGGAATTCGGGTGGGCCGGCAGTAGCACCGCCGGAGAGCACCCAAAGCTGGATCCGCGAGTCAGGCAAACCGGCGGCGGGGAAATCGGACGCCTGCGCATGTCGATGACGGGCGGCGGTGTGAAACTCGAACCGCAACCGCCCACCCGCCACGACAAGCAGCTGTGTCAAACCGGCCCGGGTCGCGGGCGACGGCAGCGGGAAGTGCAGCATGTCCCCACCCTCGATCCCGATCAATACCTCGCCCTCGATCGCGAAGCGCGTCGTATTCCACTGGAGTGAGTCCCCCAGGTAGATCGGGACATTGATGCGGCCGCGATCCTGCCGGACGCGGTCACTCAAAGCCAGCAAATACGTCACGCGCGCGATAATTGCCGCCACCGGGTGGACATCGATGCCGAACACCTTCTGGCCGCACTCATTCAACGCGGAGCGGTTATCCATCCTGGCGGCGTCCGCCGCCGCCAGGAACCGGCGCACGGCGTGGAAGACGAACGTCCCGGACCCGCAGGCCGGGTCGAGTACGCGTTGGTGGAGCGGGTCCGTGATCGCGCGCTCGCAGATGCGCGCCGCCAGCCAGTCAGGCGTGTAGTACTCGCCAAGGTCGTGCCGCTGCTCCGGGTCGATGAGCGATTCGTAAAGCCCTTTCAATACGTCCACTGGGCGTCGCGCAGCCGGAAGCGCATCACCTGGCGCGCGATGCGGGTGATCAGTGGCCCGCTCTCAGGAGCCTCCAACAGCCAGTCGAAAAAGTCAGACTCCACCGCACCAGAGATTGCCGCCTCCTCGAAAGCCCGCCCTGACAGGAAGTCACCGGGCGGCGGAAGCGGTATCCCAACCACCGCCGTCGCCATCGTTTTGGCGACGATCGTGAGATACGTGTGCTGGAAGAACAGCTCGTCACTCTCGATTGCCGAGCCGTACGCGCGCTCCAACTGCTGCGCCCAGAGCTGCCGTTTCAAGACCACGTCGGGCACGGCGCAGACTGCAGCCCACATGGTGCCGAGTTCGCGGCGGGCGATCCCGTACGCCACGCTCTTTCGGCCGAGTTCGAAGGAGATGGTCTCAGGTTCAGGAGCCACATCGTCCCGCGCGGCCACCGTGCTTTCGAGCCAATCGAGGAGGCGTCGCGGCTGGTCCCGCGGGGTTAGAAACGGCGCGCCTATTTCGACCAGCGCCCCCGCATACCGTTCGAATACCCGGAACTCTGCGCCGTCCGTGGCGATTCCGATGTAGCGATCCCCGCTGGCCTCCTCGCGCTCGGTCAGGTAGTCGAGTAGCTGCTTCCGGGCATCACCCATCTCGGCCTTGAGGTTCGATTTGAACTCGAAGATCGTCCGCCCCAGCAGCGCATCAATGCGTCCCCGCACTTCGTGAATACGGACGTTCCGCTCGAACTCGACGTCCGACGGAGCCATCCCAAGCCCGGCCGTTAGGGG
>PNKC01000109.1 GCA_013822275.1 Anaerolinea sp. | reverse complement strand
AGGCTGCGGATTACGCTCAGAAGAGTTGAGCCAAGGAGATCCTGAATGAAGTTCGGCGCACAAATTCCCGGCAACCAGACCACCTGGGACGACATGGTCGCCGTGGCGAAGACGATGGACGCGGGGCGCTGGGACAGCGCGTGGACTTTCGATCATTTCGTGCCGCCACTGGCCTTCATGGACGAGTCCCAGGATTGCCTCGAGGGCTGGATGACGCTCGCCGGCCTGGGCGCGGTCACGTCGCGGTTGCGACTGGGTACGATCGTCAGCGGCGTCACCTATCGGAACCCGGCCTTGCTTGCCAAGATGGTCGCGACCCTCGACGCGATGACGAAGGGCCGTGCCATCCTCGGGATTGGCGCCGCCTGGCACGTGCGCGAGCACGAGGCCTACGGCTGGGACTTTCCGAACATCCGGGAACGCTCGGACCGGCTCGAAGAGGCCTGCGCACTTATCCGTGCCCTCTTCACCACCGAAGGCCCCGTCGACTTCAACGGCAAGTACTACAAGCTCGACAAAGCCCCGTTCGCGCCGCGCTCCGGCGGGTCCGGCCGCATCCCGATCATGATCGGGGGAGGTGGGGAGAAGCGGACGCTGCGCACGCTCGCGAAGTACGGCGACATCATGAACGTCGGCGGCACCCCCGAGGAGTTCGCGGCCAAGATCGGCGTATTGAACCAGCACTGCGCCGACGCAGGCAGGAACCCGGCCGAAATCTCCAAGACCGCTTTCATCATCCTCGCCCTCCAGGACGACGAGCTGAAGGCCGCGCGACTGCGCGAGCGATTCGCCCCGCAGGCCTCGGAGGAGGCGCGCAAGCGGAACATGGCGGTCGGCAACGCCGAACACGTCATCGAGGTCCTGCGCCGCTATGGAGAGGCGGGTGCCGACCAGGTCATCTTCCAGAGCATCCCGAACAACCCGCGGCTCTACGAACGCATCAACGCGGAAGTGCTTGCCGCGTTCGACTAGCCAACATGCAACGAATGAGATGGTGCAGCGCCGCGACTGCGACCACCACTTCACCGAGCCGCGCGAGGACGGCTGCCGGGCCGTTGAAGAGCCGCAGTACCCTGATGGCACCGAAGCGAACGACGTGTTTATCATCGAGGGCGCCCCGGAGCGCTACGGCAGCCAGGCAGCGTGCCTCGTCTAACCCCCGTAAATGCGGGCGCCAACCAGACGCGAATGCAGCCCGGGATAGCCAACGAGTCTAGCTCAGGCGTCGTTCCGGGATAACTGCCGGCCACAGCCCGTGGATTACTCCCAGGGGCTGGATCGAGTCCACAATGAGTACCGACGGCGGGGTTGAACCAAATAGGAGCAACCGGCATGACTTCGACCGATAATTGTAAGAGGGCTCTCCTCCCTGGTGGTCGTTGACGGCATCGAAAGAGCTGCCGGCGAGCGCGATTGGGCGCGCGCTCTTGGATGGACAGATTCCGTCTCGAAGTTGGAGGTGTTCGTTACCCTTGCTCCCGAGATGACGCTTGAGGAACGCCGGACAACGCTGGCTGCCATCTGGACCGCACTCCCGCGGCTGGTTGCTTCCGGCTAGAGTGGCCGTTACAAAGATGGCCGGACAGATGCGGAGCCGATATCGCCACTGGTTCGGGCGGGCACGCAAGTTGCGGCCTGCGGAGCACGCCTCAGTCGCCGTCGCGCTTGGGCTCATACTTGCGGCCGGGCTCCTCCTCCGGATTGTCTTTTGGTACGGGCTGGTCACGGTCGATCCCTACGCCTATGCCGATTCCGCGGCGAGCATCGCGCGCTGGAAGCCTGTCTTCGACCCCGACATCGTCGGCAACCTCTACTACACGCAGTACACGCGCCTTTCGCTGACCGTCCCCACGGCTCTGCTGTACCGGCTGTTCGGCCCGGGGGAGGTCGTTTCGACGGTCGTGCCGATTGGCGCTTCCCTTGGCATAGCGCTCATTGCCTTCAGTATGGCGTTTCGGGTCGCAGGGAGCCGGGCTGGCCTGGTTGCCGCCTTCCTCGCCTGCGTGTTTCCGCTGAACGTCATCAACTCCACGCAGTTCCTGCCCGACACCATGATGGCCTTCTTTACCGGCCTCACGATGCTGCTCTTCCTCTCCGGGTTTCAAAGCCACACTCCCCGCCGCCGGGTCCTTCTGTACTTCGCGACGGGCGTTGTCTGGGCGCTCGCCTTCTACGCCAAGCAGACCGCTGTCGCCGTCGCCATCCCCTTCGCCGTGCTCGTCGTCATCCGCCGCCGTTTTCACTTCCAACTCGGGGCCGGCGTCCCGGGCGCGCTCCTCGTGGTCGCGGCCGTCCAGGTGCTGCTCATGAACCTGGGCGGCGCCTTTCTCGAAGACATCCGGACGGTGATCACCGAGGGGCGCACCGTGCAGCCAGGCGCGCTTGGCTACACAGACCTCGACCTTAGCTACATTCGCGACCTCGTCAGCGACCCTATGTTCCTGCCGACGACCATCCTCTTCGGCGTGGGGCTTGTCGCGATCCTTGCCGCGGAGGGATGGAGGGGCTTCGTCAAAGGGGATGCGTTCCCGCTCGTGGTCCTGGTGGCCGGACAGTACCTCTACTTCGAGTTCCTGATGCGGCTGCCGTCGCTCTATTCCTGGTGGAAAGAGCCGCGCTATGTCCTTTCGATGCTCATTCCGATGTTCGCCCTCGCGGGCATCGGCCTATCCCGGTGGCCCGGCCTTCTGAGCGGAGGTGGGCGGCGAGCCGCGGGCCTCTACGTCGCCGGCGGTCTTCTCTTTGCGTTCGGAGTGACCCTGAGCACTGTCCGGGATGACCACACCTATTGGCGCGCCAACCGCATTGACGCCGTCGCGATCGAACTTGCCGACGCCATCGAACGCGAGCCTCCCGCGACGGTCTTCACGTGGGACGACGATCTCGCCCGCTATCTCAGCTTCCACCTCGGGCTCGATAGGACGACGGTCTACGAACGTACCCGCAACGAAGGGCTCGTCAGGAATCGCTTCGACCCGAAGGAGGGGCATGACCTCGTGGAACCCGGGAGCCTGGTTGTCGTAAATGAGGGCCAGGATCAGCCGGGACTGGTGACCGCCGTCCCGGAAAGCTGGCAGCAGGTGTGGGAGAAGCCAGGGGTGTTGAAGCTCTACAGGGTCCCGGTACCGTAGTCCCGGGCGGCGCGTTCTACGGTGCACCGAGCTGTGCGCGCACCTCTCCGCTGCAACGCGATGAACGCCTGTGTTCCTGCCTGTAGCCGGCGAGAGCTATGCGGATTCTGGTTCCCGCCAGTGCCGTTAGCCCGTTGGTAGCCCACCTTCAAAGAGTCTCGCCACTGTCCCCGACTCGAGGTCCAGGCGCCACGCGTCCGGGAAGGTCAGCGCCCCCCAGAACGGTACGAGGTTGATGCTCCCGACGGACGCGGCGTAGATGCTCAGCGCCATGCCGTGATTCGCGACCAGGAGGTCGCCCGCGCCCGTTGCCGCCATCGCCCGTTGGACGCCGGCGGTGAATCGAGCGAGCACCTGATGGGCTGGCTCCCAACCGGGCCGCTCGCCACGTGTGAGGTACTCCCTCGCAGCCGCCTGATAGTCCTCATCCCAGGTTGTGGGGCGGTCCACTTCCGCAAAGGCGGCGTCGTGTTCCACCCGGAGCCCGCGCCTCAGCGCGATCACGGCGGCCGTTTCGGCTGCCTTCGGCTCGGTGCTCGAGTACATCGGGTCCGTCAGTCCGTCAGGGAGCGCGTGAGCGAGCAGGACGCAGTCCTCCCTCGCGCTTTCACCCAGCCACCACAGCGTCGATGACACGCCCTGCACAACTTCAGGCATCGCGTGCCGGACGAGGATGACGCCGCGGCCCATCAGGCTCCGGAGAGTGTGCGCGTGGCAAGGAACGCCTGGATCGTGTCGTAAACCCGCCACATCTCCGTGTCCGTGTCGAGCGGCATCGCCGGCTCCTTGATCTGCGTTCCCGGGAACGCTTCAACGATCTCAAGATGGTCATCCACGACGAAATCGGGCATTACTTCAATCCCCAGCTCGTCAAGCCGTGCGTGGTGGTTATACAAGGGTTTCCAATAGCAGTTGGCGACATGCTCGTGGAGTTCGAACCGTCGCACCACCTCCCAGCGGGGGCCAACGCCGCTCCAGAGGTAGATGGTGTGGCCTTGCTCGCGGAGCTTCGTGAACACTTCGTGCACGCCGGGGCGCAGCTTTACGTCCCACGTGATGAGGGTGTAGTCGACGTCGAAGAAGATGTTCATGCGCGGTTCGGGTCGATCCGCCTGGTTGCCATGCACCGCAGTCTACCCAAACGCGGTGGCTTGCGTGCGTTTGATCACTTCGTGCCGGGGTCGCCTGC
>PNKC01000108.1 GCA_013822275.1 Anaerolinea sp. | reverse complement strand
TGCCGGCTGCTGCACGAGGCCGGGATTCCCCTGCTGGAGGCGTTGGCTACTGGCGCGGAGCTGGCGAACCACGCGGTGCTCTCGCGGCAGTTGCTCGCCGCACGCGAGGGCGTCGCGGCGGGCAAACCGCTCTATGCCGCACTGCCGCGCAAGCACTCGTTTCCGGGTTGGATCGTTCCCGCGCTCAAAGCCGGCGAAACCACCGGGCAACTCGGTGCCGCCTTGAAGCACATCGAGGACTACGCTGGCAGCGCCGCCCGCGAACGCCTCGCCACCGCGCTCGCCCTGTTGGAGCCGCTCCTCCTAGCGACCCTCACCGCCATCGTCGGCGGCATCGCGCTCTCTTTCTTCCTGCCGATCTTCTCGCTTCTGGGGGCGGCCAACCAGCACTGACCTATGGTTCTCTATTCCTACGCCCACAGCCATCGGCTCCTCCGCGGCAACCTCCTGCGGACGGTGCGCGGTTTCTCGCTCCTTGAGATTGTCCTTGTGCTTTTCGTGCTCGGGGCGCTCGCCGCCGCGCTCGCGCCTTCTGTGCGGGACATCGTGGAACGCGGTCGGCGCGACGCCGAAGTCCGGTCGCTCGATGAACTCGCGGTGGCGATCACCACGTCCTTTGAGCAGACCGACCTGACCAATCTGAACATCGCGGCGCTGCCCGGCGCGATTGGCGGCGGGGACTCCGCGACGGTCTTCTCCACGTCCACGAGCGCTGCCTACACCACAACCGGCACGAATGACTGGTTCACCAAGCTCGCGCGGCTGCGCGGACTAACGCCGCAGCTCGGCGCCTCCCCGGTCGCCACGGTGCAACCGGAACTGGCGCGGATTGCGTTCAACTCAGCCGGCAATCCGCGCCTGCTCTTCGTCGGCCCGGACGAGACGGGCCGCCAGCGTTTCCTGCTCGTCAGCCTCATGGCGCGCAGCGAGCAGTTGGCGCTGCCCGTTTTCGAAAACAACGCGGCCTGGTTCGACGCGATCTGGCAGAACGATTGGGAAAGCCGCACGGCCACGCCGCCGGTCTACTGGTCGGGCCGGCTGACGCCGGCGCAACTGGCCGCGTGGTCGGCCGGCTCCGCCGGGATGACGCAGGTGAACCGCCTCTGCGTTCGGCGCATCGTGCTCCCGAAGTTTCGCGTGACGGTGAACAACAACCATCCGACCGAGACGGCCTTCGTCTCGTTCAACAACACGGCCAATGCCTTTACGGCGGCGGCCAACATCGGGGCGAGCGTCACGCCGGAGATTCTGGGCGGACGGCTCGTCATCATCAACCGCGGGACCGCATGGCCGGGCGTCGAGGCGCTCCGGTTCACGCTCCGCGAAAACCCAACCATCACCCTCCAATGAAATCATTCGTTCTTCCCTTTCTATTTCTCGCCACCGTCGTCTCAAGCTCGGCGCTGACCAGCACTCAAACTGGCTACGCTACACAGGCCGTGACCGTTTCTTCGCCGAACTTCAGCTTCGATTTTGCGATCGATTGGAGCTGCGACGACTATCCAGCATCCAGCGCACCCGGTCGAATCGAGTTGCGCGACGATGGCGGCAATCTGGTCGCCCGGCTTTCCGCAAGCGTCTACCGCGGCACGGGACCTTCCTACTCCCTTAGCGGCGGGAGTTCCGTGACGAACGATTCCTTCTGGATGTTCCGCTACGCCGCCGACGGCACCCCTGCGGACGGCAGCTTGCAAGGAACGTGGAATGTTACCGGGCTGGCGCCCGGCAGCTATACACTGCGCCTTTACGGATACTCGACCAACGACATCGGCCGGCACGCAACGACCGTTTGGACCAACGCAAGCGTGTCTTCGTCCTATCCGACGTCCGGGCAAAACAGAGCGCCCACCATCGATTGGATTTCCGCGCCAGCCGGTGCTGCGAATGGCGCCGGCTACTACGTTGCCGCACAAGGCCACGACGCGGACGGGAATCTCACGCAGGTTAACCTTTGGAAAAACGGCCAGCCCTTCGCGTTCGCGGGTGGCGGCAACGGCACGGATGGCGACTCGGGAAACTGGACGAGCGACAGCGGTCCGCAATTCGTCACATTCACGGCGCAGGCGGTGGACGCTGCCGGAGAAACTTCGTCGATCATCACGCACACGGTCACGATTTCCGCGCCGACCAACAATCCGCCGACCGTGACGCTGCTTTCACCCGGTGGACAAACCGTAACCGCCGGCACCACTCTGACTGTTTCCAGCCACGCCACCGATCCGGACGGAAACATCACGAGCCACAATCTCGACATCCAGCGCCCCGACGGCGCGTGGAACTATGAAGGTGGCTTCGCCACGGGCGAACCCTACCAAGGCGGACCGGTTGGCAGCGGCGGCGACTCCACTCGCTCCGCCGCCTTCACGTTCACCGAGGTGGGAACCTACCACGTCCGCTCCGCCGCCGCCGATTCCAGCGGCTGGCATCATTCCGCAACGGTGGACGTCACCGTGGTGCCGGCTAACCAACCGCCCACTGTCGCCTGGACGAGCACGCCCGGCACCGTGAGCAGTGGACAGACGTATTCGATTGCGGCCCATGGCCACGACAGCGACGGCAACTTGAGCCAGGTGCAAATCTGGAAGAACGGCGCGCCGTTCTCGACCGCGGCGGTGAGTGGCACAGATGGCGACGCGAGCGCATCCAGCAGCGATACTGGCCCCACGACCATCACTTATACCGCACAGGCGGTAGACTCGGCCGGGGCAGTCTCAGCGACGATCTCGCAGACGGTGACGATCAACGCGCCGCCGCCGGTTCAATACACGCTGATGACGATTGCCGCCGCCGGCGGCACCGTCTCGGCCGGCGGCACCTTTACGAGCGGCACCACGGTGTCGGTCGCGGCCGTGCCGGATGCCACGCATGATTTCGCGGGGTGGAGCGGAGATGCGGGCGGCAGCACCAATCCGCTCGGCATCCTCATGGACCGCAACAAGACCGTGCAGGCGAACTTCACCCCCAGGACGTTCGCGTTGATCACGAGCGCCAGCGGTGGCGGCGGCGTGAGCCCCGGCGGCACCTATCCCTACGGAACGGTCGTGACCGTCACGGCAACCCCCGATGCCACGCACCGGTTCAATGGGTGGGCCGGCGATGTCAGCGGCATGACGCCCTCGGTCACGCTGACGGTCACGCGCGCCCTTGCGGTGCAGGCCGTGTTCGACCTGAAGGCCGCACAGACGATCACGTTTCCGGCCATCGCGGATCAAAATGTCGGGGCGGGCGTTCCGCTCAACATCACGAGCTCCTCTGGTCTTCCCGTCACCGTAACGGTGACCGGGCCGGCAAGCTACGCAGCCGGTGTCCTCACCCTGACCGGGCCGGGGGCCGTCAGCGTGCAGGCGACGCAGGCGGGTGACGGCACCTACCTGGCCGCAGCGCCGGTGACCCGCTCCTTCAACTCCGCTGCTCCGGTCGTGCTCCGCTACCGGGCAACCGGCCGGACGATCCTCCAGACGGGACGCACGGCCGAATCCATTCCCTACGTTATCCAGCCCAACCCATGAAATCCCTCCTGTTTCTTCTCACCGCCACGGCGGCTTTTGCCGCCGCCCAGCCCGCGTTGCTGGAACGTCCTGTCACCAACCTACGCCTGGAGCAGGCCCCGCTGCCCGCCGCGCTGCGTTCCCTCGCGCGCGCCTGCCAGACCAACATCCTCATCGATCCCGAGGTGAAGGGTGAGGTGACGGTGGACATTGCGAACAGCACCCTGCGCTCCGCGCTCGCGGCGCTGACCGAACCGGGCGGCTATTCGTTCGAGGAAACGCCCGATGGCCTCGCCGTCCGCTACCGGCGCACCGTTCTCTACACGATCGACTATCCGCAACTGACCCGCAGCGGTTCGGGCAGCGCCTCGATAACGCTGGGCGGAACGAACAACGGCTACGGCTCGGGCGGCTACGGTCAGAACGGCCAAGGAGTGACGACCTCCCAGACCCTCGGAGCCAACGGCCAGGTCCAAACGGGTTCCGATGCCACCCAGATCAGCATCAGCCAGGAGAACGAGAACACGTTCTGGACGGGATTGGAGGCGGAGTTGAAGGCGATGGTCGGCGATGGCGACCGCCTGATCCTGAACAAATTCAGCGGCGTCGCCCAAATCACCGCCTCGGCGCCGACGCACCAGAGGATCCGCGCCTTCATCACGCTCGTCAACCAGCGCATCACCCAGCAAGTGGAAATCGAGGCGCGCATCGTCGAAGTCTCGTTGAGCGATGAGAGGAAGCTCGGCGTGGACTGGGAGCTGGCGGCCAGCAGCGCCGGTTCCGTGCAGATCGACGGAGCCGCACCGCTCGAAGTGGTGGGCGTGGGCGGAACGCTGCTCGCCGCCAACACGTTCGCGGCGAACCTCGGCTACGGCCGGGCTACCGCCGTCATCCATGCGCTGAAGCAGCAAGGCAACGTGAAGACCGTCGCGCAGCCGCGACTGCGCGCGCTCAATAACCAAAGCGCCTTCATCAAGGTGGGCGAAGACCGGCCGTTCTTCCGGCTGCAACA